>JBKCJY010000303.1:0-10444 GCA_046301455.1 Chitinophagaceae bacterium | reverse complement strand
GTTCCATTATCAAGTATTTCCATTACCCATTTGTTTGACTCTTTAATGATTACAACTTCAAACATATCACCGTTAGAATGCTTAAGTGTATTATGTGCAAGCTCTCTTATAATCAGCAAAAGATTACGCCGTACTTTTATTGATCGATTGAAATAAACATTCATAGACTTATTGGTAACCCTGAAGTCGAATCTTGTATCTGAAAACACTTCTGAAATTGTCGTATTAACTCTCGCCGCAAAATCATCCGATTTACCATGATCTGTATTAAGAGACCATAAAACATTTCTGAAACGTTGAATACCATCCCGAAGACTACGTTCAACGACTCCGATCTCCGGATATAGATTACCTGCTTTTTGATTTAACAAATCCAGTTTCATAATCGCTTTAGTAAAAATGGTGCCGATTTCATCATGAATATCATTAGAAAGATCCGTCTTTAACCGTCCGATTTTTTTGAGGGCATTAAATCTAACAATAAAGACAGAGGAAATCAATCCAATTATTAAAGTGATAAGCAGAAAATAAAATATGACTGACTCATAAAAATAGTTGTAAACAGATAAGGGGATTTCAATTTCTTGAATTTTCAGCTTATCATGTATATCCATACTTTGAATTTGAAGCGAATAATCACCCGGAGGCAAATAATCAATGACGATATTGTTATTTCGATTTAGAGAAATCCATTTATCATTTAACCCTTTAACTCGATATTGATAAGATACAAACTCTGAAAACAACTGATTTTTAAGGGAAAATTTAAAATGCAATCGATCATCCTTAAAATGCATATTCAAAGGTTGCTTAGCTTCATATTTGACTAAAGATTCTACCCCTTTTTTATTGAATAGTATATAATCAATACTTAGTGTAAAAGATGTCTTTTTGATGGCATCAAAAGGGAAAGGTTTTATATAAACGTAATTATTCAATCCCCCCAAATAGATATCCCCGGATGAGGCCCTCAGAAAAGATGAGTAATTATACTCATTGTCAGCTAAGCCGTCATGTATATAAAAATTATTGATGCCTTCTGATTTCAAGTCTACTCTTGATAATCCCGTATAGGTAGGCACCCACAAAGTCTTGTAATTATCAGGTATAATACTTATACATTTATTTCCGGCTAGTCCGTTATCATCAGTAAACCTTTTGATGATTTTTTGATGAGATAAATTGTAAAGAAAAAGCCCATGATCTGTTGCTATCCAAATATTATCAGCCTCATCTTCATATACATAATTAATAAAATCCGTACCCAATTCATTTCTCCCTATCCATCGTTTCAACTCAAGATCTTCTGAAAGATGAATGAGGCCCTTGTTGCTACATATCCATTTACCTCCCGACTTGGCGTCTATAATTTGCGACACCTTATCTTTTAATACTCCCCCCGGCCATCCGTTTATCACCACATCTTTAAAATTAGATTTTTGAATATCAAATGTCTTCAATGTTATATTTGATATAGAGGTACCGATTAAGAGGTATTTATCATTTAATTTATTAAGCGCTGTGATATGCATAATACTATCAACCCCCTCCCCTACAAATTGCTTTTGGGGAGATAAACGAGCATCTTTCAAATTGATACTTGTTAAGCCTTGACCATCTGTACCTATCCACACGATATCATCATCCCGTAATGCAGCGTAGTAATTGTTATTGGAGAGAGTTATTAACTTATTGCCAGATGTTAAAGGATCAAAAATAGCAATCCACCAATATGTTAATTGTAGAATTTTATGATCGCTTGTTTCAATAATTGCTCGCCTTGTATTGTCACCATATACCCCAGATTTTATGGGTATTGGCAATTCATAAAAATTATTATTTAATTCATTAAACAGTACGACTCCTTGATTCGTACATAAAACAACAGTAGTATTTCTATCAAGACTGATTTTGTTTATGAAATAGTTTTTATTGAGCGCAATATTTATGTTTGTTATTAACGGTGAAACTATTTGCGTTTGTATAATCTTATTATAATTGGATACCGAATATAAGTACCGCAAGGACTCGCAAAAAAGTCTATTCAAGGGCGGCAGCTCATCAATTTTTATCAAATCCCTAATCTGTGAATCGTAACGATAATTAAATTGATTAGTAGCGATTACAGTTTCGTAGCGGGAATGCATATATATACCCCCCGGTATTAAGTCGAAGATTTCCCGAAATATTTTTTTAATAAAAGACAGGTTTGAGTCAAAAAGCGCAATTTCTTTGTTATCGTTAGAAATTAAAATATCACCATTCGTAGTTTCTTTAATAGTACATTGTGTATAGTATGTAATGCTACCAACTTTCTTTAATTGGTTTTCCTGTAATTGAAAAACAGTACCGTCAGAGGCGACAATCAGAATACGTCCCTTTGAGGTAATAAATCCATTACGAATCTTTAGTGAATTACGATGTGCGTAAATACAAAACGATTCTTTGGTTTTCCAGTTTATTACATCAATTCCCGAATTACCAAAAACATAAATATAGTTTTGAAATAAATTAAAGGAGAAGAGTTGTTCATTCACTAAATTAAAAGTCTTATTCCCTTTCTTATAATTTGTAAATTCATAGCCGTTAAAAAAAGTAATGCTTCCCGACGTTCGGAACCAATAACCGTTTTCATCATCAGTAAGAAAATCCTTAACATCGTTTTCAGGTAATCCATCTTTATATTCAAAATATCTAAAATTTGAAATAGTCCTGACTTTCTGGGAAAAAACCGTATTTATTACCAGAGAAAGTGTAAAAAAGAGTATAGATAATTTAATACCGGAGTTCAGTTTCATTGCAACATGAATAAGTTAAATACTGGTTCCAATTTAAGAAAACAGATTGTATTATAAAACTTCTTCAAATAAACTATCATCACAGAGAGGCGAATGATAAACCAGAAAGGGCCGGTTAAATAAATATGAAGATTCAAAGAAAATTTTTCATAAGATCATGGATATGCATGCAAAGTAGTATGTAAAAAAATAGAAGACAAGTTTATTCATAGTAATTTTAGTACATATTGATGTAGGTGTGAAGGATTTTATTTTAGAAACAATCATTATCGAACTCGAAAAATCAATGGATATATTTAACTACTATAAAGTTTATGAAATACATCTACAAAAAGAGGACTTCTCAATTAGATAATGAGAAGCCCTCTTTTTGCTGCTGTTGGTTTTCTCAACAGTCGACAAAAGAAGTAATGAGCAATAAACAAGTAACATCTGTGTAAATAAAAGCAAGGCAAGTATCTTTAGTTAATAAAAAAGTGCCTTTTTACTTAAGCTTATTTGTGCAAAGTGTTGGAAAAGTGTCGGAAGGAGAAAAATAAAAAGGGCTGCATTTAATACAACCCTTTACTAATCCTTGTGACTCCGTCAGGATTCAAACCTGAAACCTTCTGATCCGTAGTCAGATGCTCTATTCAGTTGAGCTACGGAGCCATTCCCTTTTAAGGGACGGCAAAGATAAGGGTTGCAGGTTTTTCACCCAAAACTCAAATGAAATTTATTCCACACCTGGCTGCTTTAATTTCCATCCGGCTTTCTTCTTCTCTTCTTCAACCATCTGCTTTACATCTGCCAACAATTTTCGGGAATTATAAATAATACCATCTTTAATGGTGTATTTAACTCCGCCAACTCTTACAATTTTTCCATCCTGCATCAACCGGATAGCTCCTGTACCGTAAAGCACTTGAAAGTTTTCCAAAGGATTTACATCAATCACTACAAAATCTGCCAGCTTCCCGACTTCAATCGTTCCAAGTTGCTGCTCCACGCCTAAAGCCTGTGCTCCATATAAAGTAGCAGAACGAATTACTTCCAACGGATGAAAACCAGCTTCACGTAACATTTCCAATTCCCGTATATATCCAAACCCATATGTTTGATAAATAAACCCATTATCGCTACCTGCGGTTACCCTGCCGCCACGGTTTTTATATTCATTCACAAAAGTCATCCAAAGTCGGTAATTTTCTTTCCAGGCTACTTCCTGTTCAGTACCCCAACTATGCCAATAACTACCATGACTCACCATACTTGGTTCATAAAATTTCCAGAGACTTGGCAGCGTATAATCTTCATGCCACTCTGCCCGTCGTGTTCGCATTAAATCCCGGTTTGCGTCATAAATATTAAATGTAGGATCGAGCGTGAAATCTAAACTCAGCAATTCATTCATTACTTTATTCCAATGATCAGTAAATGGTGCGGCGGCCTGCTTCCATAATTTTCCTGCTTCTTCAAAGCGATGCTGTTCATTACTGTAATTATAAGTAAGTGGATAGTTCTGTATAGTCCTGTCAGTTAACAAAGCTTCAGGCAAACCATACCAATGCTCCATGCTTGTTAAACCGCTGCGAGCTGAATTGAGCACATTCCACCTTGCCACATCCATTTGTGCATGATGGCAGGCACTTCTTAATCCCAGCATTTTATTTTCTCTTAATGCAGCATCCATAATATTGGGAGCGGCTCCGAAGAATTTAATTCCATCTGCCCCATTTTTTGCATTCTGTTGTACCCAGGTAACTGCCTGTTCTGTTGTTGCAATGGGTTGCTTGCTACCCTGGCCAAATGAAGTGTATGCAAAAATTCGAGGAGCTGTAATTTTATTTTCGGCGCTCAACCGCTTTTCCTCAAGTACCCAATCCAATCCATTTCCACAAGCCGGTTCACGAATGGTAGTGATGCCATGAGCCATCCAAAGTTTAAATACATACTCTGCATTTGCACCTTGCCCTTCACCACCTATATGACCATGCATATCAATAAAGCCCGGCATGATGTAATGACCCGTCAAATCTATTTCTCTTCCACCCTCTTTCAATTTGGGTCTTTTTGAATCATTAATAGGAATACCACTGCCCACTCCTGCAATTTGTACAATTCGGTTTCCTTCAACAACAATATCCATCGGGCCTGTAGGCGGTGCTCCTGTACCATTAATCATCATTACACCACGGAGAATGAGTTGGGTATAAGGGCCTTCTCCTTCTTTTTTAAGTGGAGCTTTTAATACCTGTGCAAAAGAATGTAAACTGCATAAAAACAATAATGCAAAATAAAATATACGCATGTGTTGTTGGTTGTTCCGAAATTTACAACAATTCTATACAATTGAAGTATGAAAATTCATTTTTGGAGTGTGGGCAAAAATCATGAGCCATATGTAAAAGCCGGTGTGGAAGAATTCACAAAACGCATCTCTAAGTATTATCCGTTGGAGTGGAGCATTATTCCATTGCCCAAAAACAGTGGTATGCTGAGTGAAGCTGATTTGAAAAAGAAAGAAGGCGAAATGATTCTCAATTGGTTACAGAAAGAGGATTACTTAATTGCCTTAGATGAACGGGGAAAACAATTGAACAGCGAAGGGCTTGCCGAGTTTATAATGAAGCGTACAAATGAAAGCACAAAGAACCTTGTATTTTTAATTGGTGGCGCCTATGGAATAGATGAAGCAGTGATGAAACGTGCAGATTTTAAATGGAGTTTATCACAGTTGGTTTTCCCGCATCAATTGGTGCGTTTGATATTGGCTGAGCAGGTGTACAGGGCATGTACAATATTGAGGAATGAAAAATATCATCATCAATAATTACAAAATACGATTACGAAGTACTATTTAATAATTTAGAATTAGATTTGAAAATAAACCAATCAAAGAATGCAACTCTCCATTACAGTTATCATTATCATCATTACATCACTTGTTTCTTTTAGTGCTTTTTCAAACGAAAAACTAATGAATGGTTTAATTTTTTATCCGCCTGCAATTCACAAAAACAATCAATGGTACCGGTTTTTCAGCAATGGATTGTTACATGCTGATTTGACGCATTTGCTGTTTAATATGTTTTCATTGTATTTATTCGGAAGATTAGTTGAAACGAGTTTCAGTGAAATTTTTGGAGAAACCGGCAAACTGTTATACTTGGCTATGTATGTGCTTGCACTTGGAGCTTGCCTCATACCAACTTATAACAAAAACAAAGAAAATTATCATTACAGAAGCCTTGGAGCATCGGGCGCTGTTTCAGCAGTAATATTTGCAAGCATTTTATTGAACCCTTTAATGGGAATGGGATTATTTTTTATTCCGGTTTTTATTGCTGCTTTTTTATTCGGTTTTATTTATCTCGCCGTTTCTTCCTGGCTCGATATAAAAGGAGGCGGTAATATTAACCACTCTGCTCATATTTTTGGAGCCTTATTTGGCGTAGGTTTTATGATTGTTGCCTGCAGGTTATTTTCAGACTACCCGGTTTTAGAAAATTTTATTAACAAAGTTAAAGATGTAAGTATTGGGGAAATTATCAGGGTTGGATATTAGAACTTACTAATAAAATATTTTGAGTTGTTGGCTGAATCTTAAATCGATCATCAATCCTCTGCCCCACTACCCACACAATTTTTTTATTACTTTCAATAACCCATGCATTTTCTTTTTGGGTTTTAGAAAGTTTGGCGTCAATAAAGAAGCGGGACAGTTTCTTTTTCTTTTTCATGCCCAGCGGATAAAAATAATCGCCTGTTTTCCATTTACGAAGGAGTAAAGGAAATTGAATCTTTGATGCATCAAGCATCGCTATGCTTGAGGAATTATTGATGGGTTGTTCTGAATTTGAAAATGTTTTAATCAGCACATTTCCTATCGGGAAATTCCAACTACCTACATCCTTAATAATAAAATGATGCGCTGTATTGTCCGCTGATGGTGCAATAATGAGCCAATGACGATGCCTGATGATTCGGAAATTCAAAGCCGGGCTTTCTGTAAATTTCCCTGATTCAGCATTGCACAATTTTAAAACTTCTTCAATTTGCTTTTCTGCAAAACCATATTGTTTGATGATTTCATAAATCAATGCACGGTTATTGTATTGCAACAATTGTTTGATGGGAATGTGAACTTCGGAGCCTTTTTGTTTGCAGAGTTTTTTGATGATAAGCTGTGATGAAATATTATAGAGCTGTTCAATTTCTTTAAACCGCTCAATATTATCCTGCAAATTCTCTTTCACCTGCGGATATACTTTTTCAATCATGGGAATGATCTCGTTCCTGAAAAAGTTGCGTGTGTATTTTGAAGATTGATTGGATGCATCTTCCCGCCACTGCAAATTATTTTCTTTTGCATAAGCCATTAACTCATCTTTTGAGAAAGCTAGTAATGGACGTTTTACATCACCATAGCTAACAGGAATGCCTGTTAAGCCATGCAAACCAGTACCCCTGAAAAAATTCATGAGCAGGGTTTCATTATTATCGTCAGCATGATGCGCAGTGAGAAGGACTGAAGTTCCATATATTTTTGCTGATACTAACTCATCAAACCACTCATATCTCAAAACCCGTGCTGCTTCCTGTATAGAAAGTTTATGATCAAATGCGTATGCAGTTGTATGAAACTTTTTTAAATGAACTTGTACATTGTATTTTTTACCGAGGGATTGCACAAATAATTCATCTGCATCACTCTCCGCACCACGCAAATTAAAGTTGCAATGTGCAATGGAAAATTGATAACCGGACTTTGCACATAAATCCATTAGTACCACACTATCCACTCCCCCGCTAACAGCCAAAATGAGTTGATGATCTTTGGTGAAAAGATGATGTTTGTTGATAAGAGTATTAAACTTTTGAATCATTCTGTTACCGGATAAAATTTTAAAACGTCAACTCCTCCCATGCACTCCGCAATTCGTTAAACGCATGCTGATCAGCTTTTTCCTTGGCTATATGCATTCCTTTTTCGTACCAGGCAATGGCCTGTTGTTCATTTCCATTACGTTCAAACAATTTGGCAAGATGATAATAACTACCCACATAGCCGGGTTCCCGCTCCAGCAATTGCTCAAAAATAGTTTGAGCCGCTGCATCATTGCCGGCTTTTATATATTCCAGCGCCAGCGCATGATTGAGGAAGCTGTCATGGGGATTTGTTGTTAGCATTTCCTTAATTCGTTCAACTCTGTCCATCATTCAAAATATTTTCTTTGCAAACTTTTGTTAGTGTAACAGCTTTTGCCTTTATCTTTGCTTAGTTGCATAAACAACTAATTTTAAAATCATATAAATTTCGACTGCATGAAGATTTTAGTCTGCATCAGCAAAACGCCGGACACAACGGCAAAAATAGCCTTCATAGATAACAACACAAAGTTTGCACAAGATGGTGTGCAGTGGATTATTAATCCTTATGATGAATGGTATGCATTGGTTCGTGCCATTGAACTCAAGGAAAAAGATGCATCAACTGTTATTCATTTAATTACTGTTGGCGGAGCTGATACCGAGCCCATCATTCGCAAAGCACTGGCATTGGGCGGAGATGAAGCCATTCGTGTGAACATTGAAAGTGCAGACAGCTTTACGATTGCTTACCAAATTGCTGAAGTGGCCAAAAGCGGCGGCTATGATTTAATCTTCACCGGTAAAGAAACCATAGATTACAATGGTTCATCAATCGGCGGTATGGTGGCTGAGTTACTGGATATGCCTTATGTATCACTGGCAACAAAGTTTGATTTAAACGGAACTGCTGCTACCATCAACCGTGAAATTGAAGGAGGCGAAGAAACTTGTGAAGTAAGTTTACCGGTTGTTGTTAGCTGTCAAAAAGGGATGGCGGAACAACGCATTCCCAATATGAAAGGCATTATGGGCGCACGCACCAAACCTTTGAAAGTAACAGATCCTCTTGCTGTTGATGTATTAACTTCTGTTGCAGCTTTTGAATTACCTGCACCAAAATCCGGAGTAAAGCTGGTAGATGCAGAAAATGTAGGCGAATTGATTAGACTGCTGCATGAAGAAGCAAAAGTGTTTTAATAGAATCATCAAATTTTCAAATCATCAAATTTTAAATAATGTCTGTTCTAATTTTTATAGATGCTACTGATGGTCATGTAAAAAAATCTTCTTTTGAAGCATTAACCTATGGTGCACAACTCGCCAAGCAACTCGGCACAAGTGCTGAAGGTTTGCTGCTCGGCAAAGTAAGTGATGATGTAGCCTCATTGGGCAAATACGGTGTTAGTAAAATTCATCATGCAGTAAACGATGCATTCAATCACATGGATGCACAGGTGTATGCAAAAGCAATTGCTGATGCGGCTGTTGCAAGTAATGCAACGGTAGTAGTTATTTCAAACAACGTTACGGGCAAAGCGGTTGCCCCACGTTTAAGTGCAAGGCTCAAAGCAGGATTGGTGAGCGGTGCTGTTGGATTGCCTGATACAAGCAATGGTTTTGTTGCAAAGAAAGCTGTGTTCAGCGGTAAAGCATTTGCACATATAAGTGTGAATACAGCGGTAAAAATAGTAGCACTAAGCCCCAACTCTTTTTCAACTGTTGCAGGTGATGGAACTGCTGTAATAGTTGCGTTTACACCAACTGTTGATGCAGCTAAAATAAAAGTAACGGCTACTAATAAGGTAACCGGACAGGTTCCGTTGAGCGAAGCAGAACTGGTGGTAAGCGGGGGTCGTGGATTAAAAGGCCCTGAGAACTGGGGTATGATTGAAGAACTGGCAGGATTGCTTGGTGCTGCAACTGCCTGCAGCCGTGCAGTGGCAGATGCACATTGGCGTCCGCATCATGAGCATGTAGGACAAACAGGTGGCGCCATTGCACCCAATCTTTATATTGCCGTTGGCATCAGTGGTGCCATTCAGCATCTCGCAGGTGTAAACAGAAGTAAAGTAATTGTAGTTATCAATAAAGACCCCGAGGCACCTTTCTTTAAAGCGGCCGATTATGGAATCGTAGGCGATGCGTTTGATGTGGTGCCGAAGATGATACAGGAAGTGAAAAAATTGAAGGGAATTGCTTAAGTAAGTCGTTAACCGATAGCCGGTAGTTGATAGTCTTTAGTCATTGGTTAGAAGAAAATTAAGTTTCTAACTATTCAGGCTAAAGACTAGTTGTTTTTAAAATGTTTTTTTTGCAAGGGTTGACCACTACCGACTACCGGCTAAAGACTATCGGCTTTTATGAAATATTCACTCCAAAGCCCTTAAATTTGCCGTCAGGTTATGAAAAAGATAGAACTGGAAATCATTGCCCTCTCCCACAGCATCACCCAAACACACAGTTATGCCGTAGTGCTGGGCGAAGTAAATGGACTGCGCCGCCTGCCCATCGTTATTGGTGGATTTGAAGCACAGGCTATTGCAGTTGCATTGGAACGCATGCAACCCAGTCGCCCGCTTACACATGACTTAATGAAAAATTTCATGCTGGCTTTTAATGTAGAACTGCATGAAATCGTCATCAATGATTTGCAGGAAGGTATTTTCTACTCCAAACTTCTTTGTTCTACTGACAATGATACGGTAGAGATTGACAGCCGCACCAGCGATGCATTGGCTCTTGCAGTTCGTTTTGGTTGCCCCATTTATACTTACGAGCATATCCTTGAAAGT
>JBKCJY010000302.1:0-8342 GCA_046301455.1 Chitinophagaceae bacterium | reverse complement strand
GAAAAAATTTCCGTGGTTCACACTGTAAATAGTTCCCAAATCAGGACATTGAATATTTGGATGACTTAAACAAAACTCACCAATGCTGGGATCCAATGTAAAACCATTTACACCACGCTTGGTAGCATATACCATCATTGTACTGCTGCCATACACCATGTAACCTGCAGCCACTTGATTCCTTCCCTTTTGTAAAAAATCTTCTTTCGTACACAAAGTACCACGCTCACTCTCTCTGCGGTAAACACCAAATATGGTTCCTATTGAAATGTTCACATCAATATTACCGCTACCATCCAGCGGATCAAACATCACCACATATTTTGCATTCTTGCTGATATCGTCATCAAACACAATAAAATCATCCATTTCTTCACTGGCAATACCTGCACAACTAATTCCATGCTGCAGCACTTTCATAAACTGGTTGTTGGCAAACACATCCAGCTTCTTCACATCTTCACCCTGCACATTGGTAGTACCGGCATCACCCAAGATATCTACAAGTCCTGCTTTATTTACTTCCACATTAACACGCTTAGCGGCAAGCCCAAGGTCTCTTAATAAAGAACTCAATTCACCGGTTGCTTGTGGAAAATCACGCAGTTGCTTGATGGTAAACTCATCGAGCGTTAAAATTTTACGGTCAAAACTCATATAGTTGTTTTAAGCAAATCGTTGAAGGCAAAAGTAAGGGATAAAGGTAGATGTTGGTGACTGGCTTTTGCAGCAATGGGCGGCGGTTTGGCTAAGCCTGTGTGCCAACAGGCGGGCTCGTTTCATAATTGCGTTTCAATAACGGTTAGGGAGCATCATCATTATTATTTAAACGTAAAATGTTTTTGTGCATAATAGCTGAAAGCTACCGCTACTACAATAGTAATAGCTCTTGCAACAATTGCATTCAATTCAAAGGTTTCAACAAAAACTTTCAAGCAGAAATAGTTGATGAGGAATGCAACCATTGAAACTGCAAAATACTTGGGCAATTGCTCACGTTTGCGCACATCTCTGCTGTCAAACACAACATAACGGTTGAGGAAATATCCAAGCGGAAATGAAATACAAAATGCAAGTAGAAACGAAGCGATATGCGGGGTGATGGTAAGCCAGGGTGTTTCTACAAAAGATTGATTAAATAATAAGGTATAGCTGATGGTGTAAATGGAAAAATCAAGTAACACATTTCCACCTCCACAAGCTGCATACCTGAACGTTTGCTGCGGCATCAGTTTTTTGAATGGAGGATAAAACCAGTCAATTATATTGTGAATGAGAGAGACGATCTTGTCAATCATAACAAGCAGCAAAGATAAAAGGTATAAGGCAAAATAACGGTTCTTGTTAAACCTTTGCCTTATACCTTCTACTTAAAAGCCTATTAAAAAAATACGCCGTTCAAAAACAATTTACTTGTGCCAAACCAAAACGCACGGAAGTTCAAATTATCACTGTAAGTAATTACTTTTCCCCTGCCGATGTTATCAATATTGGCAACTGCACTTCCTTTTAATTTATCTCTATGTTCTCTGAACAAATAACCGCTTTGCAATGGATTATCTGTTAAAAGCACAGGTGAATCATACGGATTGTTATTCTGATCCATAAACAATGTATTGGCTTTAAAAATGCTCATGGTCTTGCCACGATAGCCATAGCACAAAGGATGTGTATTATCAATCTTTGCTTCAAAAATAGAACCGGGCATTTCTCTTGCACGTATTTCATCACTTCTTAAAAAGTATGGATATACAACTGTGCTGTCATACTTCGCTTCATCAGTTTTATAAATTGTTTTGGTAATGCCCGCTGTGCTTAAAAATTTACCTGCACCTTCAAATGCCAGTAGAGTGCCGCCTGCTGCCACCCATGCACGGAGCTTATCCTGAGCAGGCTTTTCCATATTGTTGTAATTCCCTTCGGGCATAATGATCACATTGTAACTATTTATGTTGGTAGCACTAAAACGATCTACTTCCATAATAGTTGCAGGTATTCGCATGCGTTGATCCAGCATATGCCATATTTCACCTGCATCATTTGAACTTGTTCCATTTCCGCCTAACAACAATATTCTTGGAGTTCGGTTGTTCACCAAACTGCCGCTTCCCAAATCAATACCACTCACACTTAAGCCACTTGTTAATGCATAGACCTGCACAGCTGTGCCTGCTATACTTGCTTCAATCAGCTTTATCAATTCTTCTGCGTTTCGGCTTTGAATTTTTACAGGTATCACAATAGTACCATACGTAAATTTCTTATTGCCATTGGCTGTAGCGCTTTCAAATAATTGGGTAGCAACTTTTGTAATTACACCCCTGCTTTGTAAAGCAAATAAAACTTTTGGTGCATAAAAATCATCCCACTCAAATGCAAAGGCATAATTGCTGTTACCAATGATTTTGCCGGTTGGTTTCTTTACATCATTCACCGCATCACCCAGGGCAGGCATTGTTTTCAATTCAGCACTTGGTATACCCATGGCCAATGGAAATGTCCAGCTTGTAATATCATAAAACAAACTGTCTTCATAGTTGAGCGTTTTTTCAAAAATGGTTTTAATTAATTTAAACTGGCTTTGATTGGTGGGTACAATCCAACTACTGCCAGCTGCAAATGATTTACCATCGGCATCCATGGTTTGTTTGTTCTCATATACATCTATACGATGACGTTTCATCATTTCAACAAACAATGCGTTGCGGCTTTGATCATACGCATCACCAAACACATAAGCTTTTACAGGAAAAGCAGCAGCTTCTGTTTTTACGTTGTTATAAAACTCACGTTGATAGTTTAATAAATCTTTACGCAGATTTCTTCCTGCTTCCAATGTAGATAATGCAGTTGTAAACTGATTGCGTATGGTGAATGGAAATGTAAGTATTCCATTTTCTGTTTGTTGTGCATGACCACGACTGCTGGCCTGTTCAAACAAAATACCAACACTTCCATGTATATCAGGAAACGTGCTTCCCTTACCATAATAAAAATCATCATAACCTTCTTTTGTAAAATACATAGAGCCGATGCTGTCTAAATATTTTGCATGATACTTTGCAATTTCTCCTGTGAGCTGTTGATTTTTACGGGGAGTATTTGGATTTACCCTGCTCAATACACCTGGTTGAAAAAAGAAAGTGGCATTGCTTCCCATTTCATGATGATCGGTTAAAATATTAGGTCTCCAGTCATGAAATATTTTTAAACGATTCTGGCTTTCGGGTTGTTGTGCAGGCAACCAGTCACGGTTGAGATCAAACAAATAGTGATTGGTTCTGCCGCCGGGCCATGGTTCGTTGAGTTCACGGTTGTTTACATCTGTAATTTGTACAGCACTTTTATTAGTGTTTACCCAATTGGCAAAACGGTTCAAACCATCAGGATTAAAAGAAGGATCGAGAATGATCACTGTATTGTTCAGCAACTCGTCAATTGCTGCGCCCTGCGCTGCTGATAAGTAATAAGCAAGCAGCAAACTCATATTGGCACCGCTGGGTTCATTACCATGTATGCTGCAACCGATCCATACAACCAAGGGCATATCAGCGGTATTTAATGAAGCACTTTGTTCTGTATTTGATAATTGTAAATGCTGCTTGCGTATTTCTTCAAGCTTTGCATGATTGGCAGGCGATGTAATGAACAAAGCCATTTGCTGACGGCCTTCATGTGTGGTACCGGTTACCATTGAAGTAACACGGTCACTGGCAGCATCAATTGTTTTCATGTAAAGTACAAGACGGTCATGCGTAATATGCCACTCTCCCACTTCATGCCCCACAACTTGCTTGGGGGTTGGGATGTTTTGATTGTAATTAACAGAGCTGGGCAAGTAATAAGATAATTGTTGTGCATGACCAAACATGGAACAGCAAACAAGAAAGAGAAATAGCAATCGGTTCATATACGTTGTTTTAATGTGCCGAATTTAAGTAAGAAATAACAGAATGCTTTTGATTTCTGTGCCTTTGATCACAATTTTCTTGAAGAGTGGCTTTACCTTTGCAAAAAAAACTATTCATGCGTTGCTTATTGATTGTAATTGTGGGTTTTTTGTTTGGTTGTAACAGCTCAGCGCAAACAAATGCCGAAGTATCGGCAGAAGTATTCGAAAAAGGATTAGCTGATAAACAGGTTCAACTGCTAGATGTTCGTACCGCAGCTGAATTTAAAAACGGACATATTAAAAATGCATTACAGGCCAACTGGAATGATCGGAATGAATTTGAAAAACGTGCAGCAGCTTTAGATAAAAATAAACCCGTTTATATTTATTGTTTATCAGGTCCACGAAGCAATGCCGCTGCGTCTTGGCTTCGTAAACAGGGCTTTGCAAATGTGGTGGAGTTACGTGGTGGTTTCAGTAATTGGAAACGTACTGGAAAGCCGGTTGTAGGCATGCCCAATATTCCTCAAATGACACTGGCAGATTATCAAAAGCAAATTGCAGGCAAAGAATATATGCTTGTTGATTTTGGAGCAGAATGGTGTCCGCCCTGCCGCAAAATGGAACCCACGATCAATGATTTTATTACAACAAATAACAAAGTAACGCTTCTTAAAATTGACGGAGGCGTTCATACCGATTTAATGAAACAGTTGAATGTAGAAGGCATTCCCACGGTATTATTTTTGAAAAACGGAACTGAGCTTTGGCGTAAAAACGGTGTTGTGGAAAAAGAAGAACTCAACAGTATGTTTCAGTTAAATCAATAATAGGTGTACAACTTCATCTTTACATTCAACACTCTTTTAATACTTTTAATTCATGGAACCGGCAGTAAAACAAAAATCCTGGTATAGAAACTGGTTTAACTCACCCTACTATCACCTTCTGTATTTTAAGCGTGATGAACGTGAAGCTGCTATCTTTATTGATGCGCTTATTGAAAAACTCAATCCTTCTTCAAACTCAAAAATGCTGGATGTTGCATGTGGCCGTGGACGGCACAGTATTCACTTAGCATCCAAAGGATATTTTGTTACAGGTATTGATATCAGCCCTGAAAGTATTGAAGACGCATTGGAGCATCAAAATGAACATCTTGAGTTTTTTGTACATGATATGCGTCTACCCTTTCGCATGAACTATTATGATTATGCCTTTAACTTCTTTACAAGCTTTGGTTATTTCCGTATAAGAAGAGAGCATGATAATGCTATACGAACTATTGCCCAATCATTAAAAAGCGGTGGTACCTTTGTTATTGATTACCTCAACGCCCATTATGTAGAAACACATTTGGTATATAAAAGTGAAATTGAAAAAGAAGGGGTGTTATTTGATATTACAAGATGGCTAGATGAAACACACTTTTACAAAAAGATTGTGGTGGAAGATGAAGAACATTTAGAAGAACCGCTTGTGTTTACTGAAAAAGTTGCCAAATTCTCATTGGGCGAATTCAATGATATGTTTGCATTTCATGGTCTTCAGGTACAAAATGTATATGGCGATTACCAGTTCAACAGTTATGATGTAAAAAACTCGCCACGTTTGATTATTGAAGCGAAGAAGGTGAAGTAACGTTGATTAGCCACTTTATGGTGTGGCTTTCCACACCTTCTGCTTCTGATTATTAAGCAACATCCATCTTGCAGTTTCGTAAAACGCAATTGTTTCTGCTGACATTTTCAATTTTGTACGCTCATATTCTTCAGTTGATAAAACGGGACTATTAAAACGGACAGGCACTAATGTGTCTCTCTGCAAGTTCATATTTAGGATGTAATAAAACTCATTATTTACGATACCAATTTTTGCTTCATCATGATGAATAATAAAAGCAAAGTCTTCTGAATTCTTCCGCAGCAAATCCCTGCCAAGTGTTGTATTGGTGTATGGCTGTTGCAACAAACCTGCAATAGTTGGCAATACATCTGCCTGGCTCACTGCTTCAGTACGCAACTCCGGTTTAATTAGTGCAGGCGCATAAAACAGCAATGGCACATGTTCATCCGTTAAACGTTCATTTGTCCATGCAGAAGGATATAAATCACCAGCATCACCTTTTACGCCATGATCACCCACAAAAACAAACAAAGTATTGTTGAACCATGCCTGTTGCTTTGCATCTTCCATAAACTTACGGATGCAATAATCGGCATACGCAAAAGCAGCAAACTCATCCTGAGATGAAAAGCCGTTTTTCTTTAGTTCTTCATCTGTAAATATTCGGTTGTCAACAAATGGCTTATCCTCTTCAGGTATAACAAAAGGGCGGTGATTGTCTGCAGTTTGAATAATAGCAAAGAAAGGCTGCTGTTCTTTATTTAAAACGCTTTGCGATTCTGCAAATAAATTTTTATCGCTGATGCCCCACACATTAAACGGCTTGCTTTTGTACATCCCTTCTTCATACAACTTCAAACCTTTTATGTTGTTAACAAGTATTCCTTTAAAATTATTGAACTCGCTGTTGCCACCAATAAAATAATATTTATTGTGTTGATTAAAATCATTGATGATGGTATGCTGGTTAATGGCACGTTCATTACGGGTTGAGAATTTGCTTAACTGCACATCAGGAATTCCGGTGAGCAGGTTAAACACACCTCTTGCAGTTCCAAAGTGCGGCGAAAAACAATGGTTGAAAAACAAACCTTCATTACTCAATTGCTGCAAATAAGGAGTGGTGTTGAGTTTATTGCCACTCATGCTGCTTTTGTACATACTGAGCGATTCACAAATAACCAGCACCACATTCATTTTTTTTGCAGGCAAGGGGAATTCCACTCTTCTTTGAAAATTAAGATCGCTGGTGGCTATATTCATACCCATCATTTGTTTAATGGTATTGCTGTGTTGCCGTGCACGTCCATCATCAGCGAATGGTTCACGAAACTTTAGTGTGGTGAAAAAATTTTGTAACGGATTTAAAGCAAGGTAGGCTTTAAAATTATCTCCCAGTTGAAAAGCATCGCTCCACTTCAAAGGTTTTGCAGGATTGTTACCGCATATTCCAATAAAAACAAATGCTGTGAGCCAAAGGGTGCGCAGGGGTTTAAAATAATGATTTTCTTCATGTATCACTTCCAGTTTAAGGTGTGTCCATTTGTATAAACGGTAAATGGAATACACGATCACAGAAAGCGCAGTAAAAATCCAGAACAAAGGATAGGATTGCCATAACATCTTCATAGATATGGCAAAATCTTCCAGAAAGTTTAATGCACTTGCATTAAGTCTTGTTTCTACATAATCAAAGTGTCCAAAATCTGCACCAAAAAACAAAAGAATAAATGATGTTATTGTAACCAGATAAATGAGCCAGAAACGTTTTGTTTTGCCGGAAATAAAAGGCGACAATGAAGGAATGCTTCCAATTAGCAACAGGGGTGTAAGTACAATACAAATCCAACGTATATCATACCGAAAACCAAGCACAAAGGAAGGGATTGCTTCTATTAACGAAAGCTGTGCCGGTTTAAAACATAAAAAAGTAATTAACCGGAGCATTGTAAATGCAAGCAGTAAGATCAAAAATAGCTGTACTACCCAGCGGGCTACAGGTGTAAACTTGAGTTTCCTTATCATTTCCTTAAGCAAGAGCCGCTAAATTATAAACTTTTGCCAGAAATCAGGTGGTAATACAGGAACGGTCTATTATATTTGAACTGAATGCTGGAACTCCTCCTTCAACTTGACAGAAAATTCTTTCAATTCGTCAATCAAACTACAAGCAACAGTTTGTTTGATGTGCTGATGCCTTTCTTCCGAAATCAATATACATGGGTGCCCGTATATCTGTTTTTACTCGTTTTTGTTTTTGCTAATTTCAAAAACAGGGCCTGGTGGTGGATACTGTTTTTCCTCGCCACATTTGCATTGACTGATCTCATCAGCCAGCAGGTAGTTAAGCAAGTTTTTGACCGGCCACGTCCCTGTATAGATGCAATGAGTGCAGATTCAGTTCGTATGCTCATCCGCTGTTCAGATGGTTTTAGTTTTGTATCAAGCCACGCCACCAATCATTTTGGTATATCCATGTTTATTTTTCAAACCATGAGGCATTTTGGTAAGCCTTGGGTATGGCTGGCTTTTATTTGGGCAACATTGGTATGCTATGCACAGGTATATGTAGGTGCCCATTTCCCTCTTGATGTGTTGGGTGGTGCATTGCTCGGTTGTTTTCTAGGTTGGTTTACAAGCCGTAATTATATCAAACAGTTTGGAGGCTTAAAACACACTTAAAATACCACTTACGCAAGTATTTGTAGATTTGCACCACAATCATGACAGAGATATTTATATTACTCGGACTTATTTTGTTAAACGGCCTGTTTGTTATTGCCGAAATTTCATTGGTATCTGCACGCAAATCAAGGTTGGAGGC
>JBKCJY010000301.1:0-8247 GCA_046301455.1 Chitinophagaceae bacterium | reverse complement strand
TGCAGTATAGATAGCATAAGTGCCCCCGGGAGTAACGGTGATTTCAGTTTCAGAGTTGATTTTTGCTTGATAAAGAAATTCTACTTTTTCTGCAAGGCTTTCACGCAATGCAACCAGCCCGGGCATAGGCGCATATTGATTATTGCCACGGCGCATCGCTTCATTTACTTTGGCAATCAACTCTTCACTCATAGGATAATCAGGAAACCCCTGGCCAAGATTGATGGCTTTGTGCTCTGTAGCCATCGCACTCATGATGGTAAAAATGTTGGTGCCCACTTTGGGCAGTCTGCTTTGGATTTGCATGAGGGCAAGTTAAGAAAGTTATGATTGAGTTTTTGTTTCCATGTTTGCCTAAGCACACTCACAACAAAGAATGACAACGCTCATGTTCCCGCAGGCGGTTTGCTTCTATATTGTTGCACCAATTTAAAAATGATAAAACATAAAAATTGCTTGTTATGAACAATAATTATCGACAACCCATCCAGGAGTTTTTAGACTGGGCTCAAAACAGAAATATTGCGCAGCCTGAATTTATGCAGGCTGTAAGTGAAGTAGCACACGCTGTAATTCCCTTTATTGAACAACATCCCGAATATAAAAAAGCACGCATACTGGAACGAATGACCGAAGCAGAACGCATTATCATCTTCCGTGTGCCGTGGGTGGATGATAATGGTGTCTTTCAAATCAACCGGGGTTACCGTGTGCAAATGAACAGCGCTATTGGTCCATACAAAGGGGGCCTTCGTTTTCATCCATCAGTAAATCTTGGTATTTTAAAATTCCTTGCGTTTGAACAGGTATTTAAAAACTCACTCACTACATTGCCAATGGGCGGCGCAAAAGGCGGAAGTGATTTTGACCCCAAAGGAAAATCTGATAACGAAGTAATGCGTTTTTGCCAAAGCTTTATGATAGAACTGTTTCGTCATATAGATGAACATACAGATGTGCCTGCCGGAGATATAGGTGTAGGCGCAAGAGAAATTGGCTTTTTGTTTGGTCAATACAAAAGGCTGAAGAATGAGTTCACCGGTGTGCTCACAGGAAAAGGCTTTTCTTTTGGCGGTAGTTTGATTCGTCCTGAGGCAACAGGTTATGGTCTTTGTTATTTTGCTGATGAAATGCTCAAACGAAAGGGCGAAAGTTTTAAAGGTAAACGTGTTGTGATATCAGGCAGCGGTAATGTGGCACAATATGCTATTGAAAAAACCATTCATCTTGGAGGCATTCCTGTTACTGCATCTGACTCTGATGGATTTATTTATGATAAAGATGGAATCAATGAAGAAAAATTACATTTTCTTCTTGAACTTAAAAATGTAAAACGTGGGCGCATTAAAGAATATGCTGTTAAATATGGTTGTGATTATTTCCCCAATCAAAAACCATGGAATATTCCCTGTGATATAGCATTGCCTTGCGCTACACAAAACGAAGTTGAAGGAATGGACGCCAAGCATTTGATTAAAAACGGATGCAAGCTGGTAGCAGAAGGAGCCAATATGCCCAGCTCACCTGCAGCAATTCATGAATTTCAACAGGCAGGTATTTTATATGCACCGGGTAAAGCATCCAATGCCGGAGGGGTTGCAACCAGCGGTTTGGAAATGTCGCAAAACTCCATTCGCTTGTCATGGACAAGAGAGCAGGTGGATGAACGCCTGCATGAGATTATGCGCAACATACATGCACAATGTGTGAAATATGGTACTGATGAAAACGGTAATATCAATTATGAGAAGGGCGCAAATATTGCCGGTTTTATTCGTGTAGCAGATGCAATGCTTGCTGAAGGACATGTATAGATGCGTGAAGAAATGATTATTTCTTCTTGCCTTTTGATACAAGTTCATAAGAGTGGTCAATCCATTCTTTGATGAGTTTGGAAGAGATTGTTTTGTCAAAAATAATCGTATTCCAGTGCTTTTTGTTCATGTGATAACCAGGCAGAACGGATGCGTATTGTTCCCGAAGTTCTAACGCAAGCTCAGGGTTGCATTTTACATTAAAACGCAACTCATCTGTATCGAGAGCTAACAACAAAAAAGCCTTACCCTTTACTTTATAAACAAGCACATCAGGTCCAAAGGGCAGCGTTTCTTCTGCGTCTTCTTTGCTCAAACAATAATCACGGATTATTTCGATGTTCATTGCATCTAAATTAAATACATTCGTACATAATAAAAACAGGATATCGTTGTCATCCTTAATTCCTTTATCTCTTCGCAGGCTATTAATACCTCTTTTACTGCTGCGGTTAGCATCAGTTCTCATAATGGGTATAATGCCCCAGGATGCGTATTACTGTTTTTATTCTGAGAATCTTGCTTTATCTTATTTTGATCATCCGCCAATGGTTGCGTGGATGTTGTGGTTGTTTACATCAGTATTGGGATCTTCTATAACAGCCATCCACATAACAAATTTTATAATTACTATCGTCACTAGTTTTGTTGTGTACCTGCTCTCTAAGCGTGTATTGTCTCATCAAAAAGCGGCAAGAGCCACGGTGCTTTTTATATCAACAATACTGGCAAGTATTGTGTCTATTATTACAACTCCCGATGTTCCACTGCTATTATTCTGGAGCCTCTCACTTTTATTTGCACATAGGGCAGTTAGCGGGGATCATTGGAAAGATTGGTTGCTCACAGGAGTAATGATGGGCGCTGCTTTTTTAAGCAAATACACCGCCGTATTCTTGCCTGCAGGATTGTTTTTGTTTTTATTGTTTCAAAAAGAACAGCGGTACAGAATTTTTAATTTCCGATTTATTTTGGTTTGTATCATGTTTGCCGCAGTAGCATCTCCTGTTGTAATCTGGAATATTCAAAATGACTTTATTTCCTTCAGATTCCAGGGCGGGTCAAGGTTTAACCACATGGGATTCCAACTGCATAACTTTTTTGGCACAGTGGGCCATCAATTATTTATTCTTGTTCCTGTTTTATTTTCAGCTCTATTGGTTATTACATGGAAATACTTGAAAAAGGGGGTAAAAAAAATCGCTTCTATTTCTACTGATCAATTGTTTCTACTTTGCTTTTTTGTACCCATGGTATTTTTCTTTTTCGGTGTTTCAGTTTTAATCTGGGTAAAAATCAATTGGATGATGCCTGCTTACATCAGTGGTATTATTCTGGCGGCTACGTTCATTTCAGCAAAATGGATCAGATTTCAACTGGTGGCATCATTGATACTGCATTTTCTGGGTTTCGTTTTTATAGCAACCTATCCTGTTGCGGTTAAATCAGATGACACGTGGTGGGGATGGCAGCAACTCAATGATAAAGTTGAGATATTACTCACAGAACGGCCCGACTATTTTGTTTTTGCGGAAGATGATTATAAAACATCTGCTGTTTTGCATTTTACGAGCAGAAAAAAAGTTTACGCAGCCAATGTGCTTGGTTTACCTTCCTTACAATATATGATTGTAGATAAAGATGCGCCAAAGCAATTACAAGGAAAAAACGCTTTGTTTCTTGATTCTAACCCACGGCTAAATGATAACCCTACAAGCAAAGAAACAATGGAGTTGCTGCATCAGCATTTTGAATCTGTGATACCAATAGCACCCATTCTTTTAAAAAACAAAAGAGGTGTTTTGATGCGAAAGTTTTGGGTTTATGATTGCAAGGGGTATAAGTTTTAAATCAACTTACTTAATGCTTCTTTTAGTTCCCCAAAAAACTTAGGAATCTCTTCCTTGCGGCATGTACCCACACTCAAACGGTACCATGGAGAATTTTTTGCCGCACCAAATGCATAGAAAGGAACAATGGCAAGCTTTGCTTCATCTAATAAATACTGTGTTACATCAGCTTGTGTTTCCAATAAACTTCCATCGGCTCTTTTCTTCCCGGTCACATCAATTTTAATTGTAAGATATATAGCGCCTTGCGGCTCAATTACATCAACCGATAAGCCATCACTCTTCAGTTGTCTGAAGCCTTTTGCAATTTCAACCAAACGATAATTGATTTCATTTTTAAAATGAACAAGGTAGTTGTCAATCGCATCTTTCTGTAATAAGTATTTGGCCGTTGCTACCTGTTCAGCCATTGGCGCCCATGCACCTACATGTGAAAGAATTGCCTTTATTTTTGAAATAATGAGTTCAGGCCCCATGCTCCATCCCACACGCACCCCGGTTGCTGCAAATACCTTGCTGATGCCATCAACAAACACAGTAACATCTCTCAACTGCGGACGAAGCGATACAGGGTTGTAATGTTCATTGCTACCAAAAGTCAAGGTCCAGTACATTTGATCAAACAATAAAAACAATTTCTTTTCATGTGCAGCACGTGAATTGTTTTCTTCAAGAATTAAATCACAAATTTTTTCCAGCTCATCTTTGGTGAGCATAGTACCTGTAGGATTTTGCGGCGTACACAAACATAGCAGCGAAGCCCCTTTAAGCAACAGCTTTAAATCTTCTGCCCTTGGCATAAAATTATTTTCAGGCGTTGCTTCTACTACAATATGCTGTGCTTCATTAAAATGCACATAATGATTATTGTTCCAGCTCGGTACGGCATACACTACCTTATCTCCCTTATCAACAATAGCACGAAAGATAGAATAGATGAGCGGGCGCCCACCGCTTGCAATTTGAATTTCATTTACACCATACTCCAAACCTTCACGTTCTTTAATGAAAGCAGAAACGCTTTTGCGCAAATCAAGAATCCCTTCTGCAGCAGGATACGTTGTATAGCGATGATGATAGGCTTCAATAATTTCTTTCTCAAATTCCTGTGGTATGGGAAAAACCGAACTGTCAAAATCCCCAATAGTGAAATTATAAATACGCTCTCCGTTACGGATACGCTCTTTGATTTGGTTGCCCAGTTTCACAATTTCAGAACCCACTAATGTTTCGGAGAGATGTGAAAGTTTCATATTGTTATTCGTTTAATACGAATCGCAAAAGTAACTTTTCCAATTTAATAATCAGAAGCGAAACAAATATTTACCCACACTTAAGGCTTAACCAGTTTATCATTCTGATGAAAGCTGTTTTCAGAGGGTTTCTTCAACCAGCTCATTTATTTCATGACGGTAGGAAGACGGCATAATTTTATCACTGTAGCCAATACGTATTAAAAGGAGCGGCTCTTCCTTTATGCCTATCATTTGTTTCAGTTCATTGCGTAACTCAGCCTCCTCACAAATCATATTCATATGTGCATGTGCAATACCGTAACGTGTAGCAGCAAGGGCAAATCGTTCAAAACTACGGCCCAAGTTTATCCAATTTTTCTTTGAATTTTCTGCTGCTGCAAAAACAACCAACGCAGGAGATTCATCAGCCAAAAGTTCAGCTTTTTTTGCTTCGCCTCCGGGTGTTGCAAAATGGGTAAATAAAAAGTCACCAATGACCGGGTTAACTTCCGGTAAACCCATGGAAGCATATCTCAATCCATCTTTGTGGTTTAGGGCAGCTTTTTCATTAAAGCGAATCCAGTGAAGCAACTCTTTTTTATATTCTTTTCTTTTAAACTGAACAAAGGCAGCTTTTTTCAACAACTCCGCAACATTGTGTTTAAGATCTTTATTAATGATCATTGAAACGCTAACATTGTCCGAAGCGCTTACTTTATGCAATTGCTGCAGGGCTTCAATGGGTATTTCAGCATTAAGAAAATTGCTTCTGTTTACATGTCTCTCCGGAATGGATTCAAACAAACGATGTCCGGAAATTAGCCCGTCTTCAAAAAGATGAATTAGGATTTCTTCGGCCCCATCTGTGAGATCGTACATAATATTACTGTTGTAACCAAGTTGACTGGATGCAATTACCAGGTTTTCTAAGGCGCAACCAAGGCTGATAAAAAGCTCATGATGATCAGCATCAGAAACAGGCAAAACCTTTGAATAATCGGGAATCAGTTTAATAAAATGCCCCTGTACTTTAAATTTCCATGGTTGTGTGTTGTGTGCAGAGGGAGCCATTGCGGCATATTCAATAATGGTTTTAATATCGGGTAACATGATTTGAAGTTTTGTATAAAGGTCTAAATTACCCGGCTTTAGTAGTATGATTGCCGTCAAAGAAAAAAGTGAGAAGGAGTAGCAACTGACACCTTTTTATGCGGCTCTGTTATAACCTTTTTCTCAACTGTGATAGTTCAAAAGTTGGAGGAATCTGTATTATAGACGGGTTCGAATTTGGTAAGAACCAACAAGACCAGACTGGCATGTGAACCTAGTTGAAGAGCCACATTAATATCATCATTTGCTTTATATTGAACCTATCAGGTTAGAGCATTACATTTGTTACATTCAATTTTTTTATGCTTACTGCTATTCACCCCAAGCTACCGATGCGAGATAAAGCTGCTACCAGAGATTATTACATTAATCAATTGGGCTTTGAAGACATTGGAAGAATTGATTATGAAGCCTATTTAATGCTGGCAAAAGATGATATTGAAATTCATTTCTTTCTTTTTAAAGAGTTGAACCCATTGGAAAATTATGGGCAAGTGTATATAAGAACAGATAATATTGAAGACCTGTATAAAACGTTTTTGAAGAACGGCGTGCCTATTCATCCAAATGCTCCGCTGCAAACAAAACCATGGGGACAAAAAGAATTTTCATTGCTGGACCCAGACAATAATTTGCTGACGTTTGGAGAAAGTGTGTTATAAATGTTACAGCTTGAAACATACCAACATCAATGGAAAGTTGAATTTGAACAACTCCGGCAGGTGATTTCGGAATTACTGAAGGGCATTTCTGCAACAATTGAGCATGTGGGCAGTACCGCTATACCCGGCATGATTGCGAAACCTATTCTGGATATTGATATTATTCCTGAACACAAAGAATCATTAGCTGAAATTTCAAAAAAACTGGAACGAGCAGGGTATCGTTCCAAAGGTGAACAGGGAATACCCGGCCGGTTTGCTTTCAGGCAAAGCAATCAATTTACACCTTTAACAGAACAAGAAATTAAATGGATGAGCCATCATCTGTATGTGTGTTATGCAAACAGCCTTGCATTAAAAAATCATTTGTTGTTTCGGGATGCGTTGCTCAACGATGAGCAACTTGTTCAAAACTATCATCAATTAAAAAAAGATTTGCTTGCTGAAAAAGGAATGACAAGAGAAACATACAATAAACGTAAAACGGAATTTATACTTTCAGTTTTAGCTGGCAGAGGTTTAACAAAAGAAGAGTTGGTAGAAATCCGGCAAGCAAATAAGTAATTACTCCTCCACCCTTTCCAAACACTTATACTCATGCTTCAGCAAATCATCATACGCATCGGCTTTCTGAAATAAATTTTTAAAACTGTTTACCCCGGTATCAGGTGTTAAATCCAAATCGTAAACAATCATACTTAAGACAATATTCTCTTTAACACAACTCAGTACCAAACCATTGCTGTTGTAATTTTCTTTAAGCAGGTATTCATATAAAGGCTTGATGAATTGTGATTCTTTGGGCAACCGGCATAAATACGCATCGGCAGCAACAAAATAATTTTCAGGATTGTAACGGATCACAATCTTGGCGCTTCCTTCTTTTACGCTCCATACATTTACACCTTCACGTGCAAGACGCACATCTTTGCCCAACTGTTTTAGAATAGTTTCAATGGTTTTGGCAGCTCCAACGGGTTCATATTCTTCTTTCGGTAGTTCGGGCAAAAGCACTTCACTGCCACAGGACGGACAATATTTACCACTGTCTAAATTTTCGGGCAATACCAAAAACTCACAACTGGCACAGCGTGTACCGGGCACGCCTTTATGCGGTAGATACATATCCAATGCTGTACGCAAATAACTTTCAGGTAAAGCAAACCCCAAATTATCACCACCTCGAATGATGAATGTGTTTACACCCACCACTTCACCATTCATATTTACTAATGGTCCGCCGCTGTTGCCGGGATTAATGGCGGCATCAATTTGTATATACTTTAATCCATCTCGCACACGGTCAGCTTTTGAAACAACGCCTTGTGTTGCAGTATAATTCAAACCAAACGGATGACCGATAGCAATTACGGAGTCACCATCTTTTATTGTATCATAAGTGCCGAGTTTAATGGAAAAAACATCCGGCATTGGCGGTGGTTGTAAAAATGCAAGATCATGTTTACGATCAGTGTACCACACACGGCTTAATAATTTATCAAACTGCTTACCTGCAATCGTTACTTCAGCATAGCCATCTATTACATGATTGTTGGTAACAATCAAATCATAATCC
>JBKCJY010000300.1:0-5200 GCA_046301455.1 Chitinophagaceae bacterium | reverse complement strand
GTGATGGCGAAAGGTGATGGTTTGTTTTGGGTAGCGCCTGTTGAGAAAGCAGCAAATCAAATGTTTGCTGCTATTGAAAAACGGAAACGTAAAGCATACATAACCAAACGCTGGTTTTTATTTGCATGGCTGATGCGGAATGTTCCGTTTTTTATTTACAGGAAGATGGGATAAGAATTATTTTCTGCAAAAGCAAAAGAAAGACAATGGAATTGCAGGGTGATTTGTATCTAACACCACAGATGCCATATGCACCGCAAAACAACGTAATGCGACGCAATATCGACCCCTTGTCTGCACAGAGCCTGTTCCCAAAAAAGTCTTAATATCTTCTTAAAACAGTTACTGGTTCATGCAATGGGGCACGATTTTACATCGTTATGTGTAAAAGAGTTAATTTCGATGAACCAAGAATTAAGCATGAACAGTTACGCACAACAGGATAACAGCAACAATCCAAAAGCAGCCGCTATTACAGCAATTGTACATGGCGTGATTCTTTTTATTTTGTTTGTGATACCAATGGCGGCCACACTTAAAAATGACCCCATTAAAGATGAAGAAGGTATTGAAGTAAACCTGGGTAACAGTGATATTGGTTTTGGCGATGTGCAACCTCTTGTACCGGGTGACCCGGCACCAATGCAGGAAGAACAAACATCACCTGCGCCGCAACAAATTGAACAACCCAATGATGATGTAGAAAAAGAAACAACTGAGCGTGATGATGCGGATGCACCTGCTGTAAATAAACCCGAGAAGAAAACAACGCCTGCAAAAATTATAACGAATACTCCGCCTGTTGCAAAAACAAAACCTGCAACACAACCTGTTATCAATCCAACACCTGCTCCTCCAAAACCCAAAGCAACGATGAGTGCTCCCGGCGGTACGGGTCCGGGTGGTAATAACAGTGATGCTTATAACAATAGCCGCAATCAAGGAATTGCAGGTGGCAAAGGTGACCAGGGAAAACCTAATGGCAATCCCAACAGCGAAAATTACAATGGAAGTGGTGGAAATGGAACGGGAACAAAAGCAGGCCCACGAATTACCAGAGGCGATCGGAAAATTATTAAATACTACTCTTTTACAGCAGATTTAGAACGTGCAACCATCTTCGCAATTGTAAAAGTTTCACCCGAAGGCAGGGGAACTTTTGTGGCTTTTGGCCCTGGCTCTACTACTCAAGGCAGTGCATATCGAAATAAGATTGTTGAAGCTTTGCGTAATATTGATTTTGATAAAAGTGATCATGAATCAACCGTTACTGTGGAATTTAAGTTTACAGTTAATTAAATCATATGAGTGTTTTTAAGCAATTCAAATTTCCATTACTATTATTTTTATTTGGCGTGTTGATGGGTATTATTGGTGCTTGGTTAAAAATTCTCCATCACTCATTTGCTGATTTTCTTTTAACCGCTGGTATGTTATTGCAAGGTATCGGTGTTGCATATGCTATTTATATTTTACTCAAAGAAAAACGCTGATTCCTCTCCTATCTTTGCCACAGGATGACTTACAAGGATACAATTGATTATCTCTACGCTAAACTTCCCATGTTCAGCCGGATTGGTGCTGCTGCTATTAAAAAAGATTTGCACAACACCTTTGCGTTGTGTGAAGCGTTGAATAATCCACACAAAAAATTCAAAACAATCCATATTGCAGGTACAAATGGAAAAGGAAGTGTGAGTCATATGTTGGCCGCTGTGTTACAAACAGCAGGTTACAAAACAGGCTTATATACATCACCACACTTACATGATTTTCGTGAGCGTATTAAGGTAAATGGCGAAATGGTTATTGAGCAATTTGTAATTGACTTTACAGAACGCATGAAGCATCAAATTGAGTTGCTTGAACCATCCTTCTTTGAAATTACAGTTGCTATGGCTTTTGAATATTTTGCTGAGCAGCAAGTAGATGTAGCTGTAATTGAAACCGGATTGGGCGGCAGATTGGACAGCACCAACATTATAACTCCAGTTCTAAGTGTCATCACCAATATTGGCTGGGATCATATGAATTTGCTGGGCAATACACTGGAGCAAATTGCATTTGAAAAAGCCGGCATTATCAAAAAGAATATCCCGGCAGTGATAGGTGAACTTTTACCTGAAACTGAACCTGTGTTTCTTAAAAAAGCAAAAGAAAATAACGCTCCTGTATATTATGCAAAAGACCATTTTATTACTGAAGAAGCATTAATTAAAGAGAATCTTCTGAGTATAGTTGTGAAAGATATTGTTAGAAACAAACCTTTAGGTTACGAATTGGATCTGTTAGGTTTCTATCAAACAAAAAATTTGTGTACCGTACTTACAGCAGTGCAACAGTTGCAAAAGTCAGGCTGGTCTATTGATGACGAACAGATACAAATGGCATTAAAAAATACAAAACAAATTAACGGCTTGCACGGACGTTGGGAAGTGATTCAACAAAACCCAACTGTTGTGCTGGATGTGGGGCATAATGAAGATGGTGTGAAGCAGATTATTAAACAATTACAGTTCTGCACTTTTGAACAATTACATATCATTATTGGCATGGTGAAAGACAAAGAAATAGATAAAGTGTTGGCCCTGTTGCCAAATAATGCAACCTATTATTTCACTAAAGCACAAATTCCTAGAGCTTTAGATGAACAACTGCTCAAAGAAAAGGCTATGCAATATGGATTGACTGGAGAAAGTTTCGCTGATGTAAACACTGCTTTATCGTTTGCCAAAGAAAAAGCCATTAAAGATGATTTGATTTTAGTGTGTGGTAGTGTGTTTTTGGTTGGAGAAGTGGAAACAAAGTAGTTAATTTCATTTTCCACTTTTAATTTTTATTTACTGAACATCCACCAAAAAACTCCCCAAATCCACCACTTCTCCCTGTCCCATTTTAAATTGCTGCAAATCTTCAATACTTAACTCTTCCAGCACTTTAGTAGTATAAACAGGTTTATCATTTTTTAGAATGATAAAATAAAAATCAGGACGTGTTTCTTTAAAAGCATCATCGTTAACAAATGAATCATGAGCAAAGGCAATACGAATGTGCCCGCCTGCATCCAACCGGCTCTCGCCCAAAAAGTAATCATCAGCAATATCACGGTCGTATAGACGAACGATGTAATCATCACCGCTTAAGGTTTTATCTTCACCTTTTTCAATGAAACGTGCGGTTACGACGAGGTCGGGTTCTTTGTTGAGCATGAAGTCTGTCATAAGAGTTATTTACCTAAAGTTAACTCAATTTGAGGTGCTAAAAAAACTGGTATAAAGACTCAAAAAATCAACTTAAAAAAAAGCATCAGATGCGTACCTGATGCTTTATCTATTTTCTTTCCGGAATATTTAATCATCCAGTTTCAATACCGCTAAAAATGCTTCCTGCGGCACTTCTACATTTCCAATCTGGCGCATACGTTTCTTACCTTCTTTCTGCTTCTCCAACAACTTACGCTTTCGGCTGATATCACCACCATAACATTTTGCTGTCACATCCTTACGCATGGCACTGATGTTTTCTCTGGCTACAATCTTTGCACCAATAGCAGCCTGTATCGCAATCTGGAACTGTTGACGGGGAACCAATTCTTTTAATTTCTCACAAAGCTTACGACCAAAATCATGTGCACGGCTGCGGTGAATCAAAGCACTTAATGCATCTACTTTATCTCCATTCAACAAAATATCCATCTTCACAATATCTGCTTCACGCATGCCAACCGGATGATAATCAAACGAAGCATAACCACGGGTTTGTGATTTAAGCTTATCATAAAAATCAAATACAATTTCCGTTAATGGCATTTCAAAAATCAATTCCACACGTGTTTGTGTGAGATAACTTTGGTTGATGAGGATACCACGTTTGCCCAAACACAAAGTCATGATGTTTCCAATGTACTCCGGCTTGGTAATGATTTGTGCTTTAATAAATGGTTCTTCAATTCGGTCCAAAGCAGTTGGATCGGGCATCTCAGCCGGATTATTTACAATTACTTTTTCACCACGTGTGGTATAAGCAATAAAACTTACGTTGGGAACAGTAGTAATTACCGTTTGATTGTATTCACGCTCCAAACGTTCCTGTATAATTTCCATGTGCAGCAAACCAAGAAAGCCGCAGCGGAAACCAAAACCCAGTGCTTGTGATGTTTCCAGTTCAAAAGTTAAAGAAGCATCATTGAGCTGCAGTTTATCCATACAATCACGCAACTCTTCAAACTCATCTGTAACAACAGGAAAAATGCCCGCAAACACCATCGGCTTTACTTCCTGGAAACCACGGATTGGTTCCTGTGTAGGTACTAATGCATTGGTTATAGTGTCCCCTACTTTTACTTCTTTGGCATTTTTAATACCGGTAATCAGATAACCCACATCACCACATGATACTTCATTCTTCTCCGTCATCTTCAATTTTAAAATACCAATCTCTGTGGCATCATATTCTTCACCGGTGCTTACAAATTTTATCTTCTCTCCTTTTTTAATTCTTCCGTTCAAAATTCTGAAATACACAATCACTCCACGAAAACTGTTGAATACACTGTCAAAAATCAAGGCTTGCAATGGTTCATCTGGTTTTCCTTTGGGTGCAGGAATGCGTTCAACAATTGCTTCAAGTATTTCTTCAATTCCAATACCTGCACGGCCGCTGGCCAATAAAATTTCTTCTGGCTTGCATCCAATCAATTCAACAATCTGGTCTTTCACCTCTTCAATCATGGCACCATCCATATCAATTTTGTTGATAACAGGAATAATTTCCAAATCGTTATCAATTGCCAAATACAAATTGCTGATGGTTTGTGCCTGTATACCCTGTGCTGCATCAACAAGCAACAAAGCACCTTCGCAGGCAGCAAGTGCACGGCTCACTTCATAACTAAAATCCACATGGCCAGGCGTATCGATCAGGTTCAGAATATATTCTTCGCCGTTTTTGTGTTTATAGTTGATTTGTATGGCATGACTCTTAATGGTAATGCCTTTTTCACGTTCCAAATCCATGTCATCCAGTACCTGGTCCATCATATCACGGTCGCTGATTGTATTGGTGGTTTGCAGTAAACGATCCGCCAGGGTACTTTTCCCGTGATCAATATGGGCAATAATGCAAAAATTCCTGATATTCTTCATTGAACTGTTCCTCTGATTTAAGAGGCCGCAAAGATAGTGGAAAATGGGGTGCTGAT
>JBKCJY010000299.1:0-27694 GCA_046301455.1 Chitinophagaceae bacterium | reverse complement strand
ATTGATGGTGAATTGGTGGGCGGTAAAGATTTACAGGAAATATTTATCTGGGGTGGTAATCCCAAAGATGCAGCCAAATATTGGGCTGAATGGACAAGGCTCCGCAATGCTGTTTATGTTACCTATCCTTATGCAAGGCAGGCTGGTGTAGTAATGGCGGATGTACAAGAACATCTTAAAACAATCAAAAGTAAAAGTGAGCGAAAGAAATACATCAAAAGCCGTGAAAAAGAAGTGCGTGCCGCATTTGGTGATAAGATTATGGATTTAAGTGTTTATCAAGGTAAGGTACTTATGAAACTCATCAACAGGCAAACAGGTGAAGATTGTTACGAAATCATCAAAGAAGTCAAAGGTGGTTTTACAGCACGCTTCTACCAAACACTTATGTTTTTTGTTGGTAGTGATTTAAAACAGGAATGGAATCCCACCGAAAATAAAATTGACCGTCAGATAGATAGTATTGTGCAAGAGATTGACAGAATGTATGGGTATACTTCAGCAACTAATTCAAATTAATTTTACTTGCCTGTATTTCTTTAGGCTCACGGGTTACAACTTTACAGACCAATAACCATCTATGTATTCACTTTAATCATGGTAATAAAAAAACTTATTTTCGCTTTAAATCTTTCTCAATGAAATTAGACATTCTTGCCTTTGGTGTTCATCCTGATGATGTGGAGCTGAGCTGTGCAGGTACTTTACTTATGGAGATGAAGCATGGCAAAAAAGCCGGGATCATTGATTTAACCCGTGGCGAGTTAGGTACAAGAGGTACTGCTGAAACAAGAAAGCAGGAAGCTGATGCAGCAGCAAAAATTCTCGGCATTCAAATACGTGAAAACCTGGGTATGCGTGATGGTTTTTTCAAAAATGATGAAGAACATCAACTGATGGTGATTCAAAAAATCCGTCAATACCAACCTGAAATTGTGTTGTGTAATGCATTAAGTGATCGCCATCCTGATCATGGACGTTCTGCTAAGCTGGTTGCAGACAGTTGTTTTCTTTCCGGTCTCCGTAAAATTCAAACAATATCGGAAGGCAAAGAGCAGGAAGCATGGAAACCCAAATATGTTTTTCATTACATACAGGACCGTTATGCAGAACCTGATTTTATTTATGACATTTCTATGGTGTTTGAACAAAAGATGGAAAGTGTAAGAGCATATTTAACACAATTTAACAGTGCAGGTGATGCTGAGCCGCAAACATATATTTCAACACCGGCTTATTTTGATACCATCATATCCCGTCATAAAATGTTTGGAAAACGTATTGGAGTAGAGTATGGCGAGGGCTTCATCAGTGAAAAACGAATAGGCATTAGTAATTTCGATGGTCTTATTCAGATAGTAACCTGATGCATTTGTTGTCCACAATGCCACAATTAACATAACTGCTTGGGTAAACTACGTTACCTTTGTACCTGTTTATTAATACAAATTCATGAGTACTCCCAAATTTACCGTAAAAGCACAATCCTTTCATGCTGAATTAAAAAGAAGGGTCAATGCCTATTTTGATGAAGCAGGAAAAAATCCAACAGGAAATTTCTATCTATACTTTAAAGCCATTCTTTTTGGTTTGGCTGCTATTGCATTATATACTCATCTTGTTTTTTATACACCCGGTGTTATTATTGGAATTATAGAAAGTATATTACTCGGCGGTTGTATTGCAGGTATAGGTTTTAACGTGATGCATGATGGCGCTCATGGTAGTTTTAGCCGCAAAAAAGTAGTGAATGTTGTGGCAGCTTTCTCGTTAAACATTCTCGGTGGCAGCAGTTTTATGTGGAATGTAAAACACAACATGATCCATCACTCATATACTAATATTGATGGTGTTGATGATGATATCAATATTCATCCGTGGATGCGCATGAGCAGCACACAAAAGAAATACAGACTTCATAAATATCAGCATCGTTATTTTTGGTTCCTGTATTCATTGCTCTATATTTTCTGGATTTTCGCTTCCGATTATATCAAATAATTTAAACAAAAAATCGGCGATATGCCACTTAAGAAAATGCATGTGAGCGATCATGTTGTATTCTGGTTGTTTAAAGCTGCAAATCTTTCATTATTTGTAATCATACCTATATTCATGGTTGGGTTCCTTCCATGGTTGCTCGGATTTTTGGTTACTACATTGTTTGCAGGATTTGTATTGAGTATCGTGTTTCAACTTGCGCATACTGTTGAGCATACTCATTTCCCTATGCCGAATGAAGCTGATGGAAGACTGGCTGATGAATGGGCTATTCACCAGTTAAAAACAACAGCCAACTTTGCAACAAGAAATAAATTGATTTCTTTCCTGGTTGGAGGATTGAATTTTCAGGTGGAGCATCACTTATTTCCTAAAATTTCACACGTGCATTATCCTGCAATCAGCAAAATTATCAGGCAAACCTGTGAAGAGTTTAATGTGCAATATGTAGAGTATCCACGTTTGCGTTTGGCTATTGCATCGCATGTGGCGTATTTAAAGCATATGGGCCGAGATTAATAAATATCAAAACTTAATAATGAAAGCACTCTTTACGGGTGCTTTTTTGTTGCTATAAAGAATAATTCTGTTCCTTCTCTCGGTGCAATGGAATTATAGCATTCTTCCATTTTTAATAATTGAAGATGCTTTGAAAAAAGTTCTTCATACTCCTTCTTGCTTCCTCCAAAAGGTGGATTGGTTTCGAATTGTTTATTAAACAGTACACCGACCAGTTTGCCTTTGTTGTTCAATAGTTCACTCATCTTTTTTACATACGCAGGTCTCAGTAAAGGATCTAATGCGCAAAAAAAAGTTTGCTCCAGTATGAAATCGTAGCTGCCCTTGTGTTGAAAAAAATCTTCGAGCAGTACTGTAGCTTTAGCACCGATCTTTTCTTTCAATCGTTCTACAGGTGAAGGAGCAATATCAATAACGGTAAGATTCGTAAAGCCTTGCTGAACGATGTATTCTGCTTCATACGAATTGCCACAGCCAGGGATGAGGATGGAATCATCTTTGTTTTCAATACCGTCAATAAAAGTTGCCAATGGGGTAGAGGGCTTTCCAATATCCCAGCCTGTTTGTTGTTGTTGGTAACGTTTTTCCCAGTATGCTGCTGATAGAAAATCCATACACTAAAGTTAAAATAAAAAAAAGGCACGAATCAAATTCATGCCTTAGTCGAATGATTGAATGCTTATTGCTTGAAATAAAATATATCGTAGAAATTTGAATTCAACCAGGGTTTTTGTTTGCCTGCTGATTTTTCTTTTACTTCTTTAGCTGTGAGTTTAAATACATTTTCAATTTGTGTATTAGGAACTGAAATATATTTAATCAATGAACCGGTATACAAACCATTGGTTCCGGCAACACCATCACTGGCTACTGAGCCCGGATCGGTTGCAAAAGAAATTACTGTGTTGTCAGGCGGTGTAATAGGAGCAAGGCCGTCATCATCTTCACCAAAACTGCCACGTTCAAACGGATTATTGCGGCAGGCATCCAGTATTACAATGTTTAGTTTAGTACTTGCCCGTTCCATTCTTGATAATACACGTGAAATTGAAAAGCAATCATACTTTACATCAGCCTTTGATTTTAAATTAACATCAATGGGAATTACAAAATTTTCTCCATCCATTTGAATTCCATGTCCGGAATAGTAGAACAGTCCCACCTGGTAAGTTTGCAACTTTTCACCAAAGCTGTTTATTGCAGTTTCAATTTGACGTCTGTTACCATCAATCACTTCTATCACTTCAAAACCGCAATCTCTTAAAGATTGTGAAATACTTTTTGCATCGCTCCTTGGGTTTCTCAATGGAGTAGTAAATTGATAGGATTGATTTCCAATTACCAAAGCCAGTTTCTTTTTATAGTTGGTTGTATTTAAGCCTGCTGTGTTATTTGTAACAACAGTATTATTGTTTTGTTGCTGAGTATTGTTATTGTTTGAAGGCTTAGTATTGTTGGTAGTAGGTTTGTTATTATTTGCAACAGTATTATTACCAGTTGTGGGTTTGTTATTGTTTGGATTGTTACTTGTTGTAGGGTTATTGCCCGTTGGCTTATTATTATTAGGAGTAACGTTGTTATTAGTTGGTTTTGAATTTACATTATTGCCGGGCGTGTTGTTATTAACTGCAACTGTTGTGTTATTTGAAGCATTATCATAATTGTTTTTAACCCATGCGTCATAACCTGCAGGCCGGGTATCTTTTTGAAACTTACCCATTTCCCAATAACCAATATCCACCATTCCATCTAAGTGAAAGAGTTCGCCTTTGCCATGATAGCGTTGGTTGTTCCATTCACCTTCATAGCGTTCACCATTGGTATAAAAATATGTACCTTTGCCGTTAAACTTGTTATCAGAAAAGTTACCAATGTAAAAATCACCAATATCAAAATAATATTTTCCATACCCGTTGCGGTAACCGTTTTTAAAATTGCCTTCGTAGTACCCGTTATTGTACACATACTTTCCAAATCCGTTTTTGCAATCTCCACTTATGCAACCCGTACTGCCACCAGGCATCAAATCTTTTTTCCATTTTACAAGTATGTTATCTTCCCAAAACCCAATTTTCTTTTGACCGGTTGTGGGATCGTAGTTAATGCCCCATCCATTACGTTTACTATCAATAAAATTTCCAACATACTTTTCTCCTGTTATAAAAAAGTAAGTTCCGTAGCCGGTTAACAATCCCTCATTAAACTGTCCCACCCATCTCGTGCCATCTTCCCAGTAATAAGCGCCAAACTTATGACGCTTCCCATCCTTAAAAAATCCGAAAAAGCGGTTATTACTTTGTGAGTAATGCATGCCGTATCCGTTTTCACAGTCACCGTTTAGGCATCCTGTAGTTCCAATAGGTTTGCCGTAATAGGATATTTTGCCCAGGTATTTGCCTTTACCAAATAGTCCCTTTTGAATAGTTCCGTTGCTGTACGTTTTTTCACCTTCACCATCAAACTCACCATCTTTAAAATCACCTACATATTTCGTCCCATCTGCAAACTCAATTACGCCAAAACCCTGGAACGTATTTTGGTAGCTTTCACCCACAAATTTGCCACCCGTTTTCCAGGTATAAATTCCAAATCCTTCCCTGCGGTCATCATAGAATTCACCTTCGTAGGTATCACCGTTTGGATATTGAATTTTTCCAAATCCATTACTGCAATTGCCGCTTAAACAGGTTTGTGCGGAAGATGAAATTGAAATTAAAAGTAGAAAGGCCAAAAAGCATCCTGCAATTTTCATATTGGGTTATGTTTTGGGTTTGAAGTTAAAGTTAATCAGCATTTATGAAAATACCCTGCATTGGGTATTATTTGCCGGCATTTTATTTTTATAAACCGTACTCATAAGCTGTTAAAGATTGATGAACGGAACATCAATTGATGTGAATATCCATTTCTTTGAACAACTTAAAACAATTGAACATGAACAGGCTATTAATTCTTGTGTGCCTTTTTTATTCTGTTTCCGCTGTTGCTCAGCAAAAAATTGATTTCGAAACATATAATCCGCCTTCAACGCTAATAGTGCCGCAACACCCTATTGCAAAAGCTAAATTTCCATTTATTGATGTACACAATCACCAGTTTCAAATGGGTTCTATTGATTTGAGTAAACTTACAGTTGAAATGGATAAACTCAATTTGAAAGTAATGGTGAACCTCAGTGGAGGAAATGGTGAGCAATTGAAGAAGATGATTGACAATGCAAAAACAAATAAACCCGGACGCTTTATCGTATTTGCCAATATTGATTTTAAAGGAGTGGGCGAACCGGGATGGGGCGAACGAGCTGCCAAACAACTGGAAGAAGATGTAAAGTATGGTGCTAACGGTTTAAAGATTTACAAAAGCCTCGGTTTTTCAGTGAAAGATATTAATGGTAACAGGGTTACAGTGGATGATGAGCGCCTTGATCCCATTTGGAAAAAAGCGGGGGAACTCAAAATTCCTGTATTGATTCATACGGCAGATCCAAAATCTTTTTGGGATCCGTTGGACAATACGAATGAACGTTGGCTGGAGTTGATTATTAACCCAAACCGCAAACGTAGTGTTGATAATCCTGCTTCATGGGAAACACTGATTGAAGAACAGCACCGCCTTTTTCGCAAACACAAAAACACCATATTTATTGCCGCCTATTTTAGCTGGTATCCCAACGATCTGCAAAAGCTAAGCACTCTATTGGATGAGTTGCCGACTGTAGTAGTGGAGTTTGGAGCTGTGATCGCAGAGCTTGGACGTCAACCCAAAATGGCCAAAGCATTTTTTATCAAATACCAGGATAGGATTTTGTTTGGAAAAGATAGCTGGGTGCCATCAGAGTACTCAACATATTTCCGTGTGCTGGAAACTGAAGATGAATATTTCCCTTATCATAAGAAATATCATGCGTTCTGGGCCATGTATGGAATGGGTTTGCCAGATGCTATATTGAAAAAAGTATATTACAAAAATGCATTGCGTATTATTCCCAATATTGATAAGAGCGGATTTCCTGAATAATTATTCAGCAGTATTATCAAGTGAGCGGCTTACTTGTATCTCAATATAGATTAAAACGGCAAGCACTATTAACTCACCACCAAAATAAAGCAAGCCCCAAATGGAGAGTTGATTATAATACTTTATTGAAAACAGGATGGTTGTTATACTGTACAAAAAATTAGCAAAAGCAGCCAATTGAATATCTGGTTTTGGAATTTTGGGTTTGCTGAAGTAACAACTAAATGAATACATTATTAGTACACATGCAACTGCTGCAAGGATGTAAACAATGTTTGAAGGCATGCCGAAAAAGTTTTCAAATGGAGCCAATACAAATGCAAGGAGCGAAGCAGTGAGTACTGCTCCCAAACCATCAACTAGGAAAATATTTTGTGGATTTTGTTTGAATGTGTTGATAAGTGAATTCATTTTATAATGAGAGTTTATATCCGTTTCATGAAATAAAAATACATTGAACGGCTCACTTTAAATCCAAGCCTCTCATACACTCCAATGGCACGCTTATTATCTGCACGCACATGTAAAAAAGGTTTTTGATTGTGATTCAAAATAATTTGTAACTGATGTTTCAGTAAAAGCGTAGCATAATCTTTGCCCAAATGATTAGGATGTGTGCACACAGCGCTTAACTCTGTATAATCATTGATGTGTAATCGCTGGCCCGTCATGGCTGCTAAGATGCCTTTCTCAAATATGCCATGATAAGATCCAAACTCAATTGTTCGCTTGTCAAAAGGACCAGGCTTTGTAAGTCTTGTAAGTGCAATCATCTCATCCACATGTGATTTATTCAAAGTAACAATGCCTGTAAATTCTTCGTTGATGACAGAACCTTCATACACAAATTGCAACCCTTCTATTTCATGCTGTACCTGCCAGCCTTGCGGAGGTTTAATAGGAGTGGGGATAGCGAATAAAATTTTTCTTCCTTGAGGCATTAATGCAGATAATTCTTCAAAGCCTTTTTCATTTTCATCAGCAAAGCCCGCAAATGGTGATACTTCTTCTTCAAAAAACTTTACACTTTCATTGCCGATGTTGAAATGTTTATCAGTTGTGCTTAATGCGTTAAAAACCGGGTTATGTAAAACGTGATTCACTTTGTAAATGTAGGGAAGGAGGGAGGAAGTGAAAAGTAAAAAATTGAAAGTAAAAAAGAGATTAACTTAACTTCACAGCATCATGATTGTTGTACTGCAAATATTAATTGTGCTGCTCTTGATTATTCTCATCATCCTGTTTGCATTCAGGATCAGAAAGAAAAAAGAATTAACCAGCCTGCCGGAGAATTATAAGGAGCTGTTTTACGATTATGTAAAATTTTACCGTTATCTGAATGAAGATGAAAAATTAAAGTTTGAAGAACGTGCTGCACAGTTTTTATCTTCTGTAAAAATTACAGGTGCCAATGCTGAGGTGGAAGACCTTGATGTAATTTTAATTGCTGCTGCAGCCATCATTCCCGTTTTTCGTATTCCTGACTGGCATTATATTAATCTGCATGAAGTGTTGTATTACCCCGGCAATTTTAATGAAGATTTTGATCAGGCAGGTACGGATCGTTTTATTGCAGGCATGGTGGGAACGGGTGCAATGCAACACATGATGATTCTTGCTAAATGGCATGTGCGTCAGGGTTTCATTAATAACAACAGTAATCACAACACAGCTATTCATGAGTTTGTGCATTTGATTGATAAGATGGACGGAACGATTGATGGTGTGCCCGAAATTATACTGGAACGAAAGTACATTGCTCAATGGATGCAACTGATGAATACTACCATTGAGAAAATGAAACAATACGGTTCAGACATTTCCATGTATGGCGCTACCAATGCAGTTGAATTTTTTGCAGTGATATCAGAATACTTTTTTGAACAGCCGATGATATTGAAGGCCAATCATCCTCAGATTTATGAAATGTTGTGCAGGATTTACAGGACTGAGTTGAGTTATGAATAGTGAATTAACTTTGTAAAATATTTTCTATCTTTTTCCCTTTGGCTAATTCATCTACCAGTTTATCTAAATAACGAGCTTTTTGTGTTAAAGGATTTTCAATTTCTTCTACACGATAGCCGCAGATGAGGCCTTTAATGAGATAGGCATTGGAGTTGAGTATAGCCTGTTCAAAAAATGTTTCAAAGCTTGCTTTTTGGTTGATGAGTTCTTGCAGTTTTTTATTGTTGAAGCCAGTGAGCCATTCAATTTCCTGGTGCAGTTCTTCTTTGGTTCTGCCTTTCTTTTCCACTTTGGTAACATAATGCGGATACACAGATGCAAAGCTTATGGCAGCAATGCGTTGATGTTGTGCGTCAGACTTGTTCATGATGATTTTTTACTCGTGTGAGCTGTTGCTGTTAAGTGAAGGGCGAATGCCAAAGGTGAGCAAGTAGCCAACGATCCATAATTCACCCAATGTGGCTGGCATCACAAGAAAATTTAAAAGTTTGTGTTGTACACCTGCTGCATTCAAAAAAGTCTGAAATAAATAACCGATGCCGCCTGCCAGTAACACATACCCCAGCGCAACAGGCATCCGTTTAGAACTGATGATAATATATCCCATCGGGAACAACCAAAGCCCAAAGAAAAGTCCGCCGATTGACCAACTGTTTGCAATGAGATTGCCTAAGAGCTGTATCACTACGGTCTTTTCCTGTATGTTTTGCGATGATTGTGCAATGTCAATGGCGGCATTCATAGATATGGCGCTTACCATAATCACTACTGAATTAACGGTGCCCCAAATACAAAGTACAGAAGCTGCCCACTTGTTGATACTGCTGAACAACTTATAAAACCAAACTGCAGCCAATGCCTGCGATACAATAATCACCAACTCAAACAGAAGCCGCATTCTTGCATTAGAAGCGTGGTTCATTAAATTGCTGAGCGTTTTGTCTGGGTCATTGTTAACATACACCTGCGGATGAAACACCATGAACCCCATGATTCCGGAAACGGCTAACAGCAGATACCAAAAGCCAGTGAGTCTTGCGGTTGTAAGTAATTGTTTTTGTTCCATAGTTATTGTGAAAGTACAATTTTTGACTTTTAATTTATTTCTGTAGAATGTCATTTCTATTTTGCTGAATAGAATTCCCAATTGTACAAGAGTGCGACGCAACTGACGCCCAATCGCAGCACCAACTCCTGTAACAAACATGTATTATTTCTTTCTGCTTTAACTAGCAGACCCTTTGTCCCCCAGGTTGACAAATACCTAAACTACCACCTGTTTGTTTAAAGCCGTTAGCCCTTATCTTTGCGCCAAATTTTAGTGATATGCAGTTTGAATTTACAGAAGAGCAACTCATGATTCAGAAAGCGGCCCGTGATTTTGCGCAAACTGAATGCTTGCCCGGCGTGATTGAAAGGGATGAGCATCAGAAATTTCCCAAAGAACAGATCAGCCAACTGGCCGATCTCGGCTTTATGGGTATGATGGTAAAACCTGAATATGGCGGTGCCGGAATGGATACGGTGAGCTATGTGCTGGCCATGGAAGAGATCAGCAAGATTGATGCAAGTGTGAGTGTGTGCATGAGTGTAAACAATAGCCTGGTGTGTTACGGATTGCAGGAGTTTGGTACGGAAGAACAAAAACAAAAGTATTTAACACCGTTGGCACAGGGCAAAAAAGATGGTGAACTGTATATTGGTGCGTTTTTGCTGAGTGAACCTGAAGCGGGCAGTGATGCAACAAGTCAACGTACTACAGCAGAAGATAAAGGCGATCATTATGTGCTAAACGGTATTAAAAACTGGATTACAAATGGTTCAAGTGCTTCGGTTTATTTGGTGATGGCGCAAACAGATGCGGCCAAGGGTAGCCGTGGTATCAATACGTTTATAGTTGAAAAAAGCTGGCCCGGTGTAACAGTAGGTGCTAAAGAAAATAAGCTCGGCATACGTGGAAGTGATACACACAGCATTTCGTTTACGGATGTAAAAGTGTCGAAGGAAAACAGGATTGGCGCAGATGGTTTCGGTTTTACGTTTGCGATGAAGACATTGGCGGGTGGACGTATTGGTATAGCTGCACAGGCATTGGGTATTGCAAGTGGTGCGTATGAACTGGCGTTGAAATATTCAAAAGACCGCAAAGCATTTGGTAAAGAAATTATGCATCACCAGGCGATTCAATTTAAGCTGGCTGATATGGCAACGAAGATTGAAGCGGCCCGTTTGCTTTGTTTAAAAGCGGCATGGGAAAAAGATAATGGTATTGATTATACGCTCAGTTCCTCAATGGCAAAAGTGTTTGCAAGTGAAGCTGCAATGTGGGTAACGGTGGAAGCGGTGCAGGTGCATGGCGGTTATGGTTTTGTAAAAGAATTTCATGTTGAGCGTTTGATGCGTGATGCCAAGATTACGCAGATTTATGAGGGTACAAGTGAAGTGCAGCGGATTGTGATTGGTCGCTCCATTCTAAAATAATGTGTAGATGTGCAGATTTGCAGATGTGCTGATTGAAAACATTCAGCACATTTTTTTTGCAACAAAAGCACTGAATACACGGAAGAAGAATGTATTGTAATATTTTTGAACTATGGCAGTGAATAAAGAAGCATACCTCAAAATAAAATCAGAACTGGAAACAAAGAACGTAACGTTTATAGCGGTGAGTAAAACCAAACCTGTAAGTGATATACTTGAATTGTATGAGCTGGGTCAGCGTGATTTTGGTGAGAACTACGTGCAGGAACTGGTGGAGAAGGCAGAACAATTGCCTAAAGATATTCGTTGGCATTTTATTGGTCACCTGCAGAGCAATAAGGTGAAATACATTACACCGTTTGTGCATTTGATACATGGCGTGGATAGTGAAAAGCTGCTGAAAGAAATTAATAAGCAAGCAGCCAAGCTCAACAAGACGATTGATGTGCTGCTTCAAATACATATTGCAAAAGAGGAAACCAAGTTTGGGTTGGATGAGGATGAACTCAATTTGATAATTAGACAATTTGATGATTTGAAAATTGAAAACGCAATAGTTTGCGGATTGATGGGTATGGCAAGTTTTAGTGAGGATATGGATTTGGTGCGAAGCGAATTTCAGTTTCTCAAAAAATTATTTAACAAGTCTAAGCCATTATTCACCATTCAGCACTTGCCTGCCGGTAATCAAGGTTCAACATTCAACATTCTTTCCATGGGTATGAGCGGTGATTACAAGCTTGCTATAGAAGAGGGGAGTACAATGGTGCGCATTGGCAGTTTGTTGTTTGGGGCGAGGAGCTAAGGCTTTTTCTTAATTCTGAACAAAAAATATATCAGCACTAAAATGCCACTGATGATGAGCAGTGGCATGATGTACACTTCAAATACATGTTCCTTTACAATTTGCTTTCGTTCCGCTGCAGAAATCTTATTCACCCGTACTTCATTTCTTGAATTGGATTCCAGTACCCAAAAATCACCATTGGATGTAATCAATCCACTGCAAGGATACCAGTCGCCCGTGGATTTGTAGATGGTATTTATGATTTTCTTTTTGGTTATTTGTTTAATAACATTCCCTGTAGCGATATAAAGATTGTCCTTGCTGTCACTCCATGTACTCAGAATGCTGTGTGTACCATTAGCGGTTGTTTCAAAAGGTGCTGTTTCCCCGGCATCTTTCAAAAAGGGTTGTAACGTATCACCGGAAGGAATTACATACAAATCATTTTTTTTATTGAAGTATAAATTTCCTTTAGGCGAAATGTGCAACCTTCCAATACCGCTGAGTGAAGCCTCTCCTAATAAAAATTTCTTACCCGTTGTATCGATCATCCAAAATTTGGATGGAATATCTTTTTCCACAACATATTTGTTGCTCACAATATCTCTTACAAAACTTTCATCAGCAAATCCTGCGGTACTGTCTTTGATTTTTACAATCGTTCCATCAGCATTTCGTTTCCATAAGTAATGACCCCATGTATTTAGTTGTTCACCATTATACCAGAGATGTTCTCCAAATAATTCATCTTTTGTATTAATGTACAGTTCATGCGTATGCACATTGGGCACAGCAATGGATTTGTTGCCATTTGGTTTGATCATCCACACCTGAGATAAATCAGTATAGAATATATTTCCCTTGCTGTCTGAAACTATTCCAACGCCGGGATCGGCAAATGCATTCAAAAAAAGTAATGTAAATACATATGAAAATATTAAACGAATCATAATACAATTTAAAAACAAACCCCGCTCAAAAAGCGGGGCTTGTTTTATTTTTTTGAATTTGTTGGAGTTGTTTTAATTTTTCCATAATCAAATACAATGTTGCAAAACGCTTTCACGCCCACATCCAGCTGACTGTCGTCAATATAAAAATCCGGGGTGTGATGATTGGTGGCAGGGCCGCCTTTCTTCATGCCACCTACATTGAAAAAGAAAGCGGGTGCTTTTTCACCGTAAAACGAAAAATCTTCTGCGCCGGTTGTCCATAAGCCTTCAAATACATTTTCTTTTCCAGCAGCATTTTCAAGTGAAGGCAGCATCATTTTCACAAGCTCGGGTGTATTGTAGGTAACCAAGGTTTTGTTTACGATCTCTACTTCGGCAGTTGCGCCATTAGCTTCGGCGATTTTTGTTGCCACAGTTTTGATTTTTTCCCATACTTCTTTTTGCATCTTGCTATCCAATGTGCGGATGGTACCACTGAAACTCACTTCTTCGGGTATTACATTTTCACGCACACCGCCTTGAAATTTGCCAACCGTAATCACCACAGGTGCTTTTGTTAAATCGGCTGTACGGCTTACGATGGTCTGCAATCCGTTAATGATCTGTGCTGAAATCATGATGGGATCAATGCCTGTCCAAGGGGCAGAACCATGAGCGCCTTTCCCTTTTACTTTTATCACAAACCAATCACTGCTTGCCATCATGGAACCACTCTTGTATTGAATTTTTCCAATTTCCGTATCAGCATCAATATGAATACCGAATATGGCATCTACTTTTGGATTGTCCATCACACCTTCTTTCACCATCAAAGGCGCACCACCTTCTTCATCACCCGGAGGACCTTCTTCAGCAGGTTGAAAAATAAATTTCACTTTTCCGGGCACATCTTTTTTCATGCCTGCAAGTACTTCAGCAGTGCCCATCAACATTGCTACATGTGTATCATGTCCACAGGCGTGCATCACGGGCACTTTATTGCCTAAGTAATCAGCCATTACATTTGATTTAAACGGAATATCCACTCGTTCTTTAATGGGCAAAGCATCAATATCTGCACGCAAAGCAACTACAGGGCCTGGTTTGCCACCTTTTAATATTGCAACGATTCCTGTTTTTGCAACACCTGTAGTTACTTCCAGTCCCAAACTTTTTAAATGAGCAGCAATATATTCCATCGTTTTAAATTCACGGTTGCCCAGCTCTGGGTTTTGATGAATATGTCTGCGCCATTCAATTACTTTGGGCAAGATGGCTTTTGCTTTGGCTTCAATTTGCTGCTGTAAGGTTTGGGATTTACCTGTTGCAAATGCAAGCAAAAAAAAGAGTAATGATACAGATTTTCTCATGTTCAATTATTTTTTGAAAGATAGGGAAAAAATAAAGCAGGCAATCAGCCTGCTTTACGAATGGTGAATTTATTATTTTATCTTTCCCATAAAATCTTCTTTCCAAACACCAATGTGTTATCAGTAAACTTGATATGATTCAATTCAATCATCCAGATTTCACCACGGAAAATTCCAGCTACTGGATATTTTCTTAAATAGGCTTCTTTTGCTTTTTTACCAACAGCTCCATCAGCTTTCATAAATGTGCCTGTGAATTGAATTCCTTTGGGTTTGGCTTTTACAATTTTATCAGGTAGGATAGTGCCAGCCACCTTTGAATTTTGTAAAGCTTCTTCAATATGCCTTGTATCACTGTCGCTTTTAAATGCTATATAATTGTCGCCTTCCACAAAAGCATAATAACAACTGGCGCAGTGAGGTTGATTTTTAATACTGGTAGCAATGGAAACAACAGCGTTTTCCTTTAAGAATTCAATAATTTTTGAATCGGGTTGTAAATTGTCGGTTGTATTGTTTGCCATGGAACTTATTTTTGTAAATCTATGAAAAGGTTTCTTATTGCGATTGATGATTATCAGTAATAAAAATGATTGCTGTATTTATTTGTACTCCCCATACACGCTTCTCAACTCATCTGCAATTTCTCCCAAAGTACATTTGTGCTCAACAGCTTCAATAACAGCCGGCATTAAATTTTCTGCACTAACGGCACAATCATTAATGCGTTGCAAACATTGGTCAACTTTGCCTGCATCACGATTGCTGCGTAGTTGTTTTATTTTTTCTGATTGTAAAATACGAATGCTGTCATCAATACGAAACACAGGTGTATCGTTTGTTTCTTCTGTTTGAAATTTATTGACACCAACAATAATCTTACTGTTGTCTTCAATCTGCCGCTGGTATTCATATGCGCTTCTTGCAATTTCATCCTGTATGAATCCCTGCTCAATGGCACTCACACTGCCACCCATTGCATCAATCTTTGAAATAAGTTCCCATGCTTTGGCTTCCACTTCATTGGTCAAAGCTTCTACAAAATAACTTCCCGCCACTGGGTCAACTGTATCAGGAGCGCCACTTTCAAAACCAACAATTTGTTGTGTACGTAAAGCTATCCGTGCTGCTTCTTCAGTTGGCAAGCTCAATGCTTCATCATAACCGTTGGTATGTAGTGATTGTGTACCGCCGAGTACTGCTGCTAATGTTTGTACTGTAACACGTGCAATATTGTTCAGCGGTTGTTGTGCAGTTAAAGTGCTTCCACCTGTTTGTGTATGAAATCTGAGCATCATTGCTTTAGGGTCGGTAGCGCCAAGGCTTTTCATCATCTTCGCCCACATCCTTCTTGCAGCACGGAATTTCGCAACCTCTTCAAACAAATTATTATGTGAATTAAAAAAGAAAGAAAGACGTTTGCCAAACACATTTATATCCAATCCTTTTTCCAAAGCGGCTTGTACATAAGCTTTACCATTTGATAATGTAAATGCAATTTCCTGCACGGCTGTACTACCTGCTTCACGTATATGATAACCGCTGATAGAAATGGTATTCCACTTTGGCAAATCCTTACTGCACCATTCAAAAATATCAGTGATGATACGCATGCTGTGCTTGGGAGGATAAATGTAAGTGCCACGAGCTGCATACTCTTTTAAAATATCGTTCTGTATGGTTCCAGTAATTTTTTTAAGATCAGCGCCTTGTTGTTTTGCAAGGGCTACATAAAATGCCAGCAGAATAAATCCTGTTGCATTAATCGTCATACTTGTAGAAACATCTTCGAGCTTAATGCCTTTGAAGAGTGTTTGCATATCTTCAATACTGTCAATGGCCACACCTACTTTCCCTACCTCGCCTTCGCTCAAGGCATGGTCACTGTCATAACCAATTTGAGTGGGCAAATCAAAAGCTACGCTCAAGCCCATTACACCCTGGCTCAACAAATAATGATAGCGTTTATTACTTTCCTCAGCAGTTGAGAAACCAGCGTATTGCCTCATTGTCCACAACTTGCCTCTGTACATATCGGGCTGTACGCCACGTGTAAATGGAAATTGACCGGGAAGTTCAGCATTTGTGTTTGCAGCATCAGCAGCGGTATAAAGTGTTTTTACTTCAATGCCTGAGTCGGTATAAACTTTCTTTTCATCTGCCATGGTAAAAAAATAAACTTTGTAAAATTAAAAGGCGCTGAAAATTAAATGCTGTTGTTTCATCAACCGCTTTACTGATAATTATTAGCCCTGCATCAACTCTTTTGCTTCTTTTCTTAACAGGGAAGCTACCACAGGTTGCAAAGTTGCATTTTCATCAGCCGCCAACAGTTCTGCAATTTTTTGACCTAATTCTAGCGCAGGAGCTTCAGGATTTACCATACTTGAAAGTTGATTGATGATAAAAATATTCTGCTCTTTCAAATTGCTCACTGCATCCCATGCCTGTGTGGATACATAAAGTTGCTGGCTCACATTGTATTCAAACTCGCTGCGACTGGTTTGTATCAACTGTTGTTGCATTTGTGCGGAATTGACACTGTTTACATCAAATCGGCTTAGAAGGTTTTGAAGCCCGAGACGCTCTGTTAAAATAATTAAACGTTCATAGGCTTGTAACTGCAGGCGCATCATTTCGGGATTAGCAGATGGTTTACGAACAGCTGGTTGAACATCTTTAATGCTTTGTAATTGTAGTGCTTCCAGTTTTGCCTGCTGCTCTAATTCTTTCCGACCTTTTTTGCGCAGGTACCATCCAAGTATTACAAACACAATAATTGTTCCGCCAAATAAGTAGTAGTAAATTGGATCCATAGTACGCAAATGTAAGCGCTGTGAACCATTCGCCCAATACGATGTTATTTCTTAAATTTGCAACATGAATCAAATCTTTACAGCAGCACCCGTATCATTCACAGCTTCTGCAATAGAAGAACTGAAACGGATTGTTGCCTCAGATAACAATAATAAATACCTGCGAGTTGGTGCCAAAGGCGGCGGTTGCAGCGGTTTGAGCTATGTGTTGGAAATGGATGAACTCAAAGAAAATGATGAGCTCTTTGAAATTGAAGGCGTGCCAATCATCATGGATAAGAATCATGGTCTTTATTTATATGGAATGGAAATAAATTGGGACAATGGTTTGAATAATCGTGGATTTACTTTTTCCAATCCTAATGCCAGCAAAACCTGCGGATGCGGGAGCAGCTTTGCGGTTTAGAAATACTCGTTATTATATAATTACAAGTGCGGCATGATTGCCGCACTTTTTTATTGTCAAACTCATTTGTAAAAGAAATTCCAGATTCATGTTCTTAGAACAACAATTAGCAATAAATACCCTCAGCACGGTATAGGAATACAGGAATAAGTTTTGTAATTCGCATGAAAATTAAATTATGCTCAAGCCCTTACTTGCGAGTTTGTTTTTATTGATGATGTTTTCATCCCTTGCACAAAAACGAAATGCAGCCAACTCGTTAGCCGTAGCGGCAGGGCAATCTGCCGGTAACAACAGGATCAGCAATAATGAAGTAGGTGGATTTAAAACATCCATTACCAGGAAAGTAATGGATATCAAAGTTCCTGAAGGCGGTGCTAATGGTGGAGCTGTTGTTTATCATCCCAAAGAAAAATTATACTATGCTGCTCAAACGGGCAATAAAGATTTTCCGCTAGTGATATTTGATGAAAGTGGAGATGTTGTTTCGTCGCCCGACCAAACCACACTTATGGATATCCGTGGACTTTGGTACAATCCTAAAACAAAAGAAATTGGTGGGAATGGGTATAAAGATTATGGCTGGTTTACCTATGATCTTGATAAAAAAGGAATGGTGGAGGGCATTAACAATTTCAAGAAGGGCAGATGGCAGCCCGATGATCACAGTCCCGGCGTATTGAATACTGAAGACAATGAGGTTTTATTTTTAGTGGGAATGAATATTGAATGTTACAATACAGATGGTACAGCAAAAAACAAAACGTTGCGTATGTATGTGGGACAAAAAAGTGCTGATGACGGTAACCGGATGACGATTTCAGATTTTGAAACCAATTATAATTTCCGATCTATTATCTATACAGGATATGAAGGTGCTGAAATTGGATTTTTAAATGTTACAAAAAAACAAGTAGAGTTATACAATATCAAAACCGGGTATATGACCCGTATTGTAAAAGCTAATTTAAGTTATGCACCTGAAACATATTTTAATTTTTCCTTCAGCAATGATACTTATTGGTTTTTTAATAAAACAACAAGATATTGGAATGGGTATAGAGAGGAATGATAGTGAAAAGGCAATAGTCAATAATAAAAAACTCCGGCAATTCTGCCGGAGTTTTTTATTATAGCTGTAAAACTAATTAGCTGATTGAATGTCTTGCCTTCGCCAATGTCTTATCTTTTTCAGGCTCACCCAGTGGTTTATCTTTTGCAAAGTCAACCAGGATTGGAGCGGCCACAAAAATTGATGAGTAAGTACCTGTAACCACACCAATCAACATCGCAAAAGCAAAGCCTCTTGTTACTTCACCACCAAAGATGAATAGAATTAACAAGGTTAAGAATACCGTTAATGATGTCATGATGGTACGTGCCAGTGTGTCGTTGATGGCTTTGTTCAAAATAACTGTTTTGCTTTGACCAAACATGCTTCTGCTATATTCACGCACACGGTCAAATACAATTACAGTATCATTCATGGAGAAACCAATCACCGTTAACACTGCTGCAATAAAGTGCTGATCAATTTCCAGTGGGAAAGGCATAAAGCCTTTAAAGAAAGAGAATACAGCTAAAGTTACCAATACGTCGTGCAACAATGCTACAATCGTACCAAGGGAATATCTCCAGTCACGGAAACGGATAAAGATATATGCGGTAATTACAAGCAATGAAACAATCGTAGCCCATAATGCACCTTTCTTAAGGTCATCAGATATCGTAGGCAATACAGTTTGTGAACCTTGCTTATATTGTTTATCAAATTGCTCAGCAGTTGTACCGGCAGGCAGGAAGGGTTGTAAACCTTCAAACAGTTTTTGCTGTACTTGTGCTGTTACACTCTGACCCGGCTTATCAATCATATAATCTGTAGTAATGTTTAACTGGTTGGCGCTTCCAACAGTTTTAATTACAGGATAGCTACCCATGGTTTTATGAAGTTGATTGCGGATGTCATCATTATTCATTGGTTTATCAAACTTCACAGTAAAGCTGCGGCCTCCTTTAAATTCAACACCATAATCAAATCCATTGAATACAGCAGCAATACCTAGGATCAATACAACAACTGAAATTCCGTAAGCTACTTTTCTGTACTCAATAAATTTATATGCTGCATGTTTAAAGATGCGGCGGCTGATGGGAGTGAAATATTCAAAGTGACGTTTCTTGTTTGTCCAGAAATCAGTAATTAATCTTGAAACCAAAATTCCGCAGAATAATGAAAGCAGGATACCAATGATTTGCGTAGTAGCAAAACCAAGTACAGGGCCCAATCCAAAATAGAAAAGGATGATGGCTGTTAATAATGTTGTTACGTGTGCATCCAGTACAGGTGCCAGTGAACGTTTATATCCATCTTCAACAGCAAGCTGATAGCTTTTGCCCTTGGTTAATTCTTCTTTAATACGTTCAAAGATGATAACGTTGGTATCAACCGCCATACCAATGGTTAATACCAAACCTGCAATACCAGCTGCAGTTAATGTAGCGCCTAATGAACTGAGTACACCAATAGTAAAGAGCAGGTTTAAAATTAATGCGATGTTCGCTACCCATCCTCCTGTATTATAGTAAACAAGCATCAATATAAATATCACCGCAAATGAAATCACAAACGACATGGTTCCACCTTTAATGGCATCTTTACCCAATGTGGGTCCAACTGTTTGTTCCTGTACAATCTTTGCAGGAGCGGGGAGTTTACCTGTTTTTAAAATATTAGCAAGGTCTTGTGCTTCCTGAATGCTAAAGCTTCCGCTGATTACAGAGTTACCTCCTGCAATTGCCTGGTTAACTCGTGGTGCAGAGTATACGTAGTTATCAAGAACAATTGCAACTGCACGGCCCACATTATCTCCGGTTAATTTTTCCCAGAGTCTTGCACCTTTATTATCCATACCCATGGTTACTTGTACTTCACCATTACGGCTGTCCACATCCTGTCCGGCTGCAATTACAGATTCTCCGCTCAACTTTGGCTTTTCACTTCCTGCAACAGTTTTAATTGCGAAAACTTCAAGCAAACTTTCACCAGCTTTATTTTTTACAGGTTTTGCACCGTAATAAAAACGAAGATCAGCAGGTAAACCTGCACGTACTATATCCAGATTTGAATAGAGATTAAATTTACCGGTATCTCTTACCAGTACAAAGCCAATCGTAGCCATTGAACTTGGGCTAACAGTACCTCCCGGCTGCTGTAATAAACTTGAAAATGCATTATCATTTGCATTATTCTTATTTGCTGTTGGCAATGCAGGAGTTTTACCTTTTCCAGTATCTGAATTATTTGCAACACTGCCAGTATCAACTTTTGTTGTATCAGTAGTTTTTACACCGCTTAGATAGTCTTTTACTTTAGCATCAATCGGAGCAATATATTGAACGTAAAAATTTTGATCAACAGAATAGGTTTCCCAAAATTCAAGATTAGCAGTTGCCTGTAAATATTTACGAACACGCTCAGGATTATCCTGCACACCAGCAAGCTCCACGTTGATGATGCCTTTGTTTTGATCAAGGTTAATGTTAGGCTGTGCCACACCAAACTGATCAATACGTGCACTTAAACGGTCATATGTTCTTTTAACTGCAAGGTTGGCTTCTTCACGAATTACAGCAATCACTTCATCATCAGAAGAAGTTACTTTAATACGGCTTGCCTGTGATGCACCTGCAAATAAACCTGCAAGCTTACCATTAGGATTGATTTCTTTGAAAGCTTCACGGAAAAGTGTTACATAATCTGCATCACTGTTTGCTTTTTTCTGCGTTGCTTTTTCCAAAGCGCTGTTAAGCGTTGCATCTTTTGGATTGTTACTCATGGAGCGGATCAAACCATCCAGTCCCACTTCAAGCGTTACGTTCATACCGCCTTGCAAGTCCAAACCAAGATTTAATTCTTGCTCGGCTGCTTTTTGATAAGTAAGTTTTGAATACAGAAGCGGAACATTCATGATTTGCTTCTCTTTCAAACTGTCTAAGTAACGGCGATAAACAGCATTGGTTGCAGAGTCCTGAGTTTCTTTAGAAGCAGTGCCAAAATTGGCTTTTACAAAACGCTTTGCTTTGTCAAGCTGCTTGTTCTCGAAGTTTTTTACAATCCAGGTAAAGCTCAATTGGTAAAGCGATATCAAAATCAGCATAATCGCAAAAAACCTTACCAAACCTTTCAGTGCCATAATTAAATTTAATTTGGGTTCTTTTAAATACTTATTTCTATAAAGTAACCCCGCTTTACGGGGCGGGCAAAGATAGGGGAAATGGGCTGAAAGCGAACAGGTTGAAAACCTTGGTTTTCCTCTGTTTTTTATGAAACGTGGATTTCTTTAAATCTTATTTTTGGGCATGCTCAGAATATCCCTTTTTCTTGCACTTGTAATTACAATGCTCTCCATTTCTGAAAGTTGCCGAACCCCCAAGCCAATGATTTCAACTGATAATTTATTGGAACGGCTCATGGGCAGTAAGCCAGAATTTGCCGACGCCCTTAAAAACAGAGACAGCCTGCGTATACAAATCGTTTATACGCAAATAAACAGGGATAAGAAGAACCGGCCACATTTTAAAGATTACTATTTCAACGTTAAAAAAGACCTCTATTTTTACCCGGCTTCTACCATTAAAATGCCTGTTGCTTTTTTTGCATTGGAAAAGCTCAACGATTTGGGAATCAATCGAAATGCTACATTTATTACAGAAAAAAAATACGATGGGCAAACCGCTGTTTACAATGATCCCACCAGCCCCGATGGAAGACCAACAGTTGAACATTACATCAAAAAACTGTTCCTTGTAAGTGACAATGATGCCAGCAACCGGCTTTATGAATTTCTGGGGCAGCAGTACCTCAATGAACACCTGGCAGCAAAAGGCTATCCCGAAGCACAGATCCTGCATCGCCTGGCTGTTTCCATGCCGGAAGATCAGCACCGCAATACCAACCCCATCAGTTTTCGTGACAGTGCCGGTAAGGTTTTATACCAACAACCCAATTTAGCAAGTACATACGAATATATTCTCAGAAACAATTTTGTGGGCAAAGGTTATATGAGTGGTGATAAATTAATAAACGAACCGCTCAACTTCAGCCGCAAAAACCGCTTTTATTTAACTGATTTGCATCAAATTTTAAGGAGCGTCATCTTTCCGGAATCAGTTCCCCAAAAACAGCGTTTCAATTTTACTGAAAATGATTACCGATTTCTTTATCAATACATGAGCCAGCTACCAAGTGAAACTACTTTTCCTGATTATGATCTGGTGGAGCATTACGATAGCTATGTGAAATTTTTCATGTTTGGCACTCAAAAGAAAACACCGATGCCCAAGAATATCCGCATTGTTAATAAAGTAGGATGGGCATATGGTTTCTTAACCGATGTAGCTTACATTGTTGACTTTGAAAAGAATATTGAGTTTATGCTTAGTGCAACCATTTATTGTAACGAAGATGGAATTTTGAATGATGATAAATATGATTTTGATTCAATAGGAAATCCTTTTTTGGAAAAGCTTGGAAATCTTGTTTATGATTATGAAACAAAACGTGAACGTAAGGTGATGCCTGATTTGAGCAGGTTTAAAGTGAAGTATGATAAATAGGGCAAAGTAAGAAGAGTAGAGGGATGACAATTTTCGGTACGGCTCTTAGATTGTGTAACCCAGTTTAAAATTTTAAAACAAATTAATGCGGATATTCTTAATTATTTTTTTTGTGTTGATGCTGGCTTGTAAAAAAGATATGGTGCGCAGCACAACCACTCAATTGAAAGTTGTGAACGCATCACCCAACAGCGGCAGTTTGTTATTGAAGCAAAATTTAAAAGAAGCAGGCAGCTTTTCTTATCTCACAGGATTATTGCCTTCTTCAACTACCATAACCATTGACAGTGGGTTTAATAATTATAAAATAGTTCAGGGTTCAAATGAAATTGCATCCTGGATCTTTTCAAACAATGGTCTTAATTACAGCCTTTTTATTTGTGATTCTGCTACTAACTCAAGAATAAAGTATTTGTTTATTAAAGACGATCTGGATACAACCGGTACGGGTAGAAATGCGAAAATCAGATTGATACAGTTGAGTCCGGATGTAGATTCTGTTGAACTGGTTACAATCAGAAAAAGCAATCCTTCACAGGATTCAGTGTTGATTTCAAATCTCGAATATTTCGGCAAATTTTCACAAACAACTGTTGAAAGTTTTGGAACCTTTTTTCCAATCGTTTCTGATTCATCACTCGTACTGAAAATAAGACGAAAAAGCAATAACAGTATTGCCAGAACCTATCAGCTTTCCTTATCAAAACATAAATTTTATTCATTGGTGTTGAAAGGTTATGATGCAAGAGCAGGTAAAGATTCGTTATCACTTTCAGTAATTACTCACAACTAACAGGCAATAGCAGCAGATAATTTAATTTGCAGCAAACATTCATTACAACGCTTAAATATTTAAAACCAAAATGAAATTATCTTCTTTACTCGACAGGTTTGCAGAACCTGAAACACTTAAAATGGCAAAGCTCGGTCGTGAATTAAGAGCCAAAGGAATTGATATTATTGATTTGAGTTTGGGTGAACCTGATTTTGATACACCGCAACATATTAAAGATGCAGCCAAAAAAGCAATTGACGACAATTTTAGCCACTACACACCCGTTGCAGGTTATTTAGATCTGAGAGAAGCTGTTTGTACAAAATTGAAACGTGATAATAATCTAGATTATAAACCGGAGAATATTGTTGTATCAACAGGTGCCAAGCAAAGTTTGGCCAATATTGTTTTAGCAGTAGTAGATGCAGGTGAAGAAGTAATTATTCCTGCACCTTTCTGGGTTACGTATTCTGAACTTGTGAAAATTGCAGGTGGCGTTCCTGTGATTGTTGAAACAAAGATTGAAAATAATTATAAGATGACGGCTGCTCAACTGGAAGCTGCCATCACACCTAAAACAAAACTTTTTTTATTTTCATCGCCCTGCAATCCTTCAGGTTCAGTATACAGTAAAGAAGAATTGAAAGCTTTAGCTGTGGTGTTTGCAAAACATCCGGAGATATTGATTATTTCAGATGAAATTTATGAGTATATCAATTTTGTAGGTCAACATGAAAGCATAGCACAGTTTGATGCCATCAAAGACCAAGTGATAATTGTAAACGGTTTGAGTAAAGGTTTTGCTATGACGGGTTATCGTCTCGGTTACATTGCCGCACATGCAGATGTTGCAAAGGCATGCGAAAAAATTCAGGGACAGTTTACCAGTGGCACCAATGCTGTTACACAACGTGCAGCTATTACAGCGCTCACTACAGATTTGAAACCTACATTTGAAATGACGAAAGAATTTGAGCGCAGAAGAAAACGTGTATTGGAGTTGATAGAAGAAATCCCAGGTTGGAGTTGTGCAGCTCCTGATGGAGCATTTTATGTATTCCCATCAGTTGAAAGTTATTTCGGTAAATCAAACGGAACAGAAAAAATTAATAATGCTGATGATTTGTGTATGTACCTGCTCAATACAGCACATGTATCAACTGTAACAGGCCGTGCATTTGGTACGCCGAATTGCATCCGTTTATCATTTGCCAACAGTTTGGAAAAAATTGAAGAAGCTTACAAGCGCATAAAAAAAGCTTTGGGTGAATTGAAATAGTTTTACAAAAAAGCCGCCAAACTGTTAACTGGCGGCTTTTTTATTTATACTATGTCTATTAATGGTTGATTTTCCAATATAAAATATCAATTAATAACAATTGCTCCACTCTTTACTTTTTGTTTTGATTTTGAAAGAATCCTGTAATAATAAATTCCTTTTGAGAGATGCTGGATGTTTACCAGTTCAGGCACATCATTAATTATTTGCTGAAGCACAATATGGCCTGTGCTGTTGATTAACTCAAACATAAGCTCATCTTCCAGATTTGCAAGTATGTTAAGCGGTTGTGTTCTTACAACAGGATTTGGATAAACAATTGCTTTTTCATTTCCATTAAAAAGAAAGGCCGTTTCATCGCTATAAAACTTTCTTCCATCGGAAAGAATAACAGCAGCACGGTACACATTCCGTCCTTTATTCAAATTTATATCTGTAAACGTATATTGTAATGCATTGCCTGCTGCAGAAGCAGTATGTATGACTTCAAAGCCATTTGCTTTCCTTTTTTCAAATACAACTGATTGAACACGCACTGAAGTTGAAAGTTCCAGTTTTAATAATCCCTGATTGGCTGCAGTAAGATCAGCAAGTAATGTACGGATATAACAGCCTACTCCCTGCAGTTCATAGTTAAATGTATAAGACCGAACCAATGCTTTTGATTGAAACACCGGCTCAATTGCATAATGTAAACTATTATTGCTCGTCTTACTGATTAGAAAGAAAGTGTCGTTTGTTAACATTAAGGGTTGCATAAATTGATTACCCAATTGCAAGACACGGTATTGATTGATGCCTGGTATTTTTTGCCAGGTGAGCAATACACTGTCAGTACAATTAAACCCAACATTAACCGAAGGTCTTTTTGAAATAGTAAATGTGTCACTAACATGCATGGCAGCACCTGTTTGCATACGAAGCACCGCTTTTTTGTAAACATTTGGCGGTGCATATTTAAAAAATCCTTTTGCAAGATTAACATTGGTGCCTATAGTTTGCCAGCTACTCCCATCATCCGTACTTATTTGTAATGTGCCGGTTCCGTCTAAGGTTGTTTGCCATCGCAATACATTACTGTCTGGCGGTAACAGATGATCGTTTTTAGAAGGGTAATACCATTTAAATTTTTCAACTGAATCAACCTGCCATGCAACAGAAAAATTTTGAGCAGTATTTGCAAGGCTGTTTGCTTTTACAGTAATGGTGTAAGCACCAGGCTGCGGATTGTTGATACTTATTTGTTCTGAATTGTTGAGCGTATCTCTTTTTTGTTTGGGTAATTGCAGCAATGAATCTTTATGCGGAAATGAATTCAACACCCATGGCTGCCAAACCTGTGCATTATTGTTTTGTTTTAATTCAAGATCCAAATCATTTATTAATGCTTTACTGGTACCTGGTGCGGCTGCAAGATCTGTCCATGAAAGTGTGAGTTTTAATTGTTGAATGCCTGAAGGAATGTTGATGTTAAATGTTTGTGTTGAGTTAGCTGCAACTGATCCGTTAAAAAAACGGCCGTTTATAATTGTTTGCATGGCTTTATATCCATTAGCATTACCATAGCCGGATGCAAAATCAATACCGTGAGCACCTACATCATCTGCGCTGTTTAATAAAATGGTTTTGATGAGTGAAGCAGTTGGAATGGTTCCATATAGTTGTTGATGTGCATGTTGCAATGCTAGTGCAATACCCGAAACCAATGCTGCAGCTCCGCTGCTGCCATCTTCACCAAAAGCAACGAGTTCAGGTTTTATTCTTCCATCAAATGCAGGACCACGTGAGCTGGGTGGTAATACGGTGTAAAAAGAATCAGCATGACCAACACTGATTGTGTTTTTCGATTGTTTAAAGTTGCCTGTAATATTAGCTGTTGCAGGTATTCCGGCATATCGGCCTGAAGTTGGGTTGATTAATCCTGAATTACCAACTGAAAATACATGTACTAATGATGGGATGGATGTAACACTTGCATCATATGCTGCAGCTTCAGCCCCATAAAAATGTTCAACTATTGTTCCATAAGAATGATTTTGCAAATAAATGTTTGGCTGTTGATAGTAAGATAATGGCTCTGGCAATAAATTTGAAAAACTTGCTGATGACAGTTTCGCATTCCATCCTGCGCCTTTTGTATAATTCCAGGTATTGCCACCACCCGCAGTAATTGTAGCCATTGCACTGGCATGGCTGTTAAATATGGGTGATGCAAATGCAGATGGAACAATTCGGTTTTTAAAATCAATATCTGTAGTATCAAAACGGTTTTCTTTTATTGAAACAAAGAGATTGTTACCGTTGTATTGCGGATATTCACTTTGAAGCAAAGAAATATTGTTGAATGAATAATCAACAAAACCAAGCAGCAATTCCTCTTTTGGCTTTTTTACATCATCTGTAAATAATACTGCATTGCAGTTGATTATTTTTTTTATGAAAGAAGCCTTTGCTTTTATAGTAAGCATATGCAATGGATCAAAACGGTTGATGATGGAATAGTTTTTATCATCACCTGCACAATTTTTCCATGCATCGGTTGATTGTAGCTGGATTGTAACCATAACCAATGAATCATTACTCATCCTTTCCATTCTTTGAAAAAAACCGGGTGCTGTTTTTTGTGCAACTTGTTTAAACGCCGGTTGAGCAAAAGAACAAATTGAAAAAAAAGTAAGTTGTATAAAAAGTAGTATTAAATAATATGAAGCCCGAACAAAAGTATTC
>JBKCJY010000298.1:0-6368 GCA_046301455.1 Chitinophagaceae bacterium | reverse complement strand
TTCAACAATTATCAACGTACCAATGTTCCCGGCGGCAACCGCATCGGTAATCCTGATCTGAATGCTGAAACTTCCATCAGCTATGAATTTGGAGCTGATTATTTTTTAAGCAAAAGCATCAAAATTTCAAGCACCTGGTTTGAACGTTTTCATACGGGTTTGATTGATTGGGTACGTACACCTTATGCCAACATGCCCAGACAATCAAACTTAATTGCAGGCTCCAATTATGATTTGTCAAAAAACATTACATCCGTAAACACAACAGGTGTGGAAACCGATATACAGGTGAGTCACAGTTTTGCAGAACAGCACACACTTACAGGAGGACTTGGTTTCATCTGGATGCGCAGCAGAAGCAGCGACACCATTCCATCACTGTACGTTTCCAATCATGCAAATGAATTTTTTAATTACTTTATCAACTATCGTTACAAAGTAATCGGAATAAATATAAACGGTTTGTACAAAGCAAGAAATACAGCTGTAGCTCCTGCCGGCATCGTACCTTTGAGCCGCTCTTATTTTTTATTGAATATGCGTGTGGATGCCAACATTGGAAAAAGTTGGGTTTTGTTTGTGCAGGCAGATAATCTGTTCAATAAAAGCTATAGCGAAATTCTGGGAAGTGTGATGCCCGGCCGCTGGTTGATGGGTGGAGTGAAAATAACTTTTCAATGATACCAAAGAGTATGACAACTTATTTTAGTAGTGAATTTTGAAATAAATACTTGTATCATGCCGCTTTGAAAAAGTTGAAATGAAAGTAAAAATTCAGGCGGTATAAAAATTTTAACTTATAAAACGATTGTATGCAGGATTTCTTAAAACAACTGGGTATTGCAGCAACCAATCATGGCGCTTCCACAGGTGTATATGATGTGGCAAGCAAAGGCAAAACAATTACTTCTTCATCTCCTGTTGATGGTAAAACCATTGCAGGTGTTGTAACAGCTGATAAAGAAGCGTATGAAACAATTATTGCAAAAGCACAACAAGCTTTTACTGAATGGCGCAAATGGCCTGCACCTAAGCGTGGTGAAATTGTAAGACAAATTGGTGAAGCATTGCGCACACACAAGCAATCACTTGGCCAACTGGTGAGTTATGAAATGGGCAAGAGTTTGCAGGAAGGTTATGGCGAAGTACAGGAAATGATTGACATCTGTGATTTTGCTGTTGGCCTCAGTCGTCAACTGCATGGCTTAACCATGCACAGTGAACGGCCCATGCACCGCATGTATGAACAATGGCATCCATTGGGATTGGTGGGAATTATTTCTGCTTTCAATTTTCCTGTAGCAGTATGGAGTTGGAATACAATGCTGGCATGGGTTTGTGGTGATGTGTGTATCTGGAAGCCATCAGAAAAAACACCTTTGTGTGCAGTGGCCTGTCAAAAAATCATTGCAGATGTGTTTGCAAAAAACAATGTACCCGAAGGTGTGAGTTGTTTAGTAGTTGGTGAACGTGAAGTGGGCGAATGGATGAGTCATGATACACGTATTCCATTGGTATCAGCTACAGGCAGCACACGCATGGGCAAAGCAGTAGGTGCAGCAGTGGGTGAACGCCTGGGAAGAAGTTTGCTGGAGCTGGGTGGAAACAACGCCATCATCATCAGCGAACATGCTGATTTAAATATTGCCATCATCGGTTCATTGTTTGGTGCAGTGGGTACAGCCGGTCAGCGTTGTACAACTACCAGAAGATTGATTATTCATGAAAGCATTTATGAATCAGTTAAAGAAAAATTAGTAGCTGCCTATAAACAATTAAGAATCGGCAATCCGCTGAATGAAAACAATCACGTAGGTCCGTTGATTGATACAGATGCTGTTGCGGCATATCAAAAAGCAATAGCACAATGCAAAGAAGAAGGTGGAAAATTTGTAGTGCAAGGTGAAGTGTTAAGTGGTGTAGGTTATGAAAGCGGATGTTATGTGCGTCCTTGTATTGCAGAAGCGCAACCACATTACAAAATTGTACAGCATGAAACCTTTGCTCCTATTTTGTATTTGTTGAAATATAAAACGGTGGATGAAGCGATAGCTATACAGAACGGTGTACCCCAAGGTCTCTCCTCTTCTATTATGACCTTGAACATGCGTGAAGCAGAACAATTCCTTTCTGTAGCAGGAAGTGATTGCGGTATTGCAAACGTCAACATCGGTACAAGCGGTGCAGAAATCGGCGGTGCCTTTGGTGGTGAAAAAGAAACAGGTGGCGGCAGAGAAAGCGGCAGTGATGCGTGGAAGAATTACATGCGCAGACAAACAAACACCATCAACTACTCAACCAACTTACCATTGGCGCAGGGAATAAAGTTTGATTTGTAAAGAACCACGGCTTTCATTTTTTCTGATCACAAGACTAACAAGCAAAAGAAAAAGCAAGCGGCTGTTTTAAAAAACAGCCGCTTGCTTGTATAAAAACAAAATCAATTATTAAAACCACCGGATGCTCCAACGGCAGATACAAAAAATGCAAAAATGGCAACATACACTAATATGCCGATTGCCCAGAGTATAAGACCGATGATAGAGCAGATACGACCTGCTTTTACAGTGCCTAAAGAAGATTCAGAGTACAATCCCGGATTGTTATTATACAATTCCATTTCTTTTTTTGCCATTACCAGTGCAACAATGCCTGTAATAAAGCAAATAACAATTGACAGGATGCCAAGTACTAAAATCATGGTGGCGTTTGGCAAAGGTTGCTGTACCTGTGGTTGATTTGATTGTTCCATTGTAATTTGTTGTTTTGTTTGGTTATTGAAAGTTTATTAAATATCAGAAAGCTTTCCTGAAAAAGCAGCTATGAGAATACCTGCATATATTAATATAAAAAGGCTACTTAAAATAATGCCGATAATAGAACAGGTGCGTCCTGTTTTTGTATTGTTATAAGAAGTCAGACTATAACTTTCAGAATGATTATTGTATAAGGTAAGGTCTTTATTTGCGAGCACCAATCCAATGATTCCGATTACTAAACCTGCTCCGCAAATAACAATTGATAAAATACCCAAAACCAGTGAAGCTGTTGCGTTAGGCAATGGTTGAGGATAAGAGGAACCGGAACTTAAATAATCACTTTGCTCATTACTTCTCATAAGTTACTATAGTTGTTGGTTTATTACTTTGTAAATATAATGCAGCAGAATGATGCCTGCGCACAACATAAATAAGATTGTAAGATTTCTTGCGCCCTGCTTAAACTTAAAAATGAGGTGTGATAGTAAATATAAAAACAGAAAGAGTATAGGCAAAGCTGCGGGGTACACACTAAAACTCCGCTCCCATTCTCCTTTCATCAATAAAATGATGCCTCTTTGCAAACCGCAACCCGGGCAATCAATATGTAAGAGCATTTTGCTGGGGCATTTGAGCATGTGCTCTTCCAGCCATTGAACCAAATTGCTATAAATACTCAGAAGCATCATCAGACATAAATGAATGGTGCAACAAAACGAAGTATAAAGAAATTAGCTTTCTGAGCGCTTACCCGCCAGCAAATACAACACAGCCATTCGTACTGCAACTCCATTCTCTACCTGTTGCAGAATAATAGACTGTTTACTGTCTGCTACATCACTGTCAATTTCCACACCACGGTTAATGGGGCCGGGATGCATAATAACAACTTCCTTATTTAATGAATCCAGCAATTTGCGACTGATGCCAAATGCTAAATTGTATTCACGAAGAGAAGAAAACAACGGTTGATTCTGACGTTCTAATTGAATACGTAACACATTCGCTACATCACACCACTTCAATGTTTCTTCTACATTGTAAGAAACATGTACACCAAATGATTGCTGAAGATATTTTGGAATCAATGTAGGCGGCCCGGCAACGGTTACTTCCGCTCCCATCTTCTTCAGCAAATAAATATTACTCAGCGCCACTCTGCTGTGCATAATATCACCAATGATGGCAATCTTCTTTCCTTCCAGTGTTCCCAGCTTTTCACGGATTGAAAACGCATCCAGCAATGCCTGTGTGGGATGCTCATTAATGCCATCACCTGCATTTACAATGGCAGCAGGAATATGTTGGGCAAGAAAATGCGGTGCGCCGCTTGCACTGTGCCGCATCACCACCATATCCACTTTCATACTCAGGATATTGTTCACCGTATCCAAAAGTGTTTCGCCTTTGGCGGCACTGGAACCCGATGCCGTGAAATTAATGGTATCGGCACTCAAACGTTTTTCAGCCAGTTCAAACGAAATACGTGTACGTGTAGAGTTTTCGTAAAACAAATTCACAATCGTAACATCACGCAAGGATGGTACTTTTTTAATTGGTCGCTGTAAAACTTCTTTGAATTGAGAGGCAGTGTCGAGAATTAATTGAATATCCGATGCCTGTAAATCTTTAATGCCGAGCAGATGACGAGTGGATAGTTGCATTAAAGAACGAAGTTAGGGTAAATCATAGAAGTTACAAGGCCTGTATGAGTCATTTCATACAAAAAAAGCCTCCACAATGTCTGTAATCAGCAATCCCAAGCATCAAATACGCACCTTAAAGCCGCTTCATACCTCCCCTTCCCTCATAAAACCTTACCTTTGCCGCCAAATAAATTTTTTTTAGTGATGATCACATTTGAAGCGCTTGGTCTTGAAGAAAGATTGATGAAAGCAATTACAGAAAAGGGGTTTAGCATTCCCACCCCTATCCAGGAAAAATCCATCCCCGTTTTATTAAGCGGTACTACAGATTTAATAGGTTTGGCTCAAACAGGAACCGGTAAAACCGCAGCCTTTGGCTTACCCCTCCTGCAATTGATAGATGAAGAGAAGAAGTTCCCACAGGCACTCGTAGTGTGCCCCACTCGTGAACTTTGCATGCAGATTGTAAAAGAAATTGAACTGTTTAAGAAATATCAAAAAGGCATGAATGTAGTAGCCGTCTATGGCGGTGCTTCTATTGGCATGCAGATACGTGATATTAAAAGAGGTGTGCAGATTATAGTAGCTACTCCCGGCCGTTTAATTGATTTAATTGAACGCAAAGCAATTAACCTCGGTGAAATTCAATATGTAGTATTGGATGAAGCCGATGAAATGCTCAACATGGGCTTCCAGGATGATATTGAATTCATCCTGCAGAACACACCAAAGAAAGAAAGCACTTGGCTCTTTAGTGCTACCATGCCACCTGAGATTCGTAAGGTGAGCCGCAAGTACATGAAATCACCTGTGGAAGTAACGGTTGGTCAAATGAATACCGCCAACGTAAATATTGATCACCAGTATTTCGTGGTATCATCACAACACCGCTATGAAGCACTGAAACGTTTGATTGATTTCAACCCCGGTATCTACGGTATCATCTTCACACGTACTAAAATTGATGCACAGCAAATAGCTGAAAAACTTACACGTGAGGGGTATGATATTGATGCGTTGCATGGCGATCTAACACAACAGCAGCGTGACAGCGTAATGGGACAATTCCGTGAAAGAACATTACAGTTATTGATTGCAACGGATGTAGCTGCACGTGGTATTGATGTAAAAGACATCACCCATGTAATCAACTATGAGTTGCCCGATGATATGGAAGTGTATACCCACCGCAGCGGACGTACAGGCCGTGCCGGTAAAACGGGTATTTGTATGAGTATTGTTCACAGCCGTGAAGTGGGCAAGATCAAGCAGATTGAACGTATTGTAAAATCTCCGTTTCATAAGTTTGAAATACCCACTGGTAAAGATGTTTGCCGCAAGCAGTTTTTTGCTTTCATGGATAAAATTATCAGTACTGATGTGAGCAATGAAGAATATGAAACCTATGTACCCATGCTGCAGGAAAAATTTGCAGAAATGAGTAAGGAAGAAATTCTGAAACGTGTTGCTGCTATGGAGTTTGATCGTTTCCTTAAGTATTATGAAAATGCGGAAGACCTCAACATCCGTGAACGCAGCCGCAGCTTTGATAAATTTTCAAAAGACGGTGGCCGAGGCGATAGAACAGATCGCAGAAGAGAACGTATGGTTTCCGAACATGGTGGTGGTGAACGTAAACCCTATCGTGATACACAGGGCCGTGACTTTAAAGGCGGTGGTAACTACACCAAACTCTTTGTCAACCTCGGTACCAAAGATGGTTTTTATAAAGCCAGCTTCCTCCAGTTTATATTAGACATGAGTGAACTGCGTAAAGATGTACTCGGTAAAATTGATATGCGTGAATTGAACAGTTGGGTGGAAGTGGAAAGTGGCGCAGCAAAACAAATGATGAAAGCCATTGATGGTAAAAAATTCAAAGGCAGAAGCATCCGCATGAATGATGCCAACAGCAGATAGAAAGTAATAACAAAAAATAATAATAAAAGCGCTGCAAATTATT
>JBKCJY010000297.1:0-2429 GCA_046301455.1 Chitinophagaceae bacterium | reverse complement strand
CCCTAATATATTGTAATTAATAATTCTGGATATAATTATTAAAATCAATATTGAAACAATCGAAATGATAAGCGTTATCAAGCAGACCGAAGTAAATCTTGGAGATTCATTTGGGTATCGTTTATAAAAGCTATAGCAAGAAGCAAAAACATTATTTAGAAGCTTCATTTCAGTAACATTTACTTACTATTCTTCAAGTCAAACCTACAAATTCTTCACTTCTGCAATCAAATCCTGTATCACCTTCTTTGCATCGCCAAACAACATGCTTGTTTTGGGGCGGAAGAACAAATCATTTTCTATCCCTGCATAGCCCGGCTTCATGCTTCGTTTGTTCACAATTACATTCTTGGCCAATTCTACATCCAGGATGGGCATTCCGTAAATTGGTGAAGAAGGATCTGTTTTGGCAGCAGGGTTCACCACATCATTGGCACCCAATATCAACACTGCATCGGTTGAAGCAAATTCATCATTGGCTTCTTCCATTTCTTTAAGCAAATCATAACTTACATCTGCTTCTGCCAGCAATACGTTCATATGACCGGGCATACGTCCGGCTACAGGATGAATGGCATATTTTACTTCCACTCCTTTTTCCGTTAATATTTTTTCCAGTTCATGACAGGCATGTTGCGCCTGTGCAACCGCCAGACCATAACCGGGAACGATGTACACCCTATTGGAATAAGAAAGTAATACCGCTGTATCGCTCAATGAAATTTCTTTGTAAGAACCTTGCGACTTTGCACCACCACCTGCTGCTGCATTACCGCCACCAAAATTTCCAATCAAGACATTGGTGAGTGAACGATTCATGGCCTTGCACATGAGAATGGTTAAGAGTGTACCTGCTGCACCCACCAATATACCACCTGTGAGCATGGCTTTGTTATCATACAAAAATCCACCGCAGGCCGCTGCCACACCCGTGAATGAGTTGAGCAGAGAAATCACAACGGGCATGTCTGCACCGCCGATAGGCATCACGAAGAAGATGCCGTAAATGAGTGATAATGCAAGAATCACATAAAAGTATAAAATGGTTTCTTCGGGTCTTGCAATTAAGATAAATGCTGTTAAACCAATCAACACTAACAGCATCAGAATATTAAATACATGCTGGCCTTTGAATGAAAAATCTTTTACTCTTCCATCAAGCTTACCCCACGCAACCATACTACCTGCAAATGAAACAGAACCGATGATAAGTCCTGCCATAATGATAAGTAATGTTGTTCCATCCAATGAACTGAAGAATGTAAAATCCCCTGCAGAATAGTTATGCGTTAAATGGTCAAACTCAACTATTGAAATCAAAGCAGCACAAGCGCCTCCCATTCCATTAAACAAACTCACCATTTGCGGCATGGCTGTCATCTTTACTTTTTTTGCAGCCAACGTTCCCACAACAGAGCCAATTACTAATCCACCAAATATCCATCCATAATTTCCCAGCTTTACACCACCTTCTTCATAGAGAAAAATAGTGGCAAGTATAGCAATCGTCATCCCTCCTGCTGCAATTAAGTTCCCTTTACGTGCAGTAGCAGGATTGGACAACATTTTTAATCCAAGAATGAATGTTACAGATGCAATGAGATATGATATGATGAGTATGTTCATGTTTCAACTATTAAAGAGTACTGTTTATTTCTTTTTCTTAAACATTTCAAGCATTCGGTCTGTCACCACAAAACCACCTACGACGTTGAGTGTTCCTACAATCACAGCAATAAAGCCGAGAATGAGTGCCAAATAATTATCTGCTTCGGCTTTGCCCATTACAATGATAGCACCGATGATAACCACACCATGTATGGCATTGGCACCGCTCATTAAAGGTGTGTGTAATACTGCAGGCACACGACCAATCACTTCAATACCTACAAAAATCATGAGGATGACGATGTAGATCATTTGCTGATGCGTGGAAAAGAAAGAAAGAAAATTATCCATATAGTTATACTGTTAAAAAGTTTGCTCGATAGAATTAAGAACAATGAAGAGTGCGACGCAACAGAAGCTTCATAATATCACTTCATTCGCTCATGCACCACCGCCCCATTATGCGTTACACAACATCCTTTCACCAAATCATCCTCAAAATTTAAATGAATGTTGCCTTCTTTGTCAATAATCAATTGCAGAAAGTTGAAAATATTTTTACCATACAATTTACTTGCATCACTAGGCATGGTGGCTTGCAGATTACTGTTACCCACAATGGAAACACCATTGTACAAAACCGTTTCATTGTTTTTGGTGAAGGGTGTATTACCACCGGTTGCCGCAGCCAAATCAATAATCACAGAACCGTTACGCATCTTATGAAGGGTTTCTTCAGCTACAAGCACCGGTGCTTTCTTACCGGGAATTTGTGCCGTTGTAATAATGATATCAGCCTTTGCTGCACTCTCTGAAATTTT
>JBKCJY010000296.1:0-4301 GCA_046301455.1 Chitinophagaceae bacterium | reverse complement strand
AAATTATTTGTAAAACCAGAGTATGCACTTGGTAAATCAATAAACCTTAAAGGGAAAAAAGTAACTATCATTGGACTTATCAAAAAACAAGGACAATCTTTATTTGGAGGATGGGATTTTGATAACGCAGTTCTTGTTCCCTATTTATTTGCAGGACAACTGGCAGATGAAAGAAACAGCGACCCATTTATTTTAGTAAAAGGAAAAGAAAATATACCTGTTGAAGATTTAAAAAATGAATTGCGTGGTGTAATGCGTAGTGTGCGCCGTTTAAATCCCAAGCAGGAAGATAATTTTGCATTGAATGATGTGAACACAGGTTCCGCACAGCTAAATTCCATTTTTACAGGTGTAACGATTGGTGGTATTGCCATTACCATTTTATCTTTTATTGTGGGCATTTTTGGTGTAGCCAATATTATGTTTGTTACAGTTCGTGAACGTACAAGTATCATTGGTTTGAAAAAAGCAATAGGTGCCAAGAGCCGAACAATTCTACTTGAATTTTTAATGGAGAGTGCTTTCCTGTGCGTACTTGGAGGTATTATTGGATTATTAATGGTGTTCCTCCTTACGTTTTTCTTAACAGCGGTATTAAAGTTTGAAGTTGCCATATCATGGGGCTTATTTTTAGGTGCTGTTGTAACCTGTATAATTACAGGAATTTTAGCGGGCGTGATTCCTGCTATTATTGCGGCGAGGATGGATCCGGTGGTGGCGATAAGGAGCAAGTAAAAATTCAAATTTTTAAAGTACAGTCTTACTTTTTTAATTTTTTTCCTGAATCTTAATTTCTCATTTTTTGATTACCATTTTAGCTATTGAATCTTCTTGTGATGAAACTTCTGCATCTGTTTGCAGGGATGGAAAGATTTTGAGCAATGTCATTGCATCACAATCAGTGCATGAACAATATGGAGGTGTAGTGCCTGAGCTGGCGAGCCGTGCACATATGGAAAATATTGTACCGGTTGTGGATGAAGCGTTGAAGAAAGCGGGTTGCAGTTTGCAGGAAATGAATGCCGTTGCATTTACACAGGCACCGGGTTTGATTGGTAGTTTGCTGGTGGGCACACAGTTTGCAAAATCATTGGCGCTTTCATTACATATTCCATTGATTGCTGTGCATCATATGCAGGCGCATGTAACTGCTAATTTGATTGCTGAGGAAAAACCATCTTTTCCTTTTTTATGTTTAACGGTGAGCGGTGGTCATACGCAAATTGTTTTGTGTGAAAGCCCAACAAAGATGAGTGTATTGGGTGAAACGATTGATGATGCCGCAGGTGAAGCATTTGATAAAACGGCCAAGTTGCTGGGACTGCCTTATCCCGGCGGGCCATTGATTGATAAATATGCACAAGAGGGCAACGCCGAACGTTTTCATTTCCCTGAGCCCCAGATACCGGAACTGAACTTTAGTTTCAGTGGATTGAAAACTTCCATTCTTTATTTTTTGAAAAATGCAGGGACAAGCCAGGTGTATAAAGAAGAGTTTTTGGCAACGGATGAAGAGCAGAAAAAATTTGTGGCTGAAAATCTTAACGATATTTGTGCATCTGTTCAAAAAAGAATTATTTCAATATTGCTGAATAAATTAAAAAAAGCCTCATTGAAAACAGGCATCAAAAATATTTGTCTTGCAGGTGGTGTGAGTGCCAACAGTGGTTTGCGTAAAGCATTTACTGAAATGGGGGAGAAGTACCATTGGAAAACGTATATACCTGCATTTGAATATTGTACAGATAATGCGGCTATGATAGCTGTTACTGCTTATTATAAATTTTTAGAAAACGATTTTGCAGAACTGAGTGCGGTGCCGAGTGCAAGGGCTGAGTGGTAAGTTACTCTCCCGTAGTCAATAGTCGTTAGTAATACATGCCTAATAATTATTTTCAATTCAAACAATTTGTTGTTCAACAGGAACGTGCTGCTTTAAAAGTGAGTACGGATAGTTGTTTGTTTGGGGCTTGGATAGCTGATGAAGTAAAAAGTAAAAAGTTAAAAGTTAAAAATGCATTGGATATCGGCGCAGGCACAGGATTACTGATGTTGATGATGGCACAAAAAGTTGAAGCGTTGATTGATGGAGTTGAAATTGATGAACCAACTTATGAGCAGGCGAAAGAAAATATAGCAGCATCAAAATGGAAAGAGCGGTTGCATTTGTTTTTAGGTGATGTGAAGGAGATTGTATTTGAAAAGAATTACGATTTAATTATTGCCAATCCACCGTTTTATGAAGGTGATTTAAAAAGTGGTTTAAGCAATCGAAATGTAGCAATGCATGATGAAGGGTTGAAGCTGGATGAATTGTTGAAAATAGTTGATACGAATTTGAGTGATGAAGGATGCTTTGCTGTGTTACTTCCTAATCATCGTGCCAATAAATTCATTGTTGATGCTGAGGCATGTTATTTGAATTTGATCAAACGAGCCGATGTGATGCAAACAATACATCATTCTTATTTCCGGACGATGTTATTATTTGGAAGAAACAAACCTGAGCCTGAAATAAAATCATTGTCAATTAAAGATGAAAAGAATGAATATACTCCTGCGTTTATTGAATTGCTGAAAGATTATTACTTGTATTTGTAATACACAGGAATATCTTTTTTGACTTTTTATTTTTCAGAACTGGCATATTCCTTCAAATAGCTATATTCTTCTGTCAATACACCTTGTTTAAGTATCGTAGCACGTTGAATAACAGCAGAACCGCCTTTCATCAAATCTTCCAGCACATATTTGATTAACTGTTCACCAAAGTAACGGCTGGCATCTCTAGGCAATTCGTTAGGTAAATTGCCAACGGCCATTAAATCAACAGATGAAGGTAGATACGGAGCTGTTTGTTGCAGTGTATGTTTATCAACACCGTAAATCGGATTTTCAATTGTAGAATCACCAATGTTTACGGGAATGGAACCATTGGTATCATTTGTAATATCAGCAATGGTTTGAATCTTGAAATCGGAGCTCTTAAATTCTTCAATAGAAAACAATGGAGCAATTGTTTTATCCCAATACACACCATTGAGTAAGATATCAGTATGTTTTATAAAAGGGGAGAAGCTACATTTGTATTCTTCCGGGTGATTATGAAAGTTTTCACGGTTGTAAGTTCCATCATCTTTTCTTTCATACAAATCTCTTCCTTTTAAATGCACATAAACAGGGTAATCAAATTGTTTATGCAAAAAATCAAAAGGCTCCACTTCATGAATTCCCATCAGGTTCATAATTTCCAGCACACCATGTGCAACACGTCCGCTACCTGTAACAGCGATTTTTAGTTTAGGAAGTTTTAATCCAAAGTAAGTGTGAATCAATTCACGGTAATCATCTACTTCACTCACACGCCCCAGTTTAAATGCGCCGGTACGTTTTCCATAAGCCATCATTCCGTTATGAGCACCTACAATACCTGCAAAAAAGCCAAAACCGATAATACGTTGACCGTCTTCATGTGTGAGACATTCGTAATCAATTAACGTAATTTGTTTTTTCACCATTTCATGCATCAGCTTTTGATTATGCGGCTGAGCTTTTTTTGTGTGACTAAAGAATAAGTAAGTTTTGTCTTCAATCAGTTGATGTTTCGGGACTTCTTTGATACCAAAAAGAATATCGCATTCACTTATATCATCTTTTACTTCTGCACCAGCCATGCGGTATTCTCTGTCGCTGAAACACCTATCGTTTGAGGATTGAACAATGACCTTAACATCAGTAGAATTTTTGTGAATCCATTTACACTGGGCGGGAGTGAGGGCTACACGGTTATCTGCCGGAATTTTTCCTTCTTTAATTAATCCAATCTTTAGCATGCAATCATTTTAGGGGTCAGCAAATTTACGAGCATAAAAAATGAAGGCATAGAAAAATTTCATGCGAGAGCAAAGTTTCTGTAATATTGCACCCCCAATGCCCAGATGGCGGAACTGGTAGACGCGTCAGACTCAAAATCTGGTATTCGCAAGGATGTGCAGGTTCGATTCCTGTTCTGGGCACAAGGTTTCAACGCTTTCAATTTGATATTGAAAGCGTTTTTGTTTTGAGGAAGGATGTGTCCCGCAACGATGCGGGATTCTGGGCACAAGGTTTCAACGCTTTCAATTTGATGTTGAAAGCGTTTTTGTTTTGAGGAAGGATGTGTCCCGCAACGATGCGGGATTCCGGGCACAAGGTTTCAACGCTTTCAATTTGATATTGAAAGCGTTTTTGTTTTGAGGAAGGATGTGTCCCGCAACGATGCGGGATTCTGGGCACAAGGTTTCAACGCTTTCAATTTGATG
>JBKCJY010000295.1:0-1281 GCA_046301455.1 Chitinophagaceae bacterium | reverse complement strand
CCCCACCACATTAAACAGGCAGGGAAATGATGCAGGTCCACAGTACAGAAGTGCTGTTTTCTACCATAATGCTGAGCAAAAGAAGAAAGCAGAATATTATAAAGAGCAATTAGACAAAAGCGGTGCATTTGGAAATCCTATTGTTACTACCATTGAAGCTTATAAAAACTATCGTGAAGCTGAAAATTATCATCAGAACTATTACAATCTCAATAAAAATAATAATCCTTACTGCTACTACGTCATCAAACCCAAATTGGAAAAGTTTGAAAAAGTATTTAAAGATAAAATGAGGAAGCAGTAAGAGAAGTAAATTATCAAAAGAAGCTGCTTTAGCGTAAAGCTCGTTTACAATTTTAGATAGTTATCATTTTCAGTATATCGGCCTGTGTTTTTACCGGCCGATATTTTTTTGAACAATACCTGTTTATTTAAACTTCACCCTTCTTAACTCCAGCCAGTTTAAGGCATTGGGTTTGAAATTTTGAACATTTGGCTGCACCAGATGAATCACCATATCATACCACACAGGAACAACAGGTGCATCATTAACAATCATTGTATCCATTTGCTGGTAAAGCTTGTAACGCAATGAATCATTCGGTTCTTTGTTGCTCTGTTCATACAAAGCATCAAAGGCAGGATTGCTGTAGCGTGTATAATTGGGAGGTGATGGATTTTTACTGTAAAACACAGAGAAATAATTTTCGGCATCAGGATAATCTGCAATCCAGCTTGCACGGAAAAACAAAGCTTGATTCTTTGCGGTTTGGGTGAGCAATAAACTTTTTTGTATCGCTTCCACTTGTACTGTTAAGCCCACATCCTGTAATTCACGAGCAATATAGCTAGCAAGGTCAGCATAAATAGGAATGGTGAGCAATTTACTAGGTGGCGGCGGATGCTGTGCATCAAAGCCTGCTTCTTTCAATAAAGCTTTTGCTTTTTGTGGGTTGTAGTTATAACCCTTTACAATTGTTGTATCAAAGCTTGGTAAACCCATGGGCACAAATCCACTTTCAGCAGGTGTGCCAATAGAGTTGCGTAAGTACAACATCAACTTTCGTTTATCAAAACCATAATTAATAGCCTGGCGAACAGCTTTCAATTTCATGGGCGAATTTTGAACTAATGGATTTTTTTCATCAACCAAAATGCCGAGGTATTCAATATTGAGATAAGGGTGTTTATTGAGCACAATCTTTCCCTCCCACTCTTTTCGCAGCTCGCCTTTGCGTGTGAGAATTTCATCTTTGAAGGATGCTTCGATATCATTGATAA
>JBKCJY010000294.1:0-2611 GCA_046301455.1 Chitinophagaceae bacterium | reverse complement strand
AAACCAGCGGGCCCCAATGCTTTTTCTATTTTGCTTAGAGAAAGCAGCACAATATAAATAATCACCAAGTTCAAAAGAATGGCAATTAAAATCATCCATTCATTTTTATCACTGCGTTCAAATGTTGCTTTAAGTGACATAATGGTTGTTAATGTACCCGAGCCTGCAATAAGAGGAAATGCAATGGGTACCACTGTTCCTGCTTTGGGGTTGTTATCGGCTTTAAAAAATTCAATGCCCAGCACCATCTCCAAACCCAGAATAAAAATCACAATAGAACCTGCTACGGCAAATGATTTTACATCTACTCCCAGTAAATTCAAGAACGGTTTGCCTAAAAAGAAAAACAGAACCATCAAGCCCCCGGAAATCAGAGTTGCCCTGAAAGAATTAATACCACCCAGCTTTTCTTTAAGTGAAATGAGCATGGGTACAGAGCCCACAATATCAATTACAGCAAACAACGTAAATGTAACTGTAAGCAGTTCTTTAATATCCCAGATCATACTATTGATTTTTACAAAGATATACAGATGGCTTACATCCAAAGAAAAAGGCTCTGTATTGTAAACAGAGCCTTTGTATCGTCAGAGAATAATTACAGATTCACCGTAATCCCTGCGTTTATTAAAAACGGAATACTATTGAACCCTCTCAAATCAAAGAATTTTGAATTGGTTACGTTTTGTGCATCCACAAAAAGTTTTACATTCTTTGTGGCTTTGTACTCTGCATATACATTCAGTAAAAAATAAGCATCAATAGCAATATCTGGTTTTTTATAGTCAGTAACATCATATCGCTTACTTACTGATCTTCCTGTAACGGATGCACTGAATTGATCTTTATAATTATAGGAAAGTGATAGATTTACAGTATGTGCAGGTCTTCTTAACAGATAGCTGTAGGAAGAATCTTTAAATGTTACACGGCTTTGTGTTACATCCGTTCCATTTAAAAATGTGTAATTGCCTGTTATACGAAAGGATGAACTGATAGCTGCAGTTGCTTCATATTCCAGACCACGTACAAGCTGGCGTGGAAAATTAAAGTATTTGAAATTCACATTATCAAAATCAATTCCATTTTCAATTTCACGGTAGAAATATACAAGGCGGTGATTGATCTTTTCGTATTTATGCTGTACACCCATTTCGTAATTGATGCTTTCTTCAGGTTTTAATTGTGTGTTTCCAAAACCTGAAAATAATTGATACAAGCCGGGAGCCTTAAATCCTGTAGCGATACTACCAAAAATACGCAACTGATTGTTGAGCGTATAACTTGGATTAAAAGTATAAGTATAATTGCTTCCATACCGGCTATGTACATTCAAACGGCCACCTGCTTCAATATTCCATTTTTTATTGGTAGATGCATATAGTAATGATGCATACATTGAAGACTGACTCATGGATGTATCCCTGAAATTACTTTTGAACGGTCCGAATGAGCTGATGGATAAAAATTGACTGTTGTAAGAACCATAACGGTAGTCTGCTCCCTGCAACAATGTAAATGATTTGCTCAGCTTAATTGTTGCAAATAATTCTACATACTGACTTTTGCTGAAATAATCATCACGAACGTATTTTGAAAAACCACTGATGCTTAAACTGTCGTTTAAAAAATTACGTTTATTTTCACTGTATTGATAATTACCGGTAACACTTACAGCATCATTTTTAAAATAAAAACCTGCACCGGTTGTAAAGTTGCGGTTGTTAATGGTAAAGTCTTTATCATCTTTAAATGCACCTCCATCCACGTCAGCTTTATAGGAACTGTTTTGTATAAACGTTCTGAATGATAATTTTTCATTTGCTGCATATTGTACTGATGCATTAGCTATGGTTCCTTTGTAGCCATCTTTGTCAAAACCTTTATTACCTGCACTGTCATACGCCGCCGAGAAACCTTTGGTGTTGATGCCTGATATTCTTGTTTGATAGGTAAATTTTCCTGCTTTGCCATAAAATTGTGCATTGCCACGAAAAGTTGAGAGATTGCCTCCTGTAATTGTGGATTTGAAGTTGAATGGTTTTTTTACATTCTGTTTTACGGTAATGATATTGATAACACCGGTAACCGCATCACTTCCATATAAAGTGGATTGTGCGCCTCTTGCTATTTCAATACGTTCCACATCATGCACACTAAAAAAATTGAGATCAAATTCATTGTTGATGAAAGAAGCATCACCAACAGGGATGCCATCCATTAACACCAGTACTCTTCCGCTGTTACCTCCACGCATGTACACTGTTTGCACACTGCCTGCATTGTTCAATGCGCCATTTATTGTGATGCCGGCCTGTTCATTCAATACCTGTGCAACTGATCGTCCCTGATTCTTTTCAAGGATTTCTTTGCCTATCACCGAAACCACTTTACCAGTTTGTGATTGTTTTTGCGGCATACGGTTGGCTGTTACAATTACTTCATCTAAATTTTTTGAAGTAGTGTCTTGTTGCGCAAATGCATGACTGCTGAAGATTACAGCAGCCACAAAAAACATTTTCTTTTTCATTTACAGAAAATTTTTAAGTGACTGCTTTCGAAAAAAAGATTGAAATATAAAAGCCTGCGCTGTTACACTTCATGCTTTTCA
>JBKCJY010000293.1:0-1613 GCA_046301455.1 Chitinophagaceae bacterium | reverse complement strand
TTTTGTAATCGTATTCATGTTTTGCATTGCTGTTGATTGCTCATCAGCACAAACTATTTTTCCGTTTGCATCAAAGCATATAAGAGATTCTGTAACAGCACATCTCAAACAACAAATTCACAGTACCATTCAACTTCCACTAAATGATTCCACTTTTCAAAAATGGATGGGCGCATTCTGGGCTATGGAAATAATGCGCTACAAACCTGCAGGATATGAAGAAAAGATTTCATTGCAGTTGTCAAAGATTCCGCAAATGGGACCGGGTTTTCAACGTGCATTTTTTGAAATGCTTTATACTCTTTACGCAACGGAGTTTGATGCAGAGGTTCAGCCAATAGTGAAACAGTTTAAAAGTGAAAAAGTAAAAGCTATGGCACTGGAGTATCTTGCTTTATCAGGCAAATCCATTTTCATTGATTCATCAGATAAATTTCTGCAATCAGTATACTATCAGCATTACAAATACATGCGTTCTAAAACGCAGCAATCTTTGCCATCAAAAAAAGATTTTCTGGATACTTCCTTTCTGCCCCAGCAGACAGTGCTTTGCAGTTTTCAATCAACAGACAGAAACAAACCCGGCTATTTGATGATTCGCTTAGCAAATGGTACATGGTTGAAAAATGAAAAAAATGAAGAGCTGAAGTTTCCGCAATTAGCAAGGAGCATTTCCAATCTTCCGTTTTACCTAACCAATGGTAATACCCCACAGGGCTTGTATAAAGTAACAGGTATTGATACATCTGATAACAACTGGATTGGCCCCACCACCAATCTGCAAATGATACTACCGTTTGAAAATAATGTATCAGAATTTTTTGGAACAACAAATGCTTATGAAAACCATTACAACAATGTGCTTGGTGCGCATCTGCAACAATTCATTGGCTTGAAAGAAAGTTATTGGGCAGGTAAAATTGGCCGCACAGAAATCATTGCACATGGCACCACCATCAACCCTGAGTACTATAAGAATCAATCTTATTTTCCACATACGCCATCACTTGGTTGTTTATGTGCTCCAGAATTATGGGATGAAAAGGGTGAACGAACATACAGCGCACAGGAAATGTGGATACAATATATTATCCTGAAAACATTTCAACCTTCCTATCTTATTGTTGCAGAAGTGACTGATTTATAATAAAACCTATCTTATACAGGCATAGTTTTAGCTGATTTACTTAGTAATTTTAACACTCTTTCTACGATAATGGGGGTAACTTTGCATGTCGTTTTAAAAAAGCCTTTGTAAACAATAAAACCATAAACTGCTGCGCAATATTTTTTAATTAAAAAACGTTGATTGCAATGCGTTTAGCAAAACAGAAAGCTTATTTATTTTTGAGGCTTCTTCATCCGTTAAAAACCGTATCCATGAACTGTATCCGAAAACATCCTTTTCTTTCATCTGTATTATTATTATTGCTGTTGCAGCTACCCGTTTATATTTCAGGTATTGCAGGAGCTGACAGAAGAAATATCCATCTTCTCAAAATAGAAAATGTAACAACAGTACCCACAGTAAGTTTTGATGAGCTGGTAAAATATGCTGCCGACAGTATTTATAATGAATTAAATCTTTCATCCAAAGGCCTGGAAACAGAAGC
>JBKCJY010000292.1:0-14848 GCA_046301455.1 Chitinophagaceae bacterium | reverse complement strand
GTTATCAAAGAAGCCACCAATAAGCTGGGTTTTGATTTATACCTCATAGATATTTACGGCTTGCTGGACAGGGATAAGATTTATGGTTATGATGATGACAGTAACCGTTTTACTGCTTTTCAAATTGCATTTGTAGATTGGTTGAGTGTATGGTTACACAGGCCCGATGTTGTGCATGTACACGACCATCATACAGGACTCATTCCTTTTATGATGAAGTATTGTTATCGTTACAAACATTTGGCAACTGTGCCTACTGTTTTTACCATTCATAACGCACAATATCAAGGCTGGATGGGATGGAGCAACAGTGTGTGGTTGCCGCCTTATGATACCTGGAAAACAGATTTACTCGATTGGCAGGATACCATCAACCCACTAGCAAGCGCTGTTAAATGTGCCGATAGAGTAACTACAGTAAGCGAAAGTTATATGGAAGAGCTTCGTTACATGAGTAACGGATTAGAAGCTCTCTTTGAATATGAGCGTGGCAAATGCACCGGAATTTTAAATGGTATTGATGCTAAAGTTTGGGATCCTGCAGTGGATACATACATTAAAGATGATTACAGTGTAAAAACTGTTGATGAAGGAAAGCTGAAGAACAAAACACGTTTGTGTGAGCAGTTTGGATTGGATGTAGAAAAACCTCTTTTTGTTTTTATTGGAAGATTGGTGGGAGAGAAGGCGGCTGATATTTTACCTGCTGTAATTGGCGATTCCTTTTATTACATTGGCCGCAGAATGAATTTTTTAATATTAGGAAGCGGCGACCCGGCAGTTGAAGCTGATTTTAATGGATTGATGCCTATTAGCCAGGGTGATTACAGTTGTTATATCGGTTACAATGAAGCGCTCAGTCATTTAATGTATGCAGGTGCAGATTTTTTGCTGATGCCCAGCCGTGTGGAGCCCTGTGGCCTCAATCAAATGTATTCCATGCGTTATGGCACAGTGCCCATTGTAAGAAATACTGGTGGACTGAGGGATACAGTAATTGATATTGCAGCACCTGGTGGTTATGGAATTGTTTTTGAAAATGCAAGTGTTGGTGATGTGAGCCATGCTGTTTGGAGGGCAGTAAACATGTATCAAAACAAAGAGCAATTTAGTGCCAGTCGAAAACAAATGATGAATTTGGATTTTAGTTGGGAAAAAAGTATTCAACAATACATAACTTTATACCAGTCTCTTAAATAAATTGCTTTACCAATAAATAAAGGCACTATGAGTATTTCAACAAGTACATTGTCCATCATCCTCGGTGGAGGAGCAGGATCAAGATTATATCCGTTAACAGCCAGCCGCAGTAAACCCGCTGTGCCTATTGCAGGCAAGTACCGCCTCGTTGATATTCCCATCAGCAATTGCATAAACAGCAACATCAATCGCATGTTTGTGTTAACACAGTTCAACAGTGCATCGCTTAACAAGCATATTAAAAATACATATCACTTCAGTGCCTTCAGCACAGGCTTTGTTGATATATTGGCAGCAGAACAAACGCCTGATAATCCGGGATGGTACCAGGGCACGGCCGATGCGGTGCGACAATGTATGCGTCATGTGCACCAGCATGATGCAGAGTATATTTTAATACTCAGTGGCGATCAGTTGTATCAAATGGATTTTCAAAAAATGATCGATGAGCATATTAAACGTGGTGCAGATATCAGCATTGCCACCATTCCTGTTGGCGATCGTGAAGCACCAGAGTTTGGTATTTTGAAGAGTGATGAAAACAGTATGATTACATCTTTCATTGAAAAACCTAAGAAAGAAGTTCTGGGTGAATGGGTGAGTGATACCGGTGCTGAAATGCAACGGATGGGACGCAATTATCTGGCATCAATGGGTATTTACATCTTCAACCGAAAGCTATTGCTTAGTTTGCTTATGGAAGAGCATAAAGATGCTACTGATTTTGGAAAAGAAATTATTCCATCTTCCATTGATAAATACAAAGTGGCCAGCTATCAATATGATGGTTACTGGACAGATATTGGAAATATTTATTCTTTCTTTGAAGCCAATCTTGCATTAACAGCAGAGATACCTGATTTTAATTTGTTTGATAATGCCAAGCCTGTGTACACTCGTGCACGCATGTTGCCGCCTGCAAAAATCAGCGGTACTACATTGGAAAGAACCATCATAGCAGAAGGCTCTATCATACTTGCAAGCCGTTTGGAGAATAGTGTAATCGGTATTCGTACACGCATTGGTCATGGTACAACCGTGGTAAGCAGTTACATTATGGGTACTGATTATTATGAAACGCTGGAAGAAATGCTGCATTCTGCAGAGCATGGTATACCTAAAATTGGAATTGGCGAACGTTGCTATATTAAGAACGCTATCATTGATAAAAATTGCCGTATTGGTAACGATGTTCGCATCAATGGCGGTGCACATCTTGCAAATACGGATCATTCATTGTACTCCGTTAAAGATGGAATTGTGGTGGTGAAGAAAGGAGCAATATTGCCTGATGGATTTGTAATTTAATAACCAACCTCAATCCCTTACGAGGTTATAACTATTATTCATCTTATTGTCCCCTTTAGGGAATGGGGCAAACTATTGATTATGGAAGTATCAACAACTACTGCGTCGAAATCGTCGGCTCTTAAGCCTTTACTTAGTTTTTGGCAAATTTGGAACATCAGTTTCGGTTTTTTGGGAGTCCAAATTGGATACTCATTACAAAATGCCAATACAAGCCGAATTCTTTCAGCAATTGGTGCGGACCCACATCATCTCAGTTTATTTTGGCTTGCTGCTCCTGTAGCTGGATTAATAGTACAACCTATTGTAGGTTTATCAAGTGATAAAACATGGACGAGATTAGGAAGAAGAATTCCATTCATTCTCGGTGGGGCATTTGTTTCTGCTGCGGCCATGTTCTTTATGCCCAATTCAGAAAAGTTTGCAACACTATTGGCACCGCTTGTTTTTGGTGCTACCATGTTGTTGTTGATGGATACATCATTCAACGTAACCATGCAACCGTTCCGTGCATTGGTGAGTGATATGGTGCCAGACAATCAAAGAACAAAAGGATATTCTGTTCAAAGTTTTTTAATCAATGCAGGTGCCGTATTTGGTTCATTATTACCATTCCTCTTAACATGGTGGGGTGTTGCCAATGAACCTGCACCTGGTGATAAAGTAGCTCCAACTGTTATCTGGTCATTTTATATTGGTGGTGCCGTTTTATTGATAACAGTGTTATGGACTTCATTTAAAACAAAAGAATATCCACCAGATGAATATGCAAAGTATAATAATATTGATAAAGAGAATAAAGTGAAGATGAGTTTTGGTCAATTGCTGGCAAATACTCCTAAAACAATGTTGCAATTGGCAGTTACACAATTTTTTAGTTGGTTCTCTTTGTTTTTGATGTGGGTTTATACCACACAGGGAATTGCACAAAGCATTTGGGGTACAAGTGATGCTACTTCTAAGGAGTATAATGAAGCTGGTAACTGGACCGGCGTAATCTTTGCTGCTTACAGTTTGTTTGCGGCATTGTATTCACTGGTATTGCCTTCCTTTGCAGATAAGTATGGAAAAAAAAATACATATATGGTTTCATTGCTTGCAGGCGGTTTAGGTTTGCTTTCAATGGTATACATAAATGATAAATATTTGTTGTTTGTTTCTATGATTGGTGTAGGTATTGCATGGGCTGCAATTCTCGCTATGCCTTATGCTATTTTATCTTCATCATTACCTCCCACCCAAACAGGAGTATATATGGGCATCTTTAATGCAACCATTACAATTCCGCAGATTTTTGCTGGATTGCTTGGCGGTGTAGCATTAACAGCATTGGGTGGAAACGCCATCAATGTAATTGGACTTGCAGGTGTTTCAATGGTGCTTGCCGGTATTTTTGCCAAACTGGTAATTAAAACAAAAGATTAATTGTTCTGTTAAATATTATAATTATGACTCAAAAAATTAAAATGTCAGTTTTGTTGCTGACATTTTTTTGTGCTGTAAATGCACATGCACAAATTATGTACAACACCTATCCTGCTAATTGGTGGATAGGGATGAAGTATAATAAAATTCAATTGATGATTCGTGGTGAAGGTGTGGGTGCTCACACAGGTTTTAATACAAGATATCCCGGTGTAACTATTTCAAAAGTGAACAGGTTTGCTAATAAGAATTATGTGATACTGGATATGACAATTGCACCTACTGCTAAACCTGGCACTATTGGCATCACAACAAAAAAAGGAACGGAGACTGTAAACTTTGAATTCAACATTGCTGCAAGAAGAAAGGGCAGAGGTACCGAGTTTGCACAAGGAGTTACATCTGCTGATCTAATGTATCTCATCATGCCCGATCGTTTCAGCAATGGTGATAAAACCAATGACCGTGTACCTGGCTTGAGAGATCAATCGCTTAGGCGTGATACCGTGTTCAACCGTCATGGTGGAGATTTGAAGGGAGTAGAAAATCATCTCGATTATTTAAAAGACCTCGGAGTTACTTCCATCTGGCTCAATCCTGTTTGGGAAAATGACCGCACTGAGCGTACAGAGCATGGGTATGCATTTACTGATCATTATAAAATTGATCCAAGGCTGGGTGGTTATATGGCCATGCGTAATCTGATAAATGCTATGCATCAAAAAGGGATGAAGTATGTAAGCGATGCTGTTTATAATCATGTTGACATTGATCATATTTTATACCGTGATATGCCTGACAGTACCTGGTTTCACCGCTGGCCGTCTTATACACAAACCAACTACAAAGACCAAACACTCTTTGATCCGTATGCAGCAAAGGCTGATAAAAAAATCATGAGTGATGGCTGGTTTACCAATCAAATGCCCGATTGGGATCAGAGCAATCGTTTTGTACAAAACTTTTTAATACAGCATGCCATCTGGAGTGTGGAAGAATTTGGTATTGATGGTTTCCGGATTGATACCTATGCTTATAACGATTTGGATTTTATGAACCGCTGCAATAAAGCCTTGTATGATGAGTATCCTAAGATTACCATCTTTGGTGAAACATGGGTGCATGGTGTAATCAACCAGGCTTACTATTGCGAAAATGTATTTAACATCCAGTACAAAAGTAACATGCAGGCTACTACTGATTTTCAAACCTTGTTTTATGGCATTACACCTGCATGCAATGATAACTTTGGATGGACGGATGGTGTGAACAAACTTTATACAACACTGGCACAGGATGTGGTTTATAAAAACCCCATGCGACAAGTTGTGTTCTTAGATAATCATGACATTCCCCGTTTTTACTCTGTTGTAGGAGAGGATACCTCTAAATACAAAATGGCTTTTGCATGGATGCTTACCACACGTGGCATTCCACAAATGTATTATGGTAATGAAATATTAATGGCGGGTACAACATCCCCCAACGATGGTTATGTGCGCCAGGATTTTCCTGGTGGATGGGAAGGTGATGCAGTCAATAAATTCACCGCAGCAGGAAGAACTGTAAAAGAAAATTCTATTTTTAATTATATTAAAACACTCACCAATTTTCGCTTAAAATCATCTGCCATTAAAACAGGAAAGTTTATGCAGTTTTTACCGGTGGATGGTGTATATGTTTATTTCCGTTATGACAAAAATCAAACGGTAATGTGTATAATGAATACAAACAAAGAACCTAAGACAATTGACTTAGCAAGATTTAACGAGCGAATGAAAGATTATACGGCTGCTTTGGATGTAGCTGCAGGTCAGGTTTTCCAACTGGAAAAAACAATAACGCTGATGCCTGTGAGTAATTTGGTTTTGGAATTAAGATGAAAATTTTATAACGAATTTAAAGGCGACAGTAATGTCGCCTTTTTCATTTACTTTTAGTAAAATGCTGCAAATATGGCTAAAGCAAAAAAAACAGCAAAGTCATCAATCAAATCAACAGTGAAAAAGCAACAGAGGTACGAAGACCATCATTTTATTGATACCACCAAACCGGTTTGGAATTACTCACGTTTTGAGGGCGATGATATTGCGAATTTTCAAAACGGAACCAACTATCGTTGTTATGAATTGTTTGGTTCTCATGGTATGAATGTTTTGGAAACTGATGGTTATTATTTTGCTGTGTGGGCGCCTAATGCAACATTTATTTCAGTTATCGGCAATTTCAATAATTGGAATCCATTAAGTCATCCGTTAAATGTGCGTTTAGATAACAGTGGTATATGGGAAGGTTTTATTCCCCATTTCAAAAAAGGCGATGCATACAAGTATCATATTCATGGATATGCAGGATTAAAATTGGATAAAGGAGATCCTTATGCAAACTTTTGGGAAGTTAGACCCAACACTGCATCTATATCCTGGAATTTAGATTATAGCTGGCGTGATGCTGAATGGATGAAGGTGAGAAAAGAGCACAACAAATTAGACGCGCCATGGAGTGTTTATGAAGTGCATTTAGCAAGCTGGATGCGGCCGGATAGAAACAATGAAGAAGTCTATCACAGCTATGATTATTTTGCTGACAGGTTAGTGAACTATGTAAAAGAAATGGGCTTTACTCATATTGAACTCATGCCTGTAATGGAACATCCATTTGATGGAAGCTGGGGTTATCAGGGCGCCGGTTATTTTGCACCCACATCACGTTACGGTACGCCGCAACAGTTTATGAATTTGGTAGATCGTTTTCATGAAGAAGGAATTGGTGTGATACTGGACTGGGTACCATCACATTTTCCATATGATGCACATGGCTTGTTTATGTTTGATGGCACGCATACTTATGAGTATGCAGATATGCGTAAAGGCTATCATCCAGATTGGAATAGTTATATTTTCAATTACAAAAGGGGAGAAGTAAAATCATTTCTAATCAGCAGTGCCATGTATTGGCTCAAGGTTTATCATATTGATGGATTGCGTGTTGATGCAGTATCATCCATGCTCAAACTAAATTATTCAAGAACAGCAGGGCAGTGGGAGCCCAATGAATTTGGCGGTGATGGAAACCTGGAAGCTATTGCTTTCATCAAAGATTTAAATGAAACCATATTCCGTGATTTGCCTAATGTACAAACCATTGCTGAAGAAGCAACTGATTGGCCTGGTGTAAGCAAACCAACATTTGCTGATGGCTTGGGCTTTGGTATGAAATGGATGATGGGCTGGATGCATGACTCATTAAAATATTTTAAGCAGGATCCTTTGTATCGTCAGCATCAGCAGGATCAATTTACTTTCAGCATGATATATTACTATGATGAGAATTTTATGTTACCGCTATCTCATGATGAAGTAGTGCATGGCAAAAGTCCTATGTTGTATAAAATGCCGGGCGATGAATGGCAGAAATTTGCCAACCTTCGTTTGATGTATAGTTATATGTTTGCCCATCCCGGAGGGAAATTATTATTCATGGGCAATGAGTTTGGAGCTACAAGTGAATGGAATTATAAGAGTGAATTGCAATGGGAGTTGTTGCAATACGAGTATCATAAGGGTGTTCGTGAGTGTGTAAAAGATCTTTGCCATCTTTTAAAAGAACAGCCAGCTTTATATGAAAATCAATTCAACCAAAATGGATTTGAATGGGTTGATCTCAACCATCGGAGCGAATCAGTTGTTGTATTTAAACGCAAAGGCAAGAAAACAAAAGATGATATTTTGGTTATGCTTAATATGACGCCGGTGGTTCGTGAAAACTGGAGCATTCATATACAGGGCAAAAGTAAATGGGCTGAGCTATTTAACAGCGATGCTAAAAAATATGGAGGCACCGGCAACACTTTGAATCCAGAAATAAAGACCACACTTACTGATAAAAAGGAGAAATGGTATGAAATCAGCTTGCATTTGCCCCCTTTGGGTGCTCTTTTGCTTAAATAAAACCCTTAAAAATGTGAAATACGGCAGGATTTTAGCAGGGAATTCTACGCATGGTCTTAATTTTAACCTCATTCATTTTACCTGTAAACCAAAGTACCAATCCATGAAAACCCATTTCTTAACTACAGCATTAATTCTGTTCTGTACATGCTTGCTTGCACAAAACAGGGATAGTTCCAACGCATTTTTAGAAAGAGCCAATATAGCACGACAAGAGCGTCGTATTCAACTTGCAATGAATCTGTATGAAAAAGCAGTGAGCTTTGATACAACTAATATTACTGCTCTAAAAGCAATGGGTGAATATGCATTGGAAAGCCGCAACTTTCGCCATGCTGTTGATGCTTATACACGCTGGTACAGGCTGGAGCCAAACAATGAAGAAACTTTTCAAAAGCTGGCCAATCTTTATTTTAATTTAGGTCGCTATAAAGATGCTTTGGAATTTACTGAGAAATGGGAAAAACTGCACAAGGATAAACCCATGCACCATATTGCAGGTATGTGCTATTACCATCTTGAAAATTATCCCAATGCCATCAACCGCCTGTTATATGCAATTGAAACTGAAGATTCAACCAACGCAGCTGCATTCTATACAATAGGAAGAAGTTATGTTGAAATGGAGCGTTATAAACAGGGCATCCCTTTTTATAAAAAGGCAGCCGATCTTGATACAAAAAATTCCCGTTACGTTTATGAAATGGGAATGGTGTATTATTCTATCCCCGATGATAAGAATGCTATCGCCATGTTTGAGCTGGCAGCACAAAGAGGATGGGCACAAAACGCTGATTATTTTGAGAATCTGGCGTACAGTTATATGAACATCGGAAACTTTGTAAAAGCCACAGAAAATCTTCAAAAATCATTGGAGAAAAGGCCTTATAGTGTTTCTGTTACCTACGCATTGGCTGAGTCACTTTACAAGGGTGGTCAATACCAGGCGGCTATTGATAACTGGGATAAAGTATTGCAGCTTGATACCAAAAATGCCCGTTCACTTTATATGATTGGTATGTGCTATCAAAAAATGGGTCAGAAGGAAAAAGGAATGGCTTTGTGTGATAAGGCCATTGAAATGGATCCTTCACTAGGGAGTTTGAAACAGAAGAAGATGGATATTGGCATGTAAGAACCAGAAAATTTATTGATAAGTGGGGGGCAGGGTTAAAAATCTTGCCCCTTTTTTATAAAAAACAGATTCCGGGCAGCGTTCTAATGTTGCCGGGGCTCTCACTTTTAAACCCGAACCACCATACTCTGATACTGAATGAACAACAACTGATCCAGGGCTGCATCAAAAACGATGAGCAATGCCAGCGGCTTCTTTTTGAACGTTTCGCCGGTAAAATGCTCACCGTGTGCCTTCGCTACTCAGTTGACAGCATGGAAGCTGAAGATATTCTACAGGACTCATTTATTAAAGTGTATCGTAATCTTTCCCAGTTCAAGTTTGAAGGTTCGTTTGAAGGATGGATCAGGCGCATCGTTGTAAACACCGCTTTAAAGCATTGCCAAAAGAAGAAAATAAGGTTTGATGAAATTAAACCAGAAACATCACAGGGTGGTAGTATGGAGCCATCAGCCTATACACATTTGGGAGAGAATGATTTGATGCGTTTAATCAGTCGCTTGCCCGAAGGTTACAAAATTGTTTTTAACCTGCATCTAATTGAAGGTTACAGTCATGAGGAAATAGCAGAAATGCTCAATATAAAAGATAGTACGAGCCGTTCACAATTGGTGAAGGCTAGGCGGTTTCTCCAAAACGAAATTTTAAAACTGCAAAAACCTGTTGCGGTATGACAGATAAATTGTTTGATGAATTTGTAAAATCTAAACTGGAGCAGTACGACTCCGGTGCACCCATGAATGTGTGGGAGCGAATTAAGAAAGACAAGGATGATGACCCCAAAGGCATTTTCTTTTGGTGGAATAAAAAGCATTGGATATTGCTGGGCGTTTTGCTTATAGCAAGCAGCACAGGCTTTTTATTGCTAAAAAAAGAAAGTGCTTCTTTAGCGAAAACGATCACATCAAAAAAGGATGTTGCAAATACATCAGTTAATCATCAATCATCAAGCAACAAAACTTCTTCATTAACACAAACAGAAATAAATTCAAACGAACAGAAGTCTAGACAAAATATAAATGATAACTCAGCAACTTTGGCTTCTTCTTCAAATGTTCAATTAAATAACGAGGAGCCTGGTGATGATGATCAAATTGCTCCCGTTGCAAGTAAAGAGCCTAATATAGCTTCAGTTCAGAATAATAAGCCAGATGAATTTTCTTATTCAAATGCAAAAAGAAAAACACTGATTCAAAAGCATAGCACAATAAATAAAAATGCTTTGTTTAATATTAATTCTGATATAAAAGAAGATTTTGAAAATAAACAAACAGCTAATAAACAAAATACGTCTGTTACACAACCTCAATTAACACTTGCTGGTTATTTTCAAAAATCAAATCTGCAGCAGTTTAAGTTGGGCAATATTGCCATGCCGCAAAACAAACCTTCCTGTCCCACTATTAATGGGCCAAGAAGAAAGGATTTATATCTTGAAATTTATGCAGGGCCTGATTATAATGTGAGAACTCTCACAACAACAGCTGCGCCTGCTGGTTATGTACGTGAACGAAATGAAAATGAAAGCTACAGAACCAGTTTTAGTGCCGGCGTAAGACTTGTAAAAAATTTGGGTGAAAAAACACTCATTAAAACCGGAATCAATTATTCACAAATTAATGAGCGATTGAAACTTGTTGCTGAAAATTCTAAACAACAAACGCAAATCATTACTATACGCACGGTAGTGCGTGCCCCCGGAGATACTTTGTTTGTACGTGATACCATGTACTACGAGCAAAACGGTACCCGTTACCGAACTACGTATAACCGTTACAGGTTTATTGATGTGCCTGTCCTATTTTCTTATGAGTTTGGTAATCCTGATTTGCTGCACTTTGCAGTAAATGCCGGAGCAGTGTTTAACATTGCATCATTTTATGGAGGCGAGGTGCTGGACACAACATTTAGACCGGTGAAAATTTCAACAAATACAGGAAGCAATGCAAATAACTGGAGAAGCAATATTGGTGTCGGTGTTTTTGCAAGTGTAGCCATGTATAAAAAATTGAATGACCGTATGCATTTGTTTGCAGAACCATATATGCGTTACAACTTAAATCCTGTAACACAGCAAAACAGTTTTATTAAACAACGCTATTTAATAACCGGTATGCAGCTCGGTGTACGTTACAATTTTATTAAGCCCGGGCAGCGCTACCGTTAAAGTATGTATCAAATTAAAACGGAAGTTTCTGCAACCTTTGAAGAACACCTGTTTTAAATTAAACAAATATGAAGAAAGTAAAAGGGATATCAGTAATTGTAGCAATCATGATTTTTTTCACAGCCTGTCAAAAAAATTCTGATGTGTTTGTGCCCGATCCGGGACAGCAATTGGATAGTGCATGGGTAAGTACAATTACATCCAACTCGCAAATATCTGTACTCACAAATCGTATTACCGGTGTATTTGATAATGCACAGGTAAACGTAAATTCAACAGTTGATACTTCAATTGCAAGTAACACAGGTTTGGTCATTGAAATTCCAAGGGAATCACTTTTTTCTACCGGTGCTGTTTATGTTGGTACCGTTCGAGCGGAGTATAAATTAATTTTAAAGAAAGGTGATTTTATACGTTATGGTGTGCCAACAGTATCTAATCGTTTTCCACTCGAATCCGGAGGTGCATTGTTGCTGCGTTTATTTACACCATCAGGCACACCAGTAACTGTAAATCCATCTAAACGCATTTATATTAAGTATGTTGATGAACTTCCTAAGCAGGGTATGAGTTTATATTACAGTTCAAATTCACCCACAACAACATCTGTGTTTAACTGGTTACCTGCCAATGATGGATCACAAGTGGCAGTATGGTCAAATAATACAACACCAGTTCAGAAAGGTTATGCCATTTCCACAACAAGAACGGGCTGGTTAAATGTTGACCGTTTGCTGGAGCCCGCACTTGCAACAACTGAAGTTAATGTGGTGTTGCCTAATTTATTTTCAAATGCCAATACTTCTGTTTACATGGTTTTTAAAAATATACGATCAGTAATACAACTCAGCGGCAATGCAACAACCAGAACATTTAGTTTTCCTAACATACCTGTAAATGCCGATGTGAAATTTGTTACTATTTCAAAAGTAGGCGACAGTTATTATCTGGGCATAAAAGATGACAAAGTTATCAGCAACTATAGCGGTTTTGTAAAGCCAGAAATTTCAAGCCTTGAGAAAATAAACCTTTATCTCAATTCACTCTAAGCTGCCTATCTAAGAATATGCAAAACCCGTTTATGAAAAAAATGGGTTTTTTTATGCCCAATTCACATTTGTGGAAAGTACAAGACAACTACAAACTGTGATTTTTCGGTAAATTTGCAGCTATGGGTTTTTCGAAGGGAAAAAAGGTGAAAGTTGCAATACTTGATATGTATGAAGGCGTTGCCAATCAGGGCATGCGCTGTATTCGTGAAATCTTAAATCAATTTGCTGATGAGCACCAACTTAACCTTAGCTGGGATGAATTTGATGTGCGTTTAAAAAACGAACTGCCCGATCTGAGCTATGATGTTTTTATTTCAAGTGGTGGGCCCGGTAACCCTTTTGATGGTTTGGGTAAGCAATGGGAAGAAACCTATTTCAACTGGCTACAATCTGTGTTGGATCATAACGCATCAGACAGTAATCTTAACAAAAAGCATGTGTTCTTTATTTGTCATTCTTTTCAAATTGCATGCAGGTATTTTAATGTAGGAGAGGTGTGTAAACGTAAATCAACAGCCTTTGGTGTTTTCCCTGTTCATTTTGTAAATAAAAGTAAAGCTGAAGTTGTTTTTGATGGTTTGAAAGATCCTTTTTATGCAGTTGATAGCCGTGATTACCAGGTAATCAAACCTCAATTAACTCAGTTGAAAAAAGCGGGTATTAAATTGCTGTGTATTGAAAAAGAAAGACCACATGTTGCCCTGGAACGTGCTATTATGGCTGTTCGATTTAATGAACACATGATAGGTACGCAGTTTCATCCTGAAGCGGATGCGTTTGGTATGAGTATGTACCTGCAAACGGAAGAAAAAAAGAAAACAGTAATTGAAAATCATGGCCATGAAAAATGGAAGAGCATGATTGAACATTTGGGTGATCCAGATAAAATCATGTGGACCTATGCCCATATACTTCCCAATTTTCTTTATCGGTCTGTGTTTGAAAAAGAAGCGGTAATGGCTTAAATTCTTTGCCGCTTTTAACTGAAACTGTTATTTTTAATAGATAATAACAGTATTATGATTTCATCACTCCGTCAAAAATTCAACGAGGAATTTTCATCTGAAAAGTATCAGGATTTTCTAAACGATCTCAACGCACTTCATCCGGGTGATATCGAGTTTCGTGTATGTGAAACACCTGTATTTGTTGATGCAGCGTTTAAAGAAAAGCTTTTGAATGCCTGTGAAAGCATTATTGATGTTATTTGTGATCCTGATTTTGAAACGCTCACGGAGAACGCAATACCTAATGGTGAAAAAGTGCCTAATGAAGCAAAAATTTCACACATGATTTCCTTTGACTTTGGTGTTTGCATGAATGACCTGGGTGAACTGGAACCTCAGTTAATTGAAATGCAGGGTTTCCCTACACTTTATGCATTCCAGGTTTATTATCCGGAAGTGTTAGAAAAGCATTTTCCGATACCTTCCAATTACAATCACTATTTTAACGGTTATACAAAAGATACATATGTTGAAATGCTGCGTAAATTAATTGTGGGTGATTTGGCAATTGAAAATGTTGTGCTTCTTGAAATAAATCCTGACGAACAAAAAACCAGAATTGATTTCCGTTGTACAAAGGATTACCTGGGTATTGAAACTGTAAACCTTACTGATTTGATACAGGAAGGTCGTGAAATATTTTACATGAAAAATGGGGTAAAAACAAAAATCAAACGGGTGTATAACCGCATCATTTTTGATGATTTTAAAGCCAACCGTGCAAGCCTGGGCAATGTGGTTGATATTACTTCTGATCTGGATGTGGAATGGTTGCCGCATCCCAACCGGTTCTATCGCATCAGCAAATACACATTGCCTTATATCAATCATCAATATGTGCCGCAAACGTTCTTTTTAAATGAAGTAAAGCAATTACCTGATGATTTAAGTCATTATGTATTGAAGCCTTTGTTTTCATTTGCCGGCCAGGGTGTAAAGATTGATGTCATAAAAGAAGATATTGATGCCGTAACAGATCCTGAAAATTATATTCTTCAGCGAAAAGTGCGTTATGCTGATGTAGTTGAAACACCAGATGGCCCAGCAAAAGTGGAGATACGGATGATGTATGTGTGGCTGGATGGTGAGGCAAGACCACATGCTGCTACCAATCTTGCACGCATGAGCAAAGGTAAAATGATTGGCGTGCGATATAATAAAGATAAAGAGTGGGTGGGAGGTACTGTTGCGTATTTTGAACAATAAAATATATCTCAAGTAATAAATAAAGCCATCAATTCACTTGATGGCTTTACTATTTAATTATAAAATTATATTCCTGCCAAAAACTGGCTTCCAATATAATCAACTACTGTTTCCATACTTTTTGTTTGTTCATACAGTTTCAGTTGTCTGTCAGCGCCTGTACCTTGCTCCAGCATTTTAGGAACAAAATTAATGGCATAGCGGCAACCAAGATCATCCACCACATCATCCACAAAATCAAGGAGCTCATAAATCAATCCACGTGTATTGGTTTCCTCTTCTTTGCCAAAGTCAATCATATACCCGTCAATACCATAACGGCTGGCACGCCATTTATTTTCATTAATGAGTGCACGCTGGTATTGAATGTAGTTCATGTTTTTATTACGAAGCTTGTA
>JBKCJY010000291.1:0-2373 GCA_046301455.1 Chitinophagaceae bacterium | reverse complement strand
TATGGTGATTTACTGGATATGGTTTCATTTGTGGTTGTGATTTTTTATGTGCTCACCATTGCAGGTATATTTATTCTGCGCAAAAAAATGCCCAACGCTGAACGCCCCTACAAAGCATTTGGTTATCCTGTACTTCCATTTCTTTATATCATCCTGGGAATTACTTTTTGTTATTTCTTGATTACAATGAAACCTACTTATGCAGGCATTGGATTGGGGATTGTATTGCTGGGTATTCCGTTTTATTATATTGCCGTAGCTTCGCAAAAAAAATAAATTATCAGCAGTGAATTTTGAACAACTCTTTGAACAGTTTGCTTCTCTGAAAGTGGGAGTGATTGGTGATGTGATGATGGATTCCTATCTGTGGGGGAAAGTAGAACGTATTTCACCGGAAGCACCTGTGCCCATTATTACATTAGAGAAAAAAGAACAACGAATAGGTGGTGCCGCCAATGTGGCTTTGAATATTGCTTCGCTGGGCGCATCAGTAAGCATGCTGAGTGTGGCGGGGGATGATGATGATGGTAAACAGTTAAAGCAATTGCTCAACGAAAAAAATATTAAGACTGATTTTTTATTAAGCAGTGCCAAACGAATTACTACAAACAAAACACGCATCATCAGCCGTAATCAGCAAATGATGCGGGTGGATAATGAAACAACAGCCGATCTTGGTTATGAAGATGAAAACCGTTTGATCCTGGCGCTGCAAACCTATATTGCACAGGAAAAACCCAATGTGATTATACTTGAAGATTACAACAAAGGTGTGCTTACTGAGTTAGTGATTAAAAAAACAATTGAACTCTGCAAACACAACGGTATTATTACCGCTGTTGATCCCAAACGCAAAAACTTTTTTGCCTATAAAGGCGTTGATATTTTCAAACCTAATTTAAAAGAAGTAAAAGATGCACTCAACATTCTTGCAAGTGGCACAGATGTGGGGGCGCTTGATGATATTCATGAAAAATTAAAAGCACAGCTTCATCATCAAATTTCTTTTATCACACTTTCTGAGAAAGGTGTGTTTTATAAAAACGGAGAAGAAAGTGCTATCCTTCCTTCGCATATACGCAATATTGCAGATGTGAGCGGCGCAGGTGATACCGTTATTGCCACTGCTGCACTTGTATATGCAGCTACTAAAAATACAAATCTTATGGCAGCAGTTTCAAATATAGCTGGCGGCTTGGTGTGCGAAGAAGTAGGCACTGCAGCAATTAACAAAGAGCGTTTGCTCAAAGAGTGTGTACATTTGCTGAATTAAGTTTTCTATTCTACATGCAACAATTTTCAATTGCCATACACGGTGGAGCCGGTACTATTTTAAAAAAGGATTTAACACCCGAACTTGAAGCAGCTTATCTAAAAGGCTTGGATGAAGCTTTAATTGCCGGGTACACAATTCTTGAAAGGGGCGGTTCATCATTGGATGCAGTTACAGCTGCTGTTGTTTCATTAGAAGATTGCATACTGTTTAACGCAGGCCGTGGTTCTGTATTTACAAAAACAGGAATGCATGAAATGGATGCTTCTGTTATGAATGGAAAAACATTGGAAGCCGGAGCTGTTGCAGGTGTTCAAAAAGTAAGAAATCCTGTTTTGCTTGCAAGAACCATTATGGAGAGAAGTGAACATGTAATGCTTAGTAGTGAAGGTGCTTTACAGTTTGCAAAAGAACTGCAGTTGCAACTGGAAGATGACGAATATTTCTTTTCACAGTTTCGGTATGAGCAATGGCAATTGGTAAAGAATGAAAATACAGTTGCACTCGATCATAATTTACAAATAGAAAAAAAGTTTGGAACTGTAGGTGCTGTTGCCTGTGATGCTTACGGAAATCTTGCTGCGGCTACCAGCACCGGCGGTATGACGAATAAGAATTACAACCGCATTGGTGATACACCCATTATTGGCGCCGGCACTTATGCCAATAATAACACCTGTGCCATTTCCTGTACAGGTCATGGTGAGTTGTTTATAAAAGCAGTGGCTGCATATGATGTGAGTTGTTTGATGGAGTATAAAGGATGCAGCCTTCAACAAGCTATGGAAATTGTAACATTGGACAAACTTGTAAAAATAAAAGGGGAAGGCGGAATGATAGGTGTGGATGCCAACGGAAACACAGCACTTGTATTTAACAGTGAAGGCATGTACCGTGGCTCACAAAAAAGTAACGGAGAAAAAATTGTTGCCATCTATCAATAAGCATACACTCACTTATCTTTGACCCATGCAGAAATACGCAGTAATTGTAGCAGGTGGTTCAGGCAAACGGATGGGTACTGAAATTCCCAAACAATTTTTATTACTCAAAGGGAAACCTGTTTTGTATTATACCATTGAAGCTTTTTTGAAAGCCTT
>JBKCJY010000290.1:0-3014 GCA_046301455.1 Chitinophagaceae bacterium | reverse complement strand
ATCAACAAACAATTGTTACCAATAGAAAAAGATATTTTGTTGAAACAATGGGTATTTGATAACGAATAACACTCCACTTAAAAATATTTTTTGTCTTTCTGTCAACAAAACAATTGAATATGAGTTAATTAATCGTATTTCACACTCTCGAATGAAAAAGTTTGTAGAAGGCATTGATTATTATTACGAAGAAAGTGGCAACATGGTGCTCACTGCAAAATATCATATGGACAAGGGATATTGTTGTGGTCATGGTTGCAGACATTGTCCTTACGACTATGAAAATGTTCCGGAGCCTCGTCGTACCTTGTTGCTAAAAGAGCTCAGAAATGCCGAAAAAGAAAACAGAACTCCCACGCAAAACCGGTAAAGCAAAAGAATACAGTTTTTTTGATGATGTATATGATATAGTACGCCAAGTTCCAAAGGGGCGTGTTACCAGCTATGGTGCCATTGCCAATTATCTTGGCACCAAACTTTCTGCACGCATGGTAGGCTGGGCTATGAACGGTGCACATAATATTCAACCAAAAGTTCCTGCACAAAGAGTGGTAAACCGCAACGGCATGCTCAGTGGTAAAGCTCATTTTGAAACGCCTACACGCATGGAAGAATTATTGAAGAAAGATGGTGTGGCTGTTAAGAATGATACAGTGGTTGACTTTGAAAAACGTTTTTGGGATCCGACAATTGAACTTGGTTGATAAAAGATGATCTATATTTATCATCTTAACCAACTGCCATGAAATACTTGTTTGTTTTTCTCTTTGTACTTCCTGCATTTTCATTTTCTCAAACCAATTATGACATAATTATCCGCAACGGAAAAATCATTGATGGCACCGGCAACAGTTGGTACTATGCTGATGTAGCAGTGAACAACGGAAAAATTATGCTCATTCAAAAAAACATCAGCGGTAATGCTAAAAGAACAATTGATGCCAAAGGCTTGATTGTATCACCGGGTTTTATTGACGTACACGGTCATATTGAAGGTGGTGTGTTTGAACGCCCAACGGCTGATAACTATATCTACGATGGTGTAACCACTGTAATAACAGGCAACTGCGGCAACTCGGCTGATGATTTGAATGGTTTCTTTTACAAAATTGACAGTATCAAAACTTCCATCAACGTTGGATCACTTGTTGGCCACAATACAGTACGCAGATTAATTATGGGCAATGATAATCGGCCCGCAACTCCTGAAGAACAATTAAAAATGGAAGGGCTTATTGCCAAAGCCATGAAAGATGGTGCCGTTGGAATGTCAACGGGTTTGATTTATTTACCCGGCATGTACAGCAATACAGCAGAGGTGGTTGGACTTGCAAAAGAAACGGCCAAATATAAAGGCATCTATGCATCACATATACGTAATGAAGAAAACAATGTTGTTGATGCCATAAACGAAGCAATTGATATTGGTAAAGCAGCTTTGATTCCTGTACAAATCTCCCACTTTAAAGTAAGCGGTAAATCTAACTGGGGCCGTTCATCAGAAACATTGGCGCTCATTGAAAATGCCAGAGCAGCAGGATATGATGTAACTATAGATCAATATCCATATACTGCCAGCAGTACAAATCTTGGTGTTCGACTGCCCGATTGGGCTTTGGCCGGCGGACAGGATTCATTAAAAAAACGAATTAATGACCCTGTTATTCATGAGCAAATTATTAGAGGTATGCTGGAGCAGCTTAAAAAATACAAATTCAAAAATTACAACTATGCTGTTGTAGCAAATCACACCGCAGACACTTTACTCAACGGAAAAAGTATTTCTGAAATCAATATCATTAAAGGTAGAAAACCAACGGCCCGCAATGAAGCAGAAACTATTTTGGAAATGATGTTTGCTGGTGGTGCACAAATGGTGTATCATACAATGAATGATAAAGATGTAGAATACTTTATGCAATATCCTTACAACATGATTGGCGCAGATGGTGGTGTAAGCAATGGACGTGGTATGCCCCACCCACGTACATACGGAACCAATGCACGTGTGCTGGCACGTTATGTAAGGGAGCAAAAAATTATTTCATTGGAAGAAGCTATCCGCAGAATGACATCTCTTGCTGCACAAAAATTTCAATTGAAAGATCGTGGTATGATTAAAGAAGGAATGGCCGCTGATATTATTGTATTTGACGAAGCAACAGTTAAGGACAACGCAACCTATGAACAACCGCATCAATTTTCAAGTGGCTTTCATTTTGTAATTGTTAACGGTCAGGTTGTAATTAATGAAGGAAAGCATAATGGAATAAAAAGCGGGCTTGTGTTGAAAGGCCCGGCTTTTTGATCAGTGAAAAATTCTTTTATAAATTACTTCAACTAAAATATCAAAGTCATTCATCCCTGGCTTTTTTGCCACTCGTCAATTTGTTTAGGCGCTATTCAAAATCATTTTTATCTTACTGCAAACTTTAATTTATGAGATTATTGCTCTCTTTACTGATGATATCTTTTGCCTTATCATCAATTGCTCAACCAACCACTGACAGCACCAAAAAAGATTCGGTGCCGCACACAAAATTTGCAAGCCTTCCATTAAAACCGGAACGGCATATAAAATTCACTACTAAAGAAGGTACATGGATGAGTGTGGATGTAAGCCCCGATGGCAACACCATTGCTTTTGATTTGCTCGGTGATATTTACAGTGTACCCATCACCGGTGGTAAAGCCACTCAAATCACCAAAGGCATGGGCTATGAAACTCACCCACGCTACAGCCCTGATGGTAAGAAAATTTTATTTACCAGCGATAGAAGCGGAAGCGACAATATCTGGTACATGGATTTTGAAAAACAGGATACCGTTCAGCTTACTAAAGACCCTACAGAAGATTTTCCCGGTGCTGTATGGACGCCTGATGGTAATTATATTATTGCAAGTAAGGGACGTCGTTTGCCCAAATTATTTCTCTATCACAAAGATGGTGGCGGCGGTATTTCTTTAAATGAACAGTTGGGCGGGTTAAAAACTATTGATCCTTTTATAAGCCC
>JBKCJY010000289.1:0-19474 GCA_046301455.1 Chitinophagaceae bacterium | reverse complement strand
ATGTTAAATTAAATTAGATAGTATAAACTGAATCACTAATTAGATTGCAAGCTTTTATTTAAGAATATTACAGTCAGTAATATTTTTATTCAACTACTTCATCCACATAAGCACTAATCCACCCCACCTGCCCTGTTTTCACCATAAAGAATTGTTTCGTTTCGTACACACTCTTGAACTGACGCATAATTTTCAATAACAGCCCTGTACCAGCTATTAATTGCTTTTGATCAAACACACTATGCACACGTTTCATTTCTTTTAAGATGGCTTCTTTATCAAGTGTTGGATCAGTAATCCGTTTAATCAATTCTTCGGGTGTTACTGCTTTAAAATTGGTATACAGTGTATTGCTGAATTTTTCAATCTCTTCATATGTTACAGGAACAACCGAATTATTAACCAGTTCAGGATAAATTAAAGTTGCAATACTCCAGGCAATACCTCCGCTGCAAACAATATTATCACTCAAACTATACGCTCCACTAAAATTAACTGCATAAATAATTTCTCCGTTCTCTGCACCTTCCAGCGCACGGCTGAGCTGGCGTTTGTAATTAGCAAGAGAAGGATCATCACCAATCGTTTTTTCTGCTGCCTGGAATGTGCTGCGGGTTCCAAAGTTCACCTGGAACAATCTGAACTCAGATGTATTACCATGAGGGAAATAACCACCCTTTGCATTACCACTTCCAATGTCAATGATGAATGTGTTATATCGCTTTGCATTGGGCACAATCCCTAAATGCGAAAGACGTGCTTCCTGTAAAACATCAATCACTTCCACTTTGCGGCCGGGGTCATTCACGTTTTTTTGAAATGCAGTAATCAAATTGGTAATCCATTCCTGTTTCCCATCTTTCTCTGCCTGCATTTTTACTCCACTGCTTATAACAGTAAATATTCTTTTGGCAGGCACTTTGTATTCAGTATTTGCCAGTTTGAAAAAAGATGTAAAGCTGTTGAGCGTATTATCAAACGAGGATTGTGTAAATGATATAAAGTCCGTGTTAAATGTTGAATCTTTTAAAATATTAAAGTTGCCTGTTGTTTGTGGCGATTTACTTATTTCTACAACACTCATCTTCACACCTTTACTGCCTACTTCAATACCCACATAAATATTGCTCTTACTGAATTTAGTTTTAAAAGCGGTTTGAGCAGAAATGGAAATGCTTGCAAAAAGCAGAATGATGAAAAGATTGAAACGGTAGCAAATCTTTTGAATCATACAGAAATGGTTTTCAATCATTCGTAAAAGTACCAATTCGGCCTGCGTAAGCCTGCGAATCTTTTTGTGCGGATGAAAAATGTGAACAACTCATTCAAAAATGTGGAGATGCTGGTTTTAATTCAAAACCAAATCAGCTTTTCCAACTCTTACGCCGTTGCAATAAACCTGTAATTGATAAGTACCATCAACAAAAGTTTTTACTGGCACAGATGAAGTAAACCGCCGGGAATCGTTTTTACTAAACTCCCAGTTTAATTTGCGTGAATACTTTTTTGTGCCTTCTGTTTTAGAGGTAAAAACACCAGCAATCCATTCATCATCCTGTATGGTATTGCCTGATGGATCTTTTATAATCAGGTAAATATTTGCTGTGCCGGTTGTGGCATTTGTATTTTTTAGTTGAAAGCTGATGTTAAAATGTGCATCTGCTTCACCTTCTTTTGATTTAACAGCCTGGATATTTACATCATTTGACTGGAACAGCGGCTCAGCTACAACTGGGTTTGATTGTGTTTTACTTGTGAACGGCATTGGCCCTGATTGTACCGCAGGCGAATTGGAGGTAACAGTACTTGAAGATCGGTTGTTGTATTGATTTACTTTTACCTGGAGCTCCTGTATTTTCATCAATGCTTTTTTTAAATCTTCTTTGATAAGATTTGTTTCATTAAGCATGCGTGATATTTCATTTCTGAGCGTATCAATGGAAGCTGCTTTTTGCTGCAATTCTTTATTGATAGAATCCTTCCCCACAATCACCGTTTCTAACTGTGCAACTGTAGAGCGGTACAAAAGATTGAGAGAATCATTCATACTGCTGTTTTCATTTGCAAGAGGCAACTTGACTTCAGTTGGTGTAACTGCAGCATATTTACTTTTATCATAAATATGAAATATCCATGTGCCTACTAAACAAACAGAAACCACCAGCAACAATATCGTTCTTACATCTTTCATTCAAACGAAACTACTTAATTCCCTCCCATTGCCTGCGGTATTTATGATACTGTGGAAAAGCTGTGAAATGAAAATGCCCCGCTTGATTAAAACGGGGCATCACTTAGAAACTTTAATCTTATTGTGTAACTGAAAAAATCACTTCAATTTTTTCCCACGAAATGGAAACAGAACCATCCACTTTGCCCTCAATCTTCAATTGCTCCTGAAAAGTACTTGCCATACCGGGGCGAACAGTTACCCTCAATACATCATCATCCTTTTTGTAATTGTATGAACCCCACTGCTCAGGTTTCTTATTAAAAATAATCACCCACTCATCTTTACCGGGAATAGTAAACAACCCATATTTGCCTTTGGGCAACGTTTGTCCTTCAATTTTTACATCAGCGCTTGTTTCAAATGTAGTGGCTTCATTGGCTCCGGTGCGCCACAATTCACCATACTTAACAAGCTTGTCCCAAATTTCTCGGCCTTTTACAGATGGGGCGCTGTAATTAATTTTTATAGCAGCAGTACCCACTTTAAACTCACTGCTCATTGGTGGTGATGGACGTTTACTTTTATCGTCCTGTGCACAGGCGGTAATTGCAGACAATGCAAATACGAAAGACAAAAGACCAATAAATTGTTTCATAAAAAACATTTTAAAATGTGAAGGTATAATATTAATTAAGGTTTTAGATAGTTCAGACAAAGATAAAAGATGACATCGTATTGAAATCCGTCGCAAATGTTAATTCAAAAAAATATCATCGTTTATAAATATTTTATTTAATCTCTCCCCTCTTCTTTTCTAAATATTCTTTATCTGTTGCCAATCGTTGTACTTCATTCAAAGAAGCAATATAAATACTGCGCCCATGGGTACCCAACACAATTTCATTCTCACGTTCCTGTATGGCAATGTCATGAACGGGCACTCTAGGTAGGGAAGTATTCCAAGCCATACTTGTTGCGCCTGCATCTAATGAAACATACAAACCATTATCAGTACCAATGTACAATACATTCTCAGCCTTGGGATCTTCACGAATTACATTCACAGGCTCTGCTGGTAAATCCATGCAAATCTGTTTCCATGTAGTACCAAAATCATCACTCACAAAAACATATGCATTAAAATGATCGTTTCTATAGCCATTCAATGTTACATACACCCTGCTTTCTTTGTACTTTGATGCTACCACTCTGCTGATGTACAAACCCTGCAGTTGTTTTGGTAATTTAGTAAGTACCACTGTCCAGCTATATCCGCCATCCTTGCTCACATTTATAAAACCATCATCGCTGCCGGTGTAAATCAAACCAAAACGCAAAGGTGATTCACTCATTGTTGTTAATGTTCCAAAAGGTACATTTCCATCTTTGCATCCACCGGTTAAATCACCACCGAGATTTTGCATGCCTTCTCCTTTATTCATACTGCGTGCAAAACGATTGCTGCCATAATAAAAAATATCCTGATTGTGCTTTGAAAGTAAGATGGGTGTTTGCCAGTTAAAACGCAATGGTTTTTCTCCGAGTTCATGATTAGGTCGAACTGTAACACGCTGTTGGTTTTGTCCCTTCGTTCTGTCCATACGTTGATAAAACCCAAACTGGCTGCCACTGTACACTGTTGCGTTATCTCTTGTATCCACCTGTGCTTGCATACCATCACCACCATTCAACGGTTTAAATGCATATTCACCATTATCAACCCAGTCAATACTTTCTTTATTGTTGGATGGGCCCCACCAGCTTCCATTATCCTGCAAGCCGCCATATACATTGTAAGGTTTTGCATTATCAACTGTAATTGCATAATACTGTCCAACTGCCGGCGTGTTTGCTTTAAACCAGTTTTCTCCATCATCATATGAAATATTGGTGCCACCATCATTACCATTGATGATGTGTGCATCTTTCTTTGGGTTTACCCACAATGCGTGATGATCTGCATGCACATTTCCTTTATCAATGTTTTTAAAATTCTTACCACCATCTGTACTCATCATGGCATTGAAGCCAAGAATAAACACTTTATCAGGATTGGTGTGCGAGGTATAGATTTTTGCAAAGTAATATCCATAGGTATTGAACGTTGGGATAAACTTTTCATGTGTTTTCTTCCATGTTTTTCCTGCATCATCGCTTCTGTATACTTCACAACCTTTGATGGCATTGTTGCTAAAACCATCATCACCTGCATCAAAATAATCCCATAACGCAAAGGGTTGAATTTTATCTGTCTTAATCATTTCTTTCACCACAGCAGCTGTATATTTTGCAGGGAAACGCTGGCGACGCATAAAACTATCCAGCTTCTTGTCATCCAATGCCATAAACTGCTCTTTGGTCATGGTTTTAAAATTCTTTAATTGCCATGTTGTATCAACCGGAGCTTTCTTACTTGTATCAGGTCTTGTTTCATTGTTATCAATAATGGCATATACAATATTTGGATTTTGAGGAAATACACATAAACCAATACGACCGAGTTTTTTTCCTTCAGCAAAACCACTGCCTGGGCCGCTAACTAAATTCCAGGTGCTGCCACCATCAGTGCTTTTATAAATTCCACTTGTTGCTCCACTTTCTTCAAACTTCCATGCACGGCGTGTTTTATACCAAACGGCTGCATACAGTTCCATTGGATTGCTGGGATTCATATCCATTTCAACAGCACCTGTGTTTTCATCGATAAACAACGTGTGCTTCCACGTTTTACCACCATCAGTTGTTTTAAATACACCACGCTCTTTATTGGGAGAATATAAATGACCTAGTGCTGCCACCCATGCTGTGTTTGGATCAGTTGGATGTAATTGAATTTTACCGATATGATGACTTTCAGGCAAACCAACATACTCCCATGTTTTTCCATTATCTGCACTTTTGTAAACACCATTACCTGCGTATGAGGAGCGGCTGCTGTTTACCTCTCCACTTCCCAGCCAAATAGTTCTTCCACCATTCCATTTCACGGCAATATCACCAATGGTAATTACATCTTCATTGTCAAAAACGGGCACAAATGATTGGCCGTTGTTTTTTGTGTACCATAATCCGCCGCTTGCATAAGCCACATAAAATTCAGTGGGATCTTCAGGATTGGCTTCAATATCTACAACCCTTCCACTCATAATGCTGGGGCCAATGTTGCGGAACTTTACATCTTTTAACAGTGATTTCTTTTCCAGTTCTTTTCTTACAGCCAGCCCTTTTTGGCGTTCATCAGCCGTGGTTGGCTTGATTTGTGCATGAGCAACTGAAATGATTGAACAAAGAATAAAAAGAGGAATAACTTTACGAAAGCAATTTTTAATTGCAGCAGTCGTTTTAAAATTGTGCATTTGGTTTGATTTTTAAATTCTCATGTTATGTTTTCAAACTTACGAATACTGATGATATGCGTTACCGCTCCTCTCATGTTTTGGATGAACGGCGCAGCACAATGTAAAGAATTTATCATTGGTGCAAAAGGCGATACACTTAACTGTGTGGATATGAAAGGCCTTAAGCAGGGCCGATGGGTAAATAAATTTGAAGAACTACGTGGTGAACCTGGTTATGAAGAAGAAGGCGAATATAAAGATGGAAAGAAAACAGGGCCCTGGCGTCTGTATACATTGATGGGCGATTTAATTGCTATTGAAAATTACCGCTTTGGATTTAAACATGGGCAACAGCAGATTTTTAATGCCATGGGTGATTTGTTGCGTGAAGAAAGCTGGCTGGCCCAAGACCCGGAAAAGCCAACTGAAACAGTGGAAGTGCTTGATATTAATGATCCTAAAAAAGTGTATTTGGTCGAAGTAAAATTAGAAGCCAGTACAGTGCCGCATGGCATCTGGAAAATTTTTGAGCCCGGCACAGGCAAGGTTTTGCAAAAACAAAATTTCATTTTTGGGAAACTGGATGATGGAAGTGGCACAGCCAATGGCGTGCTTAAAAAAGACCCCAACGATAAAAGCGAAGCTGTTGTTGATAAAAAAGAAGAAAAGAAAGACAAACCCAAACCTAAAGAAGTGATGGACTATGAAAAGAAAAACAGCGGGAAGAAAAAGATAAAAATCAGAACGGGAGAAACGGGTGGATAACCAATATATAAATTATTTAAACAACTAATGCCCTCTTATACAACTGCACCGCATTTTCATAGCCCAAATACAAAGCATCACAAACCAACGCATGGCCAATGCTCACTTCATCAATCCATGGTATAGTTTTAATAAGGTAGTTGAGGTTTTGCAAATCAAGATCATGCCCGGCATTGATTCCCAAACCAAACGAACGGGTACGTGTTGCAGCAACCAAATACGATTGTACTGCTTCTCTGGGGTCAGCAGCAAATTGTTTAGCATAACGTTCTGTATAAAGCTCTATGCGGTCTGTTCCAACTTCGGAAGCGCCTTCAATCATACGCACTTCAGGATCCACAAAAATAGAAGTACGAATACCTGCTGCTTTAAAGAGCCCGATCATCTCTGTTAAATAGTTTTTGTATTTGATGGTATTCCATCCGTGGTCGCTGGTGAGTTGGCCAGTAGTATCAGGCACCAACGTAACCTGGTTTGGTTTTACTTCCAGCACCAGATCAATAAATGACTGTTCACGGCAATTACCTTCTATATTAAATTCTGTGGTGATGATTTTTTTAATTTGACGCACATCTTCATAACGGATGTGGCGTTCATCCGGTCTTGGATGAACTGTAACACCATCTGCACCAAAACGCTGGGCGTCAATTGCTGCCTGTAATACATCAGGCCTGTTTCCGCCACGACTATTTCGAAGGGTTGCAAATTTGTTGATGTTAACGGAGAGTTTGGTCATGTAGTAAAGTTAGGGAGTTTCAATCCTGAGTGAAAGAGTTATCGATCAACTTTTAAAGTTTTCTATGCACTATCACTCTTAAGATTCATTTCAAATAAATCCCCTGCAATTCTTCGCCCCGCATCTGCACGGCAATTTTCCATCATGATGTGTTTCGCCATAATCAGCCGTTAACTCCTCTCCTTTTTTAATGGCACGTTTGCTGTAGAATTCTACTTTGCCATAAGCTCTGCGTAAATAAGTATTCGCATCGCAGGAATGATTGATGTAGGAAAGCTCATTACGGTTTACACTTGCATCTAAAGCAATAGGATCGTTATCAAACTCTACCATAAGCAATGAAGCACCCGGTTGTTGCTTTACTCTTCTTCGTGCTTCACGAAAACTGATGATTTCACCCGCCATATTACCCAGCTTACGATTTGCAGGTATTGATTCAGATGCAAAAGCACCGGTACCTGCTATTTTACTTTTGGCAATTTTTATTTTAAAATTTAAAGACATAAACTTTCCGTTTTAATGATTCAGATCATTATTGCTCCTCACCAACTTCAACCCATGTGTGATCGGCCAATAATTTAGCTGATGTTACAAATTCTTTAAATGGCCCGCTGCCGCCCCATTCTTTTGGCCCAACCATTGACAGCAAGAGACTTTCATCCCTTTGTCTGTACAAATGATAAACATGACCGATTAACGGGCGAAAGTTAAGCTTTGCATCATATATCATCAAAGACAATTCTTTACGTTTTACAATTGCCTGAGCCTGCCTGGCTAGCAAATCAATCTGCTCTCTTATCTGGTTCAACTGCATATTGGTTTGTTCATCCATTGCCTGCAAAGATTTGTGTTTAATCACACCTTCTTTGGTTGGTCTTACTGCAACACTACCCACACTGGAAGCATAAGGAAGCACACTCATTTGCTTATGGTATACTTCTATGTTTTTAAAAGCCTTTTGTTCTTTTGTAAATCCATCCTGTGTAATTTTCAGATATCCGTTTGCAAGAATTTCATGTTTGGCAGTAAGCTGTATTTTATCTTCTGTAATCAACTCAATGATCATTGTAGAAAGATCCGGAATCGTACACCTGATTTGTTCTGCAATTTCTTTAATCTCAAATTCATGAATCAACCCATCCGGAACCAGTTCGTAGCTTGTATAAAATGCTTCCTGCAATGGTGTAACCCAATTCATAGTGATCTTTAATGCAGATTCATTATCTGCAGTTTGAATCTGGCAACCTCCGCTTAAAGGTGCTGAACCATTCTCATAACTGCATTTTTCAGGAAATAGCTGCCAGGATGCCAGAAAATTATACGCCTTAACCATTTTGTTTAATAAAAATTGTGATGTTATTTGATTTCTGCACATACAACATTCAATGGCTTCAATTGTTTTGTACATTGCAAACATCTTTATATATGGCATACAGTTCCTTAGAAGCATGTTTACTTGATCTGGAAAAGAACGGACATCTCATTCGCATCAAAGAAGAGGTGGATCCTTTTTTAGAAATGGCGGCTGTTCATCTGCGTGTTTATGAAGCTAAAGGGCCGGCGCTCTTATTTGAGCAGGTAAAAGGATCAAAATTCCGTGCCGCATCCAACATATTTGGAACATTAGACAGGAGCAAATTTATTTTCAGAGATACGTTTGCATTGGTTCAAAAACTCATTGAACTGAAAGGCGATCCCATGAAAGCCATCAAACATCCGTTTCAAAATTTCAATACAGGAATTGCTGCACTAAAAGCATTGCCTAAAAAATCATCGTCACACTCATTTGACGAAATCAAAGTTTCCGATTTACCGTTGATTCAGCATTGGCCTATGGATGGTGGTGCATTTGTAACCCTGCCACAGGTGTATTCTGAAGACGCAGATAAGCCCGGCATTATGAAAAGTAATTTGGGAATGTATCGTATTCAATTAAGCGGCAATGATTATGAACTGAATAAAGAAATTGGTTTGCATTATCAATTACATCGTGGTATTGGTGTACACCAAACAAAAGCAAATGCAAAAGGATTGCCTTTGAAAGTGAGTTGTTTTGTGGGCGGGCCACCATCACATACATTGAGTGCAGTAATGCCTTTGCCTGAAGGTATCAGTGAGATGACGTTTGCTGGTGTATTGGGTGGCAGAAGATTCCGTTACAGTTATGATGCATTGGGCAATGCTATCAGCAATGATGCTGATTTTGTAATTACAGGTGAAGTGCTGCCCCATCAAAACAAACCCGAAGGACCTTTTGGTGATCATTTGGGTTATTACAGTTTAACGCATCCATTTCCATTGATGAAGGTGAACAAAGTGTATGCAAAGAAAAATGCGATTTGGCCATTTACAGTTGTTGGTCGTCCTCCACAGGAGGATACAAGTTTTGGTGAACTGATTCATGAATTAACCGGTGAAGCCATTCAACAGGAAATTCCGGGTTTAAAAGAAGTTCATGCGGTTGATGCTGCCGGGGTGCATCCTTTACTCTTGGCAATAGGCAGTGAACGTTATACACCATTCATGCCTGCCAAACAACCTGCTGAACTATTAACCATTGCCAATCATGTACTGGGTACCGGTCAATTAAGTTTGGCAAAATTTTTATTTATTACGGCTGATGATACCAATCAATTGCATGCACATAATGTTCAGCATTTTTTAGAATATGTATTTGAACGCATTGATTTGACCCGTGATTTACATTTCCACACAAACACCACTATTGATACATTGGATTATTCAGGCACAGGATTAAACAGCGGGAGTAAATTAGTACTGGCTGCATATGGTGATAAGAAACGGGAATTGTGCAGAGAAGTACCTCAATTATTAAAAGAACTGAATGGATTTGAAAATGCACAGCTTTGTATGCCGGGTGTAATTGCGTTGCAAACAAAGAAGTTTGTTGACTACGATGAAGCAAATAAAGAAATGCTTCACCTCAATAATCAATTATCAATAATTAATAATGAATTGGATGCTGTTGCGCAAATCATCATCTGCGATAACTCCTCTTTCACAGCGACTAACCTTCGCAATTATTTATGGGTAAGTTACACAAGAGTAAACCCCAGTCATGATGTATATGGTATCAACTCGTTTATTGAAAACAAACATTGGGGTTGTAAAGGGCCTGTAGTATTTGATGCAAGATTAAAACCACATCATGCACCACCGGTTGAAAAGGATCCTGCTATTGAGAAAAAGATTGACCGCCTTTTTGAAAAAGGAGGAAGTTTATATGGAGTTTTGAAATAAACTATTGAAACAATTCTTTCAACTTTTTCTCCAGATCTTCACCACGCAAATTTCTGGCAACAATAATTCCCTTGGGATCAACTAAAAAATTAAACGGAATACCGGATACTCCGTAAATAGTTGCTGCTGCATTTTCCCATCCTTTTAAATCGCCTGCCTGAGGCCATGTGTAATTATCATCTTTAATAGCTTTGAGCCATTTGCTTTTATTATCATCCATGCTCACACTGTAAATTTCAAAGCCCTTGCTTTTGTACTGTTCATAAGCTTTTACCAGGTTAGGACTTTCAGCTCTGCATGGGCCACACCAGCTTGCCCAAAAATCAACCAATACATATTTACCCTTGAAAGAGGAGAGTGCAATAGATGCACCTTCAGGTGAAGGTTGTGTGAAATCTGTTGCCGCAACTCCCACCATGCTTCTTTTGCCCACTTCAATCATAGCAGCCAGTTCTTTTCCAATATTACTGTTTTGCAGTTCGTCTGAAAGCATTTCAAACATAGGTCCTGCTTTGGCAGCATCCATGTCCATGCCCAATGTTTCCTTTGCAAAAAATAAGGAAACAGGCGATGCGGGATTTTTTTGGACAAATGAAAGCTGTGCATCATAGTAAATTGTACCCAGCACTTTATACATCTCCATCAGCTTATCAGCAACCTTTGCATTTTTCGTCTGAGCATAGCTGTAGTATACCATACCAAGCTGGTTGTCAAGATCAGTAATTTGTTTTACTTGTTGCGTATAGCTGTAATAATCATTTACTACCTGTGACCCTTTTACTACTGCGTCGTTCAAATATGTTTTTGTTGATACAGTAATGGTACCACCATCTAAAAACAGGGTAAGATTGTTGCGCAGGTATTCCATGCGGTCAAACTTTTTATTGGCAGACGGGTTGGCTTCCTGAAGCATCATCGTTGCGGCCACCGGGCCTTCTATCGTTCCTTTGATTGTAAACTTTCCGTTCACCACATTCGCTTCTTCAGCAGTTGCGCCATTATTCCAACTGAGCAACACACGAAACTTTTTGGGAGAAACTGGAATTGAACCATTCAGCACAAATGCTCTTTCCTGTGCGTTTGTATGCAAAGAAAACAACACAGTAATTATTAAGAATAAATTCTTCATCATTAATTTGATTTGAAAATTTCTGCAAGCTTGGCATTTAGTTCATCACCACGCAAATCTTTGGCTATAATTTTACCATTTGGATCAATCAAAAAATTACGGGGTATGGCAGAGATTCGGTACAAACGTGCCACTTCATTGCCCCATCCTTTTAAATCGCTCACATGCTGCCATGTTAAACCATCCTGTGCAATAGCCTGAACCCAACGTTGTTTATCCTGATCGAGCGACACACCAAATACAGTGAAATTTTTATCCTTGTATTTATTAAACGCCGCAACTAAGTTTGGATTTTCAACTCTGCAAGGGCCACACCAGCTTGCCCAAAAATCAACCAGAACATATTTACCTTTGAACGATGACAATGAAATCATTGTTCCATTTACATCACTCTGACTAAAATCAACAGCACCTGTTCCTATTGCACCAATTCTGGTTTCTCTCACAATATCGCCCACCATTCTTCCGTAATAACTTTTCTTTGAAACTTCATCCAGCTTATCATAGCGTGTATATAATGCATCAGGTTGTTGAAAAAAACTATACAAAAAATAAAGCAGCAAAGGCGTTACAGCTGATTTCTTATTTTCTTCAATATACAAATCTGCTCTGGTATTGAGTTCTGTTACAACATCAGTAACAATCCTGTACAAAGAATCCTGTTTGGATGCATTGGCAGGGTTACTCATTAGTCTGCCAAGTTGATCAAGACGAAAGAAATAAGCATCAAATTCTTTTCTGAACTCAGTAAACTCTTCATGTACTGCTGAACCTTTTACAGTACCATTCACCAAAGAATCTTTCTGTGCATTAATTGTAATAACAGCTGGTTCTAAAAACAAACCAAGATTCTGTTTGCTTCCACTATAAGTAAGTACATACAAAGCAGGTTCTGTAATTGTTCCCGTCAATTCAAACTTTCCCTTCTTTGATTTTGCACTTGCAATAGCTTCATTGTTGGGATTATCAAAATGAAGTGTAATCGTTGCTGTATCGGGCAAACCTTTAATAGTACCATTAATAGTAAATGGCTGTTGTGCATTTACACCAAAAGCAGCAACAAGTAAGAATATGGATAATAAACGTTTCATATTATTTTGAGTGACGTTGTTTTAAAACATAGGTAACATCCTGTAAAGAAACACCCTTTGCTCTTAATAAAACCATAAAGTGAAACAACAAATCAGCTGATTCATTTAAAAACAATTCTTCATTGTTATCCTTGGCTTCAATAATTACTTCTGTCGTTTCCTCGCCTACTTTTTGTGCAATTTTATTAATTCCTTTTTCAAAAAGCTGTCGTACATAAGACGTTTCATCGCTGCTCTTTCTCCGCAAATCAATAATATCCTGCAGGTAATACAAAAAATCATCTGTGTGGTTCTTCTCACTCCAGCAGGTATCAGCACCAGTGTGACAAGTAGGCCCCATTGGCTCTGCTTTTATGAGTAACGTATCATGATCACAATCCAGCATTACTTGTTTTACATTTAAGAAGTTACCACTCTCTTCACCCTTTGTCCATAAACGTTGTTTACTTCGGCTGTAAAACGTAACCTTACCGCTTTCTTCTGTTTGTGCAAAAGCTGCTTCGTTCATAAAACCAAGCATCAATACTTTGCTGGTTTTATAATCCTGAATGATGGCGGGTAACAAACCATCATGATATTTTGAAAATTCTGGTTTCATGTTAATAGATTCACTGATGACACTGATTATAATGATGAAAACTGATTTCTTTTATCAAACAACCAAATCACCTGCTATTTTGTTTTATCTGTGAAAATCTTTTTCATCTGTTCTACTGTGTTCCTATCACTACAAATTTAATTTCTTATTGCTATATGTTTCCCATTTAAATACGCTTTCAATTCTTGAATCTCAATTTCCTTAAAATGAAAAATACTTGCCGCCAAAGCCGCATCAGCATAAGCTTGTTCAAAAACATCAGCAAAATGCTGCATTGATCCTGCGCCACCACTTGCAATCACAGGTACCGGCAATGAAACAGAAAGCAATTTTGTTATATCCAATGCAAATCCTTTCTTGGTTCCATCATTGTTCATGCTTGTGAGTAAAATTTCTCCTGCTCCCAAGTCTACTGCCTGCTTAGCCCAATCAAAACATTTTACATCAGTATTAGTTCTTCCACCATTCAAATACACATACCATTCGCCATCTTCCTCTTTCTTTGTATCAATTGCCAATACACAGCATTGACTGCCTGCTGCTTTTGCAATATCATTTATCAATTGCGGATTATGAAACGCTGCGGTGTTAACACTCACTTTATCAGCACCGCTATTGAGCAGTACATCCAGATCCTCTGTACTTCTTAAACCACCACCTACTGTAAACGGGATATTAACATGGCGTGCAATGTTCTTCACCAACTCACTCAATGTTTTCCGTTTCTCAACAGTAGCAGTAATATCCAGAAACACCAATTCATCAGCCCCTTGGTCCGCATACAATGCACCAAGCTCCACAGGGTCGCCTGCATCACGCAGGTCAACAAAGTTGGTGCCTTTTACAGTGCGGCCATCTTTTATATCCAAACAGGGAATAATGCGTTTCGTAAGCATAAATAAAAAAGGCTTTTGTACAAAAGCCTCAGCAAAGATAATGATTATGGTCTTGGTAAAATGGGCAGTAAAATTCGCCCTGCACCAAGGTATTTCCTTCGCCAGTAATCTTCATTCAAATCACTAATCATTACACCGCCACTGGTAGAAGCATGTACAAATTTATTATTGTGTAAATACACACCCACATGCGACACACCGCCTCTTGTATTGAAGAATACCAAATCACCTTCACGCAATTCTTCTGTTGCAATTTGTGTGCTTATGCTTCGCTGCTCACGTGCTGTACGTGGCAACTGTACAGCAAATACACCCAGCATTAATGTTTGTACAAAAGCACTGCAATCAATTCCTTTTTTGGTGGATCCTCCAAGTCGGTAAGGAGTATCCCACCATTCATCAATTAAATTATAAAGAGCGGTATTGGTTAAAGTTTCTACCGGCACATCCAATTGAATGGCATATTTGAACTGATTGATGCTGTACATTTCTAACGGCGACCCAAAACTGCCTACCAGCCTGTTTTGAAATTTGGGGGCAGATGTACCCGCTGTTTTAACTGAAACAGGATTTCCATCAGGCTTAATAGCAATATCTTCAATAAAAGGCGAAGTTTTTTGTGAAGCGGGTTGAGGAGCAGGTGTACTAATAAACATATTCTTTAGCCCTGTGCAGCTTGAGAATACAAAAAGAATAAATATGTATGTTAGTCCCCTCAACATTGGTAAAGAATGTGCAAATGTACAAGCTCATGACCTGAAAGACAAGGATAATGCCATATTTACAGCCTTATGAATGCTTTGATGCCATAATCATTTTAACAAACGCTGTAATTCAATAAATAATTGCAGCGCAAGACTTATAATTTTGTGGATTACTTACTGATGTAAATTGAGTTCCATTCCCCGAAATTTGCTTTTACACTTACATTAAAGGATTTATATATACATGTGCAAATTTTCTCATTTACACGTTCACACACAATATTCATTGCTGGATGGTGCAGCTTCCATTGATGCCCTGTATAAAAAAGCAATGGCAGATGACATGCCTGCATTGGCCATTACTGACCATGGCAATATGTTTGGCGCTTTCAATTTCGTAGCTGAAGCTTATAAACATAAAAATGAGGATGGCAGTTTAAAAGTTAAACCCATTGTTGGTTGCGAATTTTATTTAACAGAGAACCGGCATATCAAAACTTTCAGCAAAGAAGTAAGGGATAATCGCTTTCACCAGGTGCTGCTTGCAAAGAATGAAATTGGATATAAAAATTTAGTAAAGCTCACATCGCTTGGTTTCATTGAAGGCATGTACAGCAAATATCCACGTATTGATAAAGAACTCATTCATAAATATCATGAAGGGCTGATTGCAACTACTTGCTGCCTCGGTGCAATGGTGCCGCAAATGATTTTAACCAAGGGTGAAGAAGAAGCAGAGAATGAATTCAAATGGTGGTTAAATATCTTTCAGAAAGATTACTATGTTGAAATCCAGCGGCACGGGATGACTGAGCAGGACAAGGTGAATGCTGTGTTGCTGAAGTTTGCCAAAAAATATAATGTAAAAGTCATTGCCAGCAATGATTCTCACTATGTAGATCAGACAGATTTTAACGCACATGACATTCTACTCTGTATCAATACCGGCGAAAAACAATCTACTCCCGCTCTCAGAGAATTTACAGATGATGATGTAAGTATAAAAAACAAACGCTTTGCATTTCCCAATGACCAGTTTTATTTCAAGACGACGGCTGAAATGAAAAAAGTGTTTGAAGATATTCCTGATGCCATTGACAACACCAATGAAATTGTTGATAAGGTTGATGTATTGAATCTCAAAAAAGATATTTTGCTCCCCGCCTTTCCCATTCCTAAAGAATTTCAAATTCATGAAGATGCTAATCTTAACCAATGGGAATTTTTAAAATACATAACTTACAAAGGAGCCAAAGAACGTTACCATGAGATTGAAGAACACATCCGTGAGCGCATTGACTTTGAACTCTTCACCATCAAAACAATGGGCTTTGCCGGCTACTTCCTCATTGTGAGTGATTTCATTAAAGCAGGAAGAGATATGGGTGTGTTTGTAGGCCCCGGCCGTGGTTCTGCCGCAGGAAGTGTGGTAGCATATTGCATCGGCATCACAAATATTGATCCTATTAAATACAATCTGCTGTTTGAGCGTTTCTTAAATCCTGATCGTAAATCAATGCCGGATATTGATACGGACTTTGATGATGAAGGACGCCAAAAAGTTATTGATTATGTAGTGGACAAATATGGAAAAGCTCAGGTGGCACAAATCATCACCTATGGTACAATGGCTGCCAAAAGCAGTATTGCAGATGTGGCACGTGTCATGGATTTACCATTGGCAGAAAGTCGTGCATTATCAAAGTTGGTTCCGGAACGTCCCGGTGTTTCATTAAAACGTGTATTACATGCACCCCTCACCGGTGAAAAAAGTTTAACTGAGAAAGAAGGTTTGGGTGGAGATGAACTTGATGCAGTAAAACGTATCCGTCAAATTTATAATGGCGATGATTTACCAGCACGCATTTTACATGAAGCAGAAATTCTGGAAGGCTCTGTACGTAACACGGGCATACATGCAGCGGGCATCATCATTGCGCCAAAAGATTTAACGGATTTAATTCCCGTTTGCACATCAAAAGATTCCGAACTCTGGCTCACGCAAATTGAAGGCAATGTTATTGAAGATGCAGGTGTTATTAAGATGGACTTCCTCGGTTTGAAAACATTAAGTATCATCAAAAACGCATTGGTACTCATCAAGCAAAATCATGATGTAGAAATTGATATTGATGAAGTGCCACTCAATGATGAAAAAACATTCCAACTCTATCAGCATGCTTCCACCATTGGTACATTTCAGTTTGAAAGTGTGGGCATGCAGAAATATCTCAAAGAATTAAAAGCTGACCAGTTTGGCGATTTAATTGCCATGAACGCATTGTATCGACCGGGCCCGTTGGCATACATACCCAACTTTATTGATCGTAAACATGGCAGGGAACAAATCACTTATGACCTGCCGGAGATGGAAGAATACCTCAAAGAAACATATGGTATTACGGTTTATCAGGAGCAGGTAATGTTGCTGGCACAAAAACTTGCAGGCTTCAGCAAAGGAGATGCGGATGTGTTGCGTAAAGCAATGGGGAAAAAGCAAAAAGCCGTACTGGATAAAATGAAAAAACAGTTTATTGATGGTGCTACTGCAAAGGGTCACCCTGCTGATAAACTTGAAAAAATATGGACCGATTGGGAAGCCTTTGCCCAATATGCATTTAACAAATCACACTCTACGTGTTATGCATATGTTGCTTATCAAACTGCATATCTAAAAGCCCACTACCCTGCTGAATACATGAGCGCCGTGCTTAACAATGCCGGTGCTATTGAAAAGATCACCTTCTTTATGGAAGAGTGCAAGCGCATGGGCATAAAAGTATTGGGACCTGATATTAATGAATCTCAAATTGGTTTTGCGCCGAATAAAAAAGGTGAAATCCGTTTTGGTCTCGGCGGATTAAAAGGTGTAGGTGAGGCAGCATTAGAAAGTATTATTGAAGAGCGTAACAAACGTGGCGCCTATAAAGATGTGTTTGATTTTATTAAACGCATTAACCAACGCACAGTGAATAAAAAATCATTGGAGAGTTTAGTATATGGTGGCGCCTTTGATTGCTTCACTGCTTACCACCGTGCACAATATTTTCATGTAATGCCAGGTGATACTTCAACTACTCTGGAACGTATCATCAACTTTGGCAACAAGTTTCAAAACAATGTACAAAGCAACAGCAATACGTTGTTTGGCGAAAGTATGATGATGGAAATTCCAACGCCTAAAATTCCCAATTGTGAAGAATGGACACTTACTCAAAAGCTGGATCATGAAAAAGAAGTAACAGGCATGTTCATCAGCGGTCATCCGCTGGATCATTTCCGTTTTGAAATGATGTACTACAAAATCATGAAGCTGTCAGATTTTAATGAATTCAAAGAAGCCATTACACTGCATGCGAATCCGTTTCAGCAATTCCGATTGGCGGGCTTGGTCACAGGGCACAATCAGCGTGTCACAAAAACTGGAAAACAGTTTGGCATTTGCACTATTGAAGATTACAGCGGCAATACAGAGTTTGCGTTGTTTGGCGAAGACTATGTAAAGTTCAAAGACCATTTTACAGTTGGCTCGGTTGTATTTGTAACAGGAGGATTTAAAACAAGATGGAATAAATCAGATGAATTTGAGTTTAAAATCTCCAGTGTATTGCTATTGGAAACAGTAAAACGTTCACTTACACGGCAAGTTGTAGTTGATATTGAACCACGTTTTCTCACAGAAGACATGGTGACTTTTATAGAAAAAAATATCAAAAAAAATCCAGGCAAGAGCAGTTTAAAAATCAATCTCTACGAACCCAAAGAGAATTGGAAAATCAGCATTAATACCGTTGAAAAGGGATTTGAGATGAATGATGATATGGCTGAGTTTTTAATGAGTAGGCCGGAGTTGGGTGTGAATGTGGTGGGGGTATAGCTGTGGTTCAACGATAAGTGATTTAGAAACGATTCCTTGATCAAGACATTTATCAGCTAATTGCTGTTAATACTGAAGAAACAGCAGCCCCGCCCTGCCTCATTGGCAACTATGTCATCCAGCTTACTAATTTCAACTTGTAAACAAATGTGGATAATGACAAAGCATCAGTTTCCCTTAAATGGGCTTAAATTTGCCCTCCTGTTAAAAACTAAAAAATTAAAGGAATAAAATATGGCACAACAATTTACAGATGCAAACTTTCAAACAGAAGTAATTGCCTCCAACCAGTTAAGCGTTATTGATTTTTGGGCAGAATGGTGCGGTCCTTGCCGTGCAATTGGCCCCGTTATTGAAGAACTTGCAAAAGAGTATGCCGGTAAAGTAAAAGTGGGCAAACTCAATGTAGATGAAAATCCGCAGGTGAGCATGAACTACGGTATCACCTCCATCCCAGCTATTTTGTTTGTAAAAAATGGCCAAGTAGTAGATAAACTCGTAGGTGCACAACCCAAAGGCAACTTTGTGAAAAAAATTGAACAGCACATGTAATTGAAACTTACATTTTGATACAACCCGTTTCAGTTTTTGAAACGGGTTTTTTATTTTCTAACGTCCCGACCCAAATCTCAATCAGTAATCTGAACAGGAAGAAATTGAAAAGTATAATATTTCCAGCCTGTGTACTTATAGCAACGTCACTTGCATTGCACAGATCTTTGCATGTGGATGTGGCAGCTATGGTTTTAAACTAAAAGATTACTATTAAAACTCAAAAATCTCTTTTAACTCCCTTTTATAGCTGAAGTTTTCCTTCCCAAGAAACTTAACCTCTTTAATTATAAACTTTTTAATGTCAGAATAATTGGAGTGATAAAATTGAGAAAGCTTAACCTGTTTTTTACC
>JBKCJY010000288.1:0-7903 GCA_046301455.1 Chitinophagaceae bacterium | reverse complement strand
TCCGACCATTTGATTGATGTAGGGCCGAAAGCAGGTAAACATGGCGGAACCATTGTATCAGCAGGAACGCCACAACATGTATTAAACAGTCACAGCGATACAGCTCAATATTTAAACGGAGAAAAAAAGATTGCTGTACCTGAAGAACGGAGAAAAGGGAATGGAAAAATAATTGAACTGAAAGGTGCCTGCGGTAACAATCTGCAAAATGTATCCGTACAGTTTCCATTGGGCAAATTGATTGTTGTTACCGGTGTAAGTGGCAGCGGTAAGAGCACACTCATTAATGAAACGCTCTACCCTATTCTTAGTAAATATTGTTATGAAAGTAAAGCCAATCCTATGCCCTATAAGAGCATTAAAGGATTGGAGCACATTGATAAAGTGATTGAGATCGATCAATCGCCTATTGGAAGAACTCCCAGAAGCAATCCAGCAACCTATTGTGGTTTCTTTACAGAGATAAGAACATTGTTTGCCTCAGTGCCCGAAGCAAAAATCCGTGGTTACAATGCAGGGCGGTTTTCCTTCAATGTAAAAACAGGAAGATGCGATGTTTGTGAAGGCGGTGGCATGCGTGTAATTGAAATGAACTTCCTGCCTGATGTTTATGTGCATTGCGAAAAATGTAATGGTAAACGTTACAACCGGGAAACATTAGAGATTCGTTATAAAGGCAAATCCATCTCCGATGTGTTGGATATGACCGTTGAGGAAGCCGTTGAGTTTTTCCAACCCGTACCTTATCTCTACAGAAAAATTAAAGTACTGGAAGATGTCGGATTGGGTTATATCACGCTCGGACAAAGTGCAGTCACTTTAAGCGGTGGCGAAGCACAACGTGTAAAACTTTCAACCGAACTGGCTAAAAAAGATACAGGTAAAACATTTTACATCTTGGATGAACCTACAACAGGTTTGCATTTCCAGGATATTCAGCATTTGCTGGATGTGATAAATAAATTAGTTGACAGAGGCAATACGGTTTTGGTGATTGAACATAACATGGATGTAATCAAAGTAGCAGATCATATTATAGATCTTGGGCCTGAAGGTGGCGATGGTGGCGGAGAAATTTTATTTGAAGGGACGCCGGAAGAAATGCTTACTCATAAAAGTAGTTATACTGCACATTATTTAAAAACCGAGTTAAAGTAAAACTTTAAGTCCCTGCATTTTGGGAGTAAATTTTTAATTCAAGTTCATTAAGAATTTCCTTTTTACTTATTGAAAAAAAATATTTTCAGGTCAACTTTTTATGACATTAAAAAACCTAACTTCCATTTTGCCAAAAACAATACATTGAAGCATCGGATTTTCCAATTCCATTTTCTGTGTCTGCTTGCATTTACAAGCTGCAATCCTGTATACCAGGCAACAGCAGTTAATTACAAAGAATATAAAGTAATGAACATGCGTACTGATTCTTCAGTACAAAAATTGTTAAAGCACTATCGTGAAAGTATGAATAGCAGCATGACAGAAGTACTCGGACAGCTTGAAACTGATATTGAAAAAAATCAACCCGAATGCACCTTAGGAAATTTTATGGCCGATGCTATGTATACCATGGCACAAAAAAAATATGGAGTTAGACCCGATGCTGCATTTATGAATTTTGGCGGCATACGGTTACCATCAATAAAAGCCGGCATTATTACAAATGGAAAGATTTATGAACTTTTCCCTTTTGATAATATTTTATTGCTGGTGAAAATAAAAGGTGATGTATTGCAGCAATTTTTAGATCACATAAGCAGCCGTGGCGGGTGGCCTGTTGCCGGTATGACAATGCAAATCAAAAATAAAAAAGCAATTAATGTATTGATAAATGGCGAGCCGCTTGATGTAAACAAAGAGTATAAAATTGCAGTTGGCGATTATACTGCTAATGGAGGTGATGATGCAGCAATGCTCAAAGGGTTACCGCAAATCAATAATGGCTATCTCTTGCGAGATGCATTAATTGACTATGTGAAAACAAACAAAACAATTAATGTGCAATTGCAAAAACGTGTAACAAATGTTGAATAGAAGAAGTTTTATTAAACAATCGGCATTTACAGCAGGTGCATTGCTCAGCAGCGATTGGGCATTGGCCCAAGCTGAAGCAGCACCAAAACGTTTGGTAATTCTTCATACCAATGATGTGCACAGCAGGTTGGAACCTTTTCCTATGGACGGCGGTCGCAACCAGGGTTTGGGTGGAGTAGCAGCAAGAGCTCAACTCATAAACGACATCAGGGCAAAAGAGGAACAGGTTTTGCTCTTAGATGCAGGAGATATTTTTCAAGGCACACCATATTTTAATCTATATAAAGGTGAGCCCGAAATAAAAGCTATGACAAGGATGGGTTATGATGCCGCAACAATGGGTAATCATGATTTTGATGCAGGACTGGAAAACTTTGCAACACAATTAAACCATGCACAATTCCCCATACTGCTTTGCAATTATGATTTTACGGGGACAGCTATGGAAGGCAAATCACTGCCTTATAAAGTTTATCAAAAAGGGAAGCTCAAAATCGGAATAACAGGTGTTGGCATTGAAATGAATGGTTTGGTTCCTGATAATTTATCAGGCGGCACTAAATATCTCAATCCTGTAGAGCGTTTAAATGAAACAACAGATTTGTTGCGAAAACAAAAAGATTGTGATATGGTCATTTGTTTGAGCCATTTGGGTTATCAATACAAAGAAAATCCACGAAAAATTTGTGATATAAATTTAGCTAAAGAGAGTGTGGGCGTGGATTTGATCATAGGTGGGCATACACATACATTTATGAATGAGCCTTTATGTGTTAAGAATAAGAATGGCGACGACGTATTAATAAACCAGGTGGGTTGGGGCGGTATAAACTTAGGAAGATTGGACTATGAATTTTTGCCTGGTAAAAAGAAAAACTATGCAAAAGCACATATTGAAACAATAGGGAAAAAATCAAGTGAATAAAAAATTTTTTTTTCCACGAAAAGTGTTGATATTCGCCTTCCCCCCTATTCTTTTGTAACTATTGAGTTATTAAAGAATTAGAGACCCAAACAGACGAAAAAAAATTAACTCAACCATAAATTGCTTTAGGAAAAATGACGAAGTCGGCTGATCAAGTATGGAAAAATTGTTTAGCTATCATAAAAGATATCGTAGAGTGGCAACATTTTAAAACATGGTTTGAACCCATTCACCCTGTAGAGCTAAAAGGAAAAATTCTTACAATACAGGTTCCAAGTCAATTCTTTTTTGAGTACCTTGAAGAGCATTATGTTACACTGCTTGCCAAAACATTAAAACGGGAGCTTGGCAAAGAAGCCAATTTAGAGTACCGTATAATGATGGACAGTGGTAACAGTAATAATTCACCCATTACAATGGATGTTCCGGGTCATGGGTATAAAACATACACAAACAACGAAATGGACTTTCCCCTTGTCATAAGCAACCCCGTTAAGAATCCGTTTGTGATTCCGGGTTTAAAGAAAGTTCAGATTGATCCGCAACTTAATCCCAATTATACATTTGACAGTTTTGTAGAGGGTGATTGTAATCGTGTAGCCCGCCGTGCCGGTAAAACAGTTGCTGATAAGCCAGGTGCAACTTCTTTCAATCCATTAGTAATATATGGTGGTGTAGGTTTGGGAAAAACACATTTGGCACAGGCAGTGGGCAATGAAGTAAAACGTCAGCATCCCAATAAAGTGGTGTTATATGTGAGCAGTGAAAAGTTTATCAACCAGTTTGTTGATCACAGCCGTAATAATGCCATTAACGACTTTATTCATTTTTATCAGTTAATTGATGTATTGATAATTGATGATGTGCAGTTCTTCAATCGTGCTGAAAAAAGCCAGGATGCATTCTTTGCTATTTTCAACCATTTACATCAAAGCGGCAAACAGTTAATCTTAACTTCTGATAAACCGCCAAAAGACCTTGAAGGCGTACAGGAGCGTTTGCTTAGCCGTTTCCGTTGGGGTTTAAGTGCCGATTTGCAGGTTCCGGATTATGATACCCGTATTGAAATCCTGGAAAAGAAAATGAAGAATGATGGTTTGGAAATGCATAAAGATGTGGTAAAGTACATTGCTTACAACATCAGCACCAATATTCGTGAACTGGAAGGCGCTCTTATTTCTCTCTTGGCACAATCTTCGCTCAATAAAAAGGAAATTGACCTTGATTTAGCTAAAAAAGTTTTGAAGAACTTCGTTAAAACATCCAGCAAAGAAATTACAATTGACGCTATTCAGAAGATGGTGTGTGAATATTTTGATGTGAGTTATGATAAGCTCCTCCAAAAAACCCGCAAGCGTGAAATTGTTCAGGCACGTCAAATCACCATGTATCTGGCCAAGACATTTACTAAGAATTCACTCAAAACAATTGGTGAACATTTTGGCGGCAGAGATCATACAACGGTGATTCATTCCTGCCAAACCGTAAAAGATTTGATGGACACTGACAGCTTATTTAAAGAAAGTGTGATGGAGTTGCAGCAAAAGGTACAACTGGCTGCTATGTAGAAAAAGAAGAACCAAAGATCAAGAAACAAATTTTATATAATATTAATCCCGGATTCTTTTAGAGTTCGGGATTTTTGTTTTGGCACTTTAGTATCCGATGGCTATTTTTGCAGCCCTCTTGTAAAAGAGGAATTCAGTTAAAGTAGGTGAGGTGGATGAGTGGCTGAAATCAGTAGTTTGCTAAACTGCCGTACGGGTAACTCTGTACCGAGGGTTCGAATCCCTCCCTCACCGCACTTTTTTCATCATTGAAATCTGAATTCATATCTGTATTAGCAGCAGATAGTTCGGGAGGTAGTTCAGCCCGGTAGAATACCTGGTTTGGGACCAGGGGGTCGCAGGTTCGAATCCTGTCCTCCCGACAAAAAACGGTCATCATAATTGATGACCGTTTTCTTTTTTTATGTAGTTCGTTTTAATTCATCACCAACTCTTCCGCTGTTTTCAAAGATGAATCCGTTACCTGCTCACCGCTGAGCATCCGTGCAATCGCTTCTATCTGTTCGTTTTTATTGAGCAAACGGATTTTGGTGCTGATGCTTTTCTTTTCTTCATGCTTGTACACATAAAAATGTGCCGATGCTTTGGCGGCAATCTGAGGTAAATGTGTAATAGTAATGACTTGATGTTGTTGTGAAAGTTCTTTGAGTAATATTCCTACCTGCCTTGCCGCCTCACCACTAATACCCGTATCAATTTCATCAAATAACATGGTAGGCAAGGCCATTTGCTTTGCCACAAGTGATTTAATACAAAGCATCAATCGGCTCAACTCACCACCACTTGCTACTTTGCTGATAGGTTCAAAACGATTGCTTTTATTGGCATCAAACAAAAATGAAATATCGTTACAGCCATAAGCATTGAGTGCAGTTAATTGTACTTCTACTTTCAACTGTGCATTGGGCATCCCCACTTTAGCCAGCAGTATATTTACTTTTTCAGCAAATGGATTTGCCTGTTTTGTTCTTTTCGCTGATAAGCTATCTGCTTGTTTCTGCAATTGAATTTGAAGTGCAGTGGAATGTTTTTCTTTTGCTGCAATTTCCTCTTCCAGATTCAAAACCGCCTGCAACTTATTTTCCAAATGTTGCTGAATTTCAAGTAATTCTTTGGTGCTGTTTACACCATGTTTCTTTTGCAGTTTGTAACCAACTTCTATCCGCTCATTAATTTGCTGCATACGCTCTTCATCCACAGCAATTGTGTTTTGCAAATGGTCAAGTTCTGCTGCAATATCATTTAATTCAATTTGTGTACTTTGTAATCGTTCAACGACTGAGCTTAAATCTTTATTCAATTCTTTGTATTGCTGCAATCGCTGTAACAATATTTTTAATTGCTGTACTACCGGCGTATCGCCATCTTTCAGCAAATACACCGCTTCATTGAGTGTAGAAGAAACAGCACCTGCATTGCTCAGCAGTTTTAATTCCTGTTCAATTTGTTCCAACTCATTTTCTTTAAATGATGCCTGCTGCAGCTCTTCCAGTAAGAACTGATGATAATCTTTTTCTTTTTGCGCCTGCTGTTGTTGTTCTATGAGCAAATGCAATTCTTTTTGCTCTTTGCTGAACTGAATATACAACTGATTATACAAAGCAGTTTCTTTACTGCAACCAGCCATTGCATCCAGCACTTCACGTTGAAAATAAGCTTCGCCCAGTTCAAGCGTATCAAACTGCTGATGCAGATCTACAAGTAATGAAGTAAGATGCTTTAATTGGTTTAGGTTAACGGGCGTATCATTAATAAAAGCTCTTGATTTTCCATTGCTGTTGATTTCACGACGCAATACAATTTCTTCACTCACATCCATATCTTCTTCCTCAAGCCATTCTTTAGCTGTTTCATCAGCCGCATCAAACATTACTTCAATCACACATTTCTTTTCTTTATTGAGCAACACGCTGGTATCAGCACGTTCTCCCAGCACCAAACCCAAAGCACCCAATAAAATAGATTTTCCAGCACCTGTTTCACCTGTAATAATATTGAGTTCAGGTTGAAACACCACTTTCAATTCATCAATAATTGCAAAGTTTTGTATGGAAACTTCTTTTAGCATCAGTACTCAAAACTAAAGCAAAACAGGATTAATAAACCCACAAAGACATGAAGACACAAAGAAAAAACATATAAAGTTTTCTGCCTAAGCTTTCCTTCCCGCTTATTGTCCTCCATCCATATACGCCGTCTTTCCATTGCAAAAACATTATTGTGGCAATAAAAAAGACGCATCTCCCGATACGTCTTTACAAATTATCTTGCTCAAATTTAAATCGTCACAGAATCATTCAAATCTGTATCCACTAAAATACGTCCGCAGTTTTCGCACACGATAATTTTCTTGTGCTGGCGAATTTCACTCTGACGTTGAGGAGGGATGGTATTAAAACAACCACCACAGCTATCTCTGTCAATTGGAACTACAGCCAAACCATTGCGGTAGCTTTTACGAATTCTTTCAAAACTGTTGAGTAAACGTTCTTCAACAGATTCTCTTGCTTTTACCACGTCATTGCGGAAATGTGTTTCTTCTTTCTCGTTTTCAGCAATGATTTTATCCAGCTCAGCTTTCTTATGTTCTAAATTCTTCTCTTTGGTACCTATATTTTTCTTTGCACGCTCAAGCAATTCGCTCTTTTCAGCATGCTCTTCAGTTGCATCTTTTATATGTTTTTCAGCCAGTTTAATTTCAAGTCCCTGCATTTCAATTTCTTTATTGATGGCTTCAAACTCACGGTTATTCTTTACATTCTCACTTTGCTTCTCATATTTTTTAAGTAAAGCCTGTGCTTCCTTAATTGCTTCTTTACGGCCTTCAATAAATTCCTGGATACCGTTAATTTCTTCTTCAATACGGTTTTTACGTGCATTTAATCCTTCAATTTCATCTTCAAGATCTTTTACCTCCATGGGTAATTCACCTTTCAGAATTTGAATTTCATCCAGCTTGCTTTCGATCTTTTGAAGATGAACCAGGGCTTTCAATTTTTCTTCAACTGAATACTCTTTTGTTGCAGCCATATTGTTGTTGTTATTTTTTTTGTGTCAGCTTATTGCTACTATTTCGCTGTTGTTGCCTTAGATTCATCCGGTGAATGATTCGCACTCTTCTAAGTTATTAACATTATTCACCTTAACGCCTCTAAACTTTCAGCACCCAATTATCATCGCCTATTCACACCCCACCATTTCCTAAAAATACTCCACAGGATTCGTTTTCACCCCTGTTTTAAGGACGGCAAAGGTAGGGAATTTCTCCTTCAGGAAATCATGGATTAGCTCAATTGTGAATTGTTCACTTTCCCAATGGCCGATATCAGCCAAAAGCATTCTTCCTTCAGCATCAAAAAACTCATGATATTTTACA
>JBKCJY010000287.1:0-4789 GCA_046301455.1 Chitinophagaceae bacterium | reverse complement strand
GGCCGCCCATAAAGCAAAAGCCACATAATGATAACCTGGTACCATGCGTGCGTGATTGGCGAAATTCTGTTGAGACATGTTATTGTGTTTATGGAGTGATGATTCAAAGAGTGAATGTACAGTAAACTTTGGTTGGTTTGTTGGTAGCTTTTGAACATATAGTATAAAATGAAATTCCTTGTTGGTGATAACACCAACTAGGGCACAAATATGCTTTCTTTACAATTCCGGTAAAGAAGAATGGACGCTCATCATCAATAAAAACTGGAAACAGCACCTGGCTACAGAGTACGATGAAAAAGAAGATATCGTACGGGTGAAAGTAAAACCAATGAAAGTTGAACATACTGAACGGTTGCAGTATTTTGTTGAGGTGAAACAGGATCGTACCGGCATGATTGCTGTGGCATGGGAAAAACTGAGCGTAGCATTTTCTTTTGAATTAAAATAAAACAATGACAAAAAGCAAACATTATTACATACGTAAATCACACCGCTGGCTGGGTGTACTATTGGGTATCCAATTCCTGTTATGGACCATTGGCGGATTGTATTTCAGTTGGAGCAATATGGATGAAGTACATGGCGATTTTCAAAAAAGAAATGCTCCATTGCTTTCATCAGATATTGTGCTTGTTAGTCCTACCGCAATTCTGGATCAAATTAAAAGTGTTCATAAGATTGATTCTGTAGTATCCATTCAACTCATTGAAATATTGGGCAAGCCCTTTTACCAGGTGCGTTGTATCAGTGCTATTCACAATGAAACCAATCATGAACAGGATATGCATACCATGAACCATCTTGCCAATGCAGCAACAGGTGCGCTTCGTGGGCCATTAACAAAAGAAGAAGCCATTGCCGTTGCCAAAATGCGGTTTAACGGTGAGCCAAAAGTAACATCTGTTGAATACCTTACAGGAACAAATGGTCATCATGAATACCGGGAAAATCCTTTACCGGCCTATGCTGTTACTTTTGAGCATCCATCAAAAACCACTGTGTATATAGCAAGCGAACTGGGAACCGTTCAAAAATTCAGAAATAATAAATGGAGAATATTTGATTTTCTGTGGATGCTGCACACAATGGATTATGAAAGCAGGGATCATATTGGCAACTGGTTGCTGAGGGCATTTTCAATATTTGGTTTGGTAACAGTAATTAGTGGGTTTGCATTGTTTATTGTGAGCTCAAAGAGAACGAAGAAAAAAAGTACAACGCTTCCATCTTCATAGCCTTGCTGTAAAGTTGGTACGATGCGTGATGCTTTTTAATTCTGAAAACCCTTGTTGGTAATAACACCAGCAAGGGCAACAAAAGAGTAAAAATTAATTAAAACAATATTTTTCCTTTAGTAAAACCATATGTGCTTTCAACACGAAGTATTACTTCCTTACTATATGCGTATTCGAAACAGTATTTAGTTCGTATATAAACATTCTTATTATCAATCTTATAAAGGTTGGATGATTTTTTTGTTACGTTAACAACATATTTGCCGATCTCAAGCTCAATTGGGGTTAAAATCATTTCCACACCTTCTACCTCTCCTTTAGAAGTTAAAACAAGACTGCCATTCGATGGCGAACTGCCTTTATAAAAGGCTTCAATTTCACATTCGCTGGATTTTTTTTGTTCATTAAACGAAAACAAAGTAATCAAACAAATAAATGATAAAAAGTGCTTTATTGATTTCATAGTATAATTTTAAAATACATAAATATATTATCGGTTCCCTTCTCCACCAACCGAAATACTTATGATACTTTTCTGGTATGAAAAAGCTCAGGTCATCGGGTATATTATAATTTTTAAATCCCTTGTTGGTGATAACACCAAAGAGGGCGGAATTTCTTGTATTTTTTTCATCATCAACGGCAGAACAGGGGTAATAATGCGAACCTTTCTTTAAGAACGTTGTTAAGCCAATAATGCCTCCTGTAAATAAATGGTTATTGCTGTTATTGACTGATGCTGCCAGGAAGAGAATCGAAAGCTTTATCATCTATATGGCTATTCTTGGCTTTGTATTACATCTGCTGCTCATAGCATTGGTGCATTTGGATGTTTTACAGGTAGGAACAGGAAACGGGTTGCTCCACAATCCCATTGCCGCCATTTACACACCATTTTCATTCATCATTGCTTATGAAGTATACCTGTTAATATACTATTTGCCCAAATCAACAACCATTTACATTGGCAAACAGTATGAAATTATTACATTAATCATTATCAGAAGATTGTTCAAAGACCTGGCACAGCTGGAGTTCACTGAAAAATGGATATCAGTAAAATATGACCTTCAGTTTACTGTTGACCTCGTGGCAACATTACTGCTCTTTTTTCTCATTTTCCTGTTTTACAAACTCAACAGGCAACAGGTACGCACACAACAGCATTCGCATACGCATCTGCAACAGCTTTCACGGTTTATCAAACTTAAAAATAAGGTAGCTGCCCTCTTATTAGTTGTATTTCTGGCACTGGCAGCCTACAGCTTCTGGCACTGGCTCTCTGCAAACCTGTTTTCGATTGATCGTTTGTTGAGTACCATCAAGAATGTAAACCAGATTTTTTTTGATGACTTTTTTACAGTATTGATCCTGGTGGATGTATTCTGATTACTCTTCTCCTTTTTCCATACAGATGCGTTTTATAAGATCATCAGAAACTCGGGGTTTATCATTTCAACAATACTCATCAAGTTGTCATTTGCAGCAGAGGGTATTCTGAATGTGATCTTAATCGTAGTGGCTGTATTGTTTGGTGTGCTTCTTTTATGGATTCATAACCGTTATGAACAACTGCAAACAGAAACGAAACCAATCTTGCCTGCTGCTGCAAAACCGGATGATACCGTCCAATAAACTACCGGCCGTAACAGTATTACAGCTTACAATAGAGGGGTAAGGCTGTTGCCGGCCCGTCTCACTCAATCAAACCAATTACTGATTCATCTTCTGCCACGCCTTGGTTTGTGTAGACACAAACCACAGCGGGAGCTACATAAGCTACATAATTAAATGCAGCGACAATCCCTTTTTTAATCAACTATTGAAGGATTACAATGATGCTTGAATAAATACATTTTGCAGTATAATCATTTTAGCCCGGGAGGAGACGTTGCTGAGAAACAATTTTCATCATGTTCATTTTGTGTTTCGTTTTAAAATAATCAATAATAATATAGAAAAAAAACCTGTGAGGAAGGCGAACTGTTTCTCAAAAAGAGTCTTTGCAAAAATATTTCCGATTGTATTCAAAATAAAAAGGGCAAAGAAAATCCACAAAATCACATGTACTACCCGGTTCGGAAATTTGTAAGTAACAAAATTGTCTTTCATTAACAACACCCAGGATAAAAACGTATTGATTAAAATTGAAATCGTTTCAAAAACGTACATTTCAGTATCGTTTGTACGCCTTCCGCCCCAAGCTATCTCATAAGGTACAAGTTTGGTGATGATGCAAAGATGAAACAGGATTACTGCAAACAATAATCCCACGAATATCTTTATTGTATTGTTTAAGACAACATTCATATACTTTTTAATAAAAGTTATTTTCTAACACAATGTCTAAACAAACATAATTATTTTCTTTCCATAGCCTTGCAGCGCCAGCCGGGAACTTGCGTATTACGGATACAAATATATCCTCGTTAAAACCCTCATGTTACGCAACGTCCCTGCCCGCTCACTTAGCATTGGGGTGATAGATTGGTAAAACGTATTGCACTAACAACAACATGCTATCAAACAAGCAACTCCAAAAAGTTGAATACGAATAGATTCATTCTCAAAAATGTTTTTTATGTTAGCACAGCGTATAATAATAGAAATATTCATCTTAGCGGTAACTTTTAAAAAATAATCAAAACTTATGCGATTTCAGTTTGCAAGACTTCTCATGTTGTTAACTCTTTCTGTGGGACTGCACTCCTGTGAAACAGACAAATCAAGGATGGCCAAATGCAATGCTATTGTACAATCATTTATAGCAAATTTACCTTTAGATAACTATGAAATCTTATACAAAAATTACCCCGACTTTCAAAAAGTAAAAAGATATTGGAAAGTAAACGACTTCAAAATAACTAACGCAACAATTGATGATGACAAGACTGTCTCAATAATCGGAACATCACGGCAACTGGGTAACATTTTATTTAATCTAAAAGAAATTAATGGAAAGTATTTTATAACAAATTCAAAAGGCCTTGCATCCGTTTTCAATACGCCGCTGTACAAGTATTGTAAAAAAATCGGTTGTATTGGTCTAAATGATTACGACAAAGATATTTCCCAAACATGCAGTGATAAAGAAGATGAATTCAAATCCTTGGTTTATCAAATTAAAAACAATATTCAGGAAAATGTAATGGTTCAAAATCACAACTTATCGATCAGCTTTGGATACGTAAGTGGAGATGTTACAGTTAAAAACTATAGTCGTTTTAGTATTCCGGGCCGTGGTTATGAATTATATTACCACTTTTTAAATAATAACGGAGATATCGTTTTTACCAAAAAAGAGATTTTAAACTTTGAATCCATTCCATATGGGCAAAGCGTCACACATCATCTTTTTGAATCAAGCACAAGAAACTTTGATAGAATTAAAGCAGAATTAAAATTAATAACAACAGATTTTATTGAGGAAATCATCGCCGAAAATATAAAGGGCTCAAATTGTCAGGCAGGGAATAACTTTTAAAAAGTAGAAACGTATACCGCTAACGAAGTATTTGCATAAGCGGCGAAGAACAATGTAACTTCAGCTG
>JBKCJY010000286.1:0-1669 GCA_046301455.1 Chitinophagaceae bacterium | reverse complement strand
AAACCTTACGGTTATCACAATAGATTGGGCTTTTCCAGCCGCTGGCCCAGGTAAATGGTTCTTTTACATTTAAACGGATGGCCTTAACTTGTAGTAATTTCTCGGCAACTGCCTGTTCATTCGTCATGGCACAAATTTGCGGCTTGAAAACTGAAAACTAAAATTTACTTATGTACATCAAAATTTACTTTGGCGACAAACCGGTTTACCTCTGTAACAAAGTGGATGCATTTTTTAACGAGCTGATGCATCACCCTGATGCAGTGTTTATTGATGAGCTTTCAAACCCGGCCATTAAATCATTGCTGCACGAAATTGTGAAAGAAGATTTTCATGCAGGCATAATTTGGAATAAAGACTTGGAGCAATTGAAGAAATCATTCTTTAAACATTTCAGATCCGTAACTGCAGCCGGCGGTGTGGTTGAAAATGAAAAAGGAGAAATACTGCTTATTTTCAGAAGAGGAAAATGGGATTTACCAAAAGGCAAATTAGACAAAGGCGAAACAATTGAACAATGTGCTGTTCGTGAAGTGATGGAAGAAACAGGATTAACCAATGTTGAATTAAAAGAAGCACTCACTATTACCTATCATACATATGATGAGTTTGGGAAGCATATCTTAAAAGATAGTCATTGGTACAAAATGAAAATCACAGGCAAACAGGAATTAAAACCGCAAACAGAAGAAGATATTGCAGAAATTAAATGGGTGAAAAAAAAGGATTTACCTTCCTATTTCAGCAATATATTTCCATCTATAAAGGATGTACTTGAATTATTATGAATTCTTTTTCAATATCGCCACTGTTAACCTGCTCACACAAATCAACTTCTCCCGTTCATCATGAATTTTAATATCCCATACATGCGTACTTGCACCAATGTGAATGGGTGTACAGGTGCCTGTAACAATTCCTTCTTTTGCTGAGCGAATATGATTGGCATTGATTTCTATTCCTACACAAATAAATTTATCAGGGTCAATTACCATTGAAGAAGCAAAACTTCCCAATGTTTCTGCTAGTACACAACTGGCACCACCATGCAGTAAACCGTAAGGCTGTTTGGTGCGGTTATCAACGGGCATAATAGCTTTTATATAATCAGGTCCTACATCAGAAAACTGAATGCCAATGTGGGCAGCCATCGTTATATCATTGATAAAATGGAAGTCCTGTACATTCAAATTTTTATTAAACCAGATCATGTTTATAGCAAATATGAGTTAGATTGTCTTAGTCTTACTTTTTTCTTACAACATTATTCACCACATCTGGTAAAAAAGGCGAAGCATCCCCACCATTCCTGATTACATCTCGTACCAGTGTAGATGCAACGGAAGTATATTGAGGCAAACAGGTAAGAAAAATTGTTTCAATATCATGATCCAGACTGCGGTTCATATCGGCAATGGCTTTTTCATATTCAAAATCGTTTACATAACGGATACCACGGAGAATGAATTTTGCATTTACTGTTTTACAGCATTCAACTGTTAATCCATCATATACAACTGCCTCTACCCTTTTTTCATCTTTAAAAATATCTTTTATCCATTGAATCCTCTGCTCTTCACTAAACATGGGTGCTTTATTGGCATTACGGCCAATACCGATATAGAGTTTATCAAACAAATCTAATGAGCGGTAAATGATATCTAAATGC
>JBKCJY010000285.1:0-47014 GCA_046301455.1 Chitinophagaceae bacterium | reverse complement strand
TACTGTTACCATTGGGTGAACATTACCCAGTTTTTTCATGAGTGTTACCCTTGCCAGGTAATCAACATTGCCGGTAACCAGCAAACTCCAGATGGCCAGACCAATACCGGCTCCATTATTACCTTGTGAAAATAAATAGATAACTATGGGTAACCAGATAATTGTAGTTCCAACAATCGGAAAAAACGCAAAAACACCTGTAAGAAAACCCCATAGTACAAAATCATTCACTCCAAAAATCCAGTAACCAACCAATGCAAATATTCCCTGTATCAACGAAATAAGTGGTATGCCAATAGCATTGGCACGAACCATATTAAAAGTTTCTCTTCCAAGTATATCAATACTGTCCTCTTTAAATGGCAAAAAGTAGTCAAATGATTTTTCCATGTTGGCGTGATTGGTCAGCATAAAAAAATAAATAAATAGCATCATAATGAGGTTGCTCAAAATCATGGCAGAGCTGTTTAAGAATGCAGGAAGAAAATTTGCAATACGTTTTTGAAGATCCTGAATATTTTCAGTTGTTACCAAATCCTGACCGGTCCACTCTTTTATTTGAGCCGATACTGCATTGACACCCTGCATCAACTCCTGTGTATGGCTAAAAACTTCATTGATCTTAGGTGTAATGAGATTTATAATAAAATAAAGTGGCCAGCCGACCAACAGCAGAAACGAAAAAATAAAAATGGTTGCAGTTAAATTTATATTCCATTTCTTTTTTTCAGTAAGAATGAGATACCATCTGCGGCTGAGGATGTATAATGTAACAGCACCTAAAAACCCCGGAAGAAAAATATACAGCTCACGTATGAGTAATAAACCCAATGCTGTTAGCACAATCAATAGAATTACCTGTCTTAATCTGTTTGTGAAAGAAGCCATGGAAAAGTATAAATAATGATAAATGTAAGCAGCTTTTGTTAATCCTGCCAAACACTTAATCCTTCGCTGCAGTTGGCGCAAATATCAATATTTTTTCTGCTGGTCATTAGTTCTTTTCTGAACTGTTTGTAATTATAATTGTGCCACACTTCTTTAAAGCTTTGCATTTTTAAATTACCCAGTTGGTGCATAGCATCTTTATCAAAACAGCATGGCGCCACTAAACCATCCCATGTAATGACATTGGCATGCCACAATTTCCAGCAATGGTTTTGTAAGGCATTTTTGGGAATGGTTTGGCCTTTGCTGTTCTTTTTATAACGGCTGTATTTGTTGATGGAAGGAATAAGTTGGTTGGGGTCGTTTTCATAATCATAAACCTGTGCGGTTTTAAACCACACATCATCTATACCAATTTCTTTGGCGAGCTTTTTTACATCTTCCAGTTGATGTTCATTGGGTTTTACTACCAAAAACTGAAACACCACAAATGGTGTTTTGCTTTTTAATTCTTTCTTCCACTTCACAATATTCTTTGCACCTTCCAGCACTTTGTTGAGTTGCCCGCCTACACGGTATTGCTGATATACATCCTGCGTAGTACCGTCAATGGAAATAATTAAACGGTCCAGCCCGCTTTCCACCGTTTCTTTTGCTTTGGCATCATTTAAATAATGGGCGTTGGTGGAAGTGGCTGTATAAATTTTTTTGGCCGAGGCATACCGCACCATCTTCAAAAAATCAGGATTGAGATAAGGCTCACCCTGAAAGTAAAAAATGAGATAAAGTAATTCTTTATGAATATCATCAATGGTTTTTTCAAAAAAGCTTTTCTCCAGCATACCTGTGGGGCGTGTAAACTCCCGCAATCCACTGGGACACTCGGGGCAGCGGAGATTGCAGCTTGTTGTGGGTTCAAATGAAATAGAAACGGGATAACCCCATTGAATGGGTTTACCTGTTAGTTTGCTCCATTGATAACTGCTCCACACTTTAGTGCCGTTCAATACACGGTGAAAGGTGAGTTTTGAAAGAAGGTTAAGAATATCGTTGCGGTTAAAGCGACCCATTGAACTTCAAAGATAAGCCGCTCGTTTGGTTAATGCAGAAGTTGTATCTCTTACCAAGCCTTAACAAAAAAATTGTATACAAAATTGTTGTTGTATAAAAAAGAATTCCTACTTTTACTTAGTTGCATAAACAACTATATGCCAAACAACCAATTTAAAAAAGGCGAGTTATACAGTTTCATGACGGGCAAAGCAAGCACCGCCATTGCACGCCGTTTGCAAAAGAATTTAAAGCAAGCGGGGATTGAAATAACTGTGGAGCAATGGAGTGTGCTTTATCATTTGTGGAAGAGCGATGGAATGAGTCAGCAGGATTTGTGTAATGCAACTTTCAGAGATAAACCCAGCATAACAAGATTGGTAGATAATTTGGAAAAACTCAAGTTGGTGAAGCGTGTAGCAAGTAAAAGTGACCGACGCATTAATCATGTGTTTTTAACAGAAGCTGGCAAAGAGTTGGATGATAAAACAATGAAGGTGGCGAATGATACTTTGAATGAAGCATTGGTAGGTGTTACCAATGATAAAGTGGATGTAGCTAAAGAAGTGTTGCAAATCGTTTACGATAATTTGAAATAACTGTTCAATTTATAAAATATAAACTCAAACACTATGAGTACCACAACACAAACACAAGCATTGAAAGGTGGTGAATGGTTAATTAAAGCGAGCCTGCCACAAGACACGTTTACTCCCGAAGATTTTAACGAGGAGCAACAAATGGTCAAAGACATGTGTGCTTCTTTTTTAGATGCTGAAGTGCTGCCAGTTGTTGCAAAACTTGATAAGATGGAACCAGGCCTTATGGTTTCATTGATGGATAAAGCAGGTGAGCAGGGATTGCTGGGTACATCAGCGCCTGAAGAATATGGCGGACTGGGAAAAGATTTTATTACTGCCACTTTAGTAAATGAAGGCTTGGGCGGTGGCCATTCTTTTTCAGTAGCAGTTGCTGCACATACAGGTATTGGCACACTGCCTATTCTGTATTTCGGCACGCCTGAGCAAAAAGCAAAATACATTCCCAAGCTCTCAAGCGGTGAATGGAAAGGTGCATACGGTTTAACGGAACCCAATAGCGGCAGTGATGCATTAAGTGCTAAAACAACTGCCGTGCTAAGTGCTGATGGTAAACATTATATTTTAAACGGGCAGAAATGCTGGATTACTAATGGTGGTTTTGCTGATGTATATACAGTGTTTGCAAAAATTGACGGCAAAGAATTCACAGGCTTTATTGTAGAGCGTGGTATGGAAGGCTTTACACAGGGACCTGAAGAAGATAAGATGGGTATTAAAGGTTCATCAACCGTGCAATTATATTTCCAGGATTGTAAAGTGCCTGTGGAAAATTTATTGGGAGAAAAAGGGAAAGGTCATGTAATTGCATTTAATATTTTAAATATTGGTCGTTTGAAGCTGGCTGCTGCTGCATTGGGCGGAAGCAAACGTACTTTAAATGTAACGTTGCAATATGCAATGACTCGTGAACAGTTTAAACAACCCATCATCAACTTTGGCGCAATACAACATAAGCTCGCAGAAATTGCGACAAGAATATGGGTATGCGAAAGTGCTTTGTATCGTTCGGCGCAATGGATTGAGCAAAAAGAAAAGGAGCTGCTTGCCAGCGGCAAACCTTTTAACGAAGCATTATTGGGCGCTGCTGAAGAATACGCTATTGAATGCGCCATGCTGAAAGTGGATGGAAGTGAAGTGCTTGATTTAACAGTGGATGAAGGTGTGCAGATACACGGCGGTAATGGATTTAGTGCAGAGTATGAAGTTTCAAGAGCTTACAGAGACAGTCGTATCAACCGTATTTATGAAGGCACAAATGAAATCAACCGTCTCTTAACAGTTGATATGGTATTAAAGCGTGCGATGAAAGGAAGATTAGATATTATAGGTGCTGCCATGGGTGTACAAAAAGAGCTCATGAGTATTCCTGATTTTGGAAGTGAAAATGACACACCTTTTGCAAAAGAGTATAAAGCCATTGCCAATTTCAAAAAAGCAATTATGCTGGTGGCAGGTGCTGCTGTACAAAAGCTTATGATGAAGATTGAACAGGAGCAGGAAATACTGATGAATGTAGCTGACATGGCTATTCAAACATTTAATGCTGAAAGTGCATTGCTGCGTGCTGCAAAGATTGTTGAAACAAAAGGCGAAGCAGCCGCACAATTTGAACTTGATATGATGCGTACATATTTGTATGATGCGGCTGATAACATCAACAAATTTGGTAAAGATGCCATTAATGCTTTTGCTGGTGGTGATGAACACAAGATGATGTTGCTGGGCCTGAAACGTTTTACCAAAGTGGATCCGTTTAACAGTAAAGATGCAAGAAGAAGAATTGTGGCGAAGATGAGGAATGATGGAAAGTATGCGTTATAAAGAATTAAACTTAAAATTGAAAAATCCTTTGCATAATTTGCAGGGGATTTTTTATTTATACATTATGAAGATTTTATTTTTTCTTGCTGCATTATTATTTGCCACGTCAATTACAGCACAACGGGTTTTTTTAAAACTGGTAAGTCCCAATAAAAATGAAAATAAAGTAACTGTATCCCGTCAGTTTTTAACAGGTACTACTTGTCCAGATTGTAAACTCACGGTCAACGATTCAAAAGTTAAAGTTTGGCCCACAGGTGCATTTGCTGTGCAGTTGAATTTAAAAATGGGCGATACAAGTTTCAAACTTACCGCTGTAGATGCAAAAGGGTTTAAAAGCACACAAACTGTTTTTTACAGTTATCAGCTTCCTGCAAAAGAAAAAGAAGTTACATCCAACACTGTTGAATACTGGCGTATTGAACCGCAAGGGGATTTGTTATTGAAACCAGGCGATATCTTAAAAATGAATTTAAAAACAGTGCCCGGCTCAGTTGTGAAACTGGAAAATGGTTTTGAGCTAAAAGAAGTGCCTGTAAAAGATTCAACAGGAGTAAAAGGAATTTACAAAGCGGAGTATGTAGTAAAAGATGGTGATGATTTGCTAATTGGCAATCCCCGGAAATTGAAAGCAGTAATTACAACTACTGCAAATGATTTGATTGAAGCAACATCCCGTAACAGTTTTGGTTTGATTAAAGAACCGGTAATGCTGCAAACAAAAGGGAAGCTTCCATATTTATTAGTTGGCTTGGGTGAAGACCGATTAGGAGGCACCAAGATGGGTTATTTGGATTCATTAGTGAAATTGAAAGCTGTAAGTAAAGTGGGTGATAAGTTTTGTGTACGACTGAGCAAGTACCGCACAGCTTATATTGAAGAACAGCACGTGGATGTAATGAATAGCGGAAGTTTTACGCCTGCTTCACTTACGAACAGTATGCGGGTGTGGGGTGATAGCTTATATGATTATGTTTCATTGATTCTATATGAACGATTGCCTTATCAATCCTTTCAGCAAATCAATCCTTCCACAATAGTTGTAGATGTTTTTGGTGCTACTGCTAATACTAACTGGCTCACACAAATGCAGTCAATAAAGGAAATTAAAAATGTTACTTATGAGCAGTTGGAAGACGAACTGCTGCGTATAAAAATTGAACTGAACCATCAGCAGTATTGGGGCCACAGTATTTATTATGCCGGGAACAATTTAATTGTTCGTGTAAAACGCCAACCCAAAAGTTTATTACTGAAAGATTTGGTAATTGGTGTGGATGCAGGTCATGGTGGGATCAACAAAGGTGCTTTTGGCCTAACGGGTATTATGGAAAAAGATATGACCTTGCTCATTGCAAAAGAATTACAACAGGCATTAGAAGCCGAAGGTGCTAATGTAATTATGACAAGGACTGAAGATACCACGTACGACAATCACGACCGCTATACGTTCTTCAAAGAAAAAAATCCTGATTTGCTAATCAGTATTCATCTTAACAGCAGTGGCGATCCAGTACGTGTTAAAGGTGTTAGCACTTATTATAAATACATCGGCTACCGCAGTTTAACACAATTTATTTTAAAAGAAATGCTGGCCATGGGACTTGGTGAGTTTGGTAATGTGGGTAATTTCAATTTTATACTGAATGGGTTTACTGAGTTTCCGAATGTACTTGTGGAAACATTATTTATCAGTCATCCTGAAGATGAAACGAATGTGCTTAATGCAAATTACAGAAAGCAAATGGCCGAGAAGATTGTTGCGGGAGTAAAGGAGTGGTTGAAGCAAACGCAATTAAATTAATTTTTTATTCTATCCAACTAGGACGTCAGATGGAACTGCGTCTCCGCTTCCACCATTTCTCCACTTCCACCGCAATAAAAACAATGGATGAAATACCAATCGCCAGCAACAATTCATCCCATGTTAATGGTTGTGTATTAAAGAATGTATTGAGTACAGGTACATAGATAGTACACAACTGTAATACAAAAGTTAACAAGACTGCACCCAGCAACAGTTTATTGGTAAAGATGCCCTGTGTAAACAAATATTCACGTTCGCTTCTAATTGCCAGCACGTGCCACATTTGTGCAAAACACAACACAGTAAATACAATTGTTTGCCAATGATCGTTGCCTGTTGAAATTTCAAACGCCTGTGTGCCCAGCGTTAGCAAACCAATTAAAAACCCAACCCATAGAATATGATAACCCATACCACCAGAAAAAATACTTTCATCAGGTTTGCGTGGGGGCCGTTGCATAATTTGTTTTTCTTCAGGCTCAGCAGCAAGCGCCAGTGCAGGAAAACCATCTGTTACCAAATTAATCCACAGAATATGAATGGGCAATAAAGGAATGGGCAATCCCAACAGCGGTGCCAGCATAATACTCCAGATTTCTGCACTGTTACCCGTCATGATGTATTTGATAAACTTGCGAATATTATCAAAAATTCTTCTGCCTTCACGCACAGCTTTTACTATAGTGGCAAAATTATCATCAAGTAAAATCATATGCGATGCTTCTTTGGAAACATCTGTTCCGGTAATACCCATTGCTACTCCAATATTTGCTTTCTTCAAAGCAGGTGCATCATTTACGCCATCACCTGTCATAGATACAAATTGATTTTTCTTTTGCAACGCTTTTACAATATCTAATTTTTGTTCAGGGCTCACACGTGCATACACACGTATGCGTTCCACTTCATCAGCAAAATCGTCATCACTCATTTTATTTAATTCAACTCCTGTTATAATCAAATCATCTTTATGGTGCAGGATGCCGATTTCTCTAGCAATTACTTCAGCAGTTATGGGATGGTCGCCCGTAATCATTACAGGTTTAATGCCTGCTGTTTTACATTCATCAATAGCCTGTTTTACTTCAGGCCTTGGGGGATCAATCATGGCGGCAAGCCCTGTAAATTGAAGCTCTGCTTCAATCCTCTCCGCATTCAAGTCTTTTGGTAATTCATCTATCCATCGTATGCCATACGCAATCACCCGCATTCCTTTTTTAGCAAATGTGGTTGATTGCACAGTTATGTCAGCATCATCTGTTCCTTCTTCACAACGTTGTAGTACAGATTCAACAGCTCCTTTTGTTACAATAAGAAATTTATTATTGTATGGGTGAAGAGTAGTCATGCATTTACGGTCGCTGTCAAATGGTATTTCAGATACACGTGGGAATTGAGTTGTAAGTTCTTCTGCATTTATTCCCTGCTTTAATGCATATTCATAAAGTGCAATTTCAGTTGGGTCACCTGTTAATCCATCAGCAGTTTGTTTTACATCCTGGTTGAGCAGCATTACGTTGAGCAAATTATTATTGTTGTTGATGGGTGTAGATGCATGAGATGGTTCCCACAATTCCATCACTGTCATTTTATTTTGTGTAAGTGTTCCTGTTTTATCAGTACAGATATAGGTTACACTCCCTAATGTTTCTACTGCTTGTAATCTCCTGGCAAGCGCATTGTTCATCACCAAACGTTTTGCACCAAAAGCCAATGCAATGGTAATAACAGCTGGCAATGCTTCAGGAATAGCAGCCACCGCAAGTGACAATGCAGTGAGTAGCATCTTCAACCAATCTTCACCACGCAGATAGCCCACAAGAAATAACAAGCCGCACAACAACAAAATGAATACAGAAAGTTTTTTGCTGAAATCGGTCATGCGCACCTGTAAAGGAGTAGCGCTTTCTTTTTCCTGCAGCATGCGTGCAATTTGCCCCAGCTCAGTGTTCATACCTGTGGCAACAACAACAGCTTTTCCTCTGCCATATGTTACATACGTTCCTTTAAATGCAAGATTCACACGGTCGCCTATCGGCAAATCTTCACCATGTAATTCATGAATTATTTTTTCAATGCTGTGGCTTTCACCTGTAAGACTTGCTTCATCAATTTTAAGTGAATTGCTTTCAATCAACCGCAGATCAGCGGGAACCATATTGCCTGCTTCTAATAACACAATATCACCAGGTACCAATTGCGAGGCGGGAACAGAAATAAAAGTGTTATTACGAATTACATTGGCAAAAGGTGCAGCCATCTTCTTCAAACTTTCCATTGCTTTTTCTGCACGGTATTCCTGTATAAAACCGATGATGGCGTTGAGCACTACAATTGCAATGATAACGATGGTATCTTTTACATCACCTATTAAACCTGAAATAAGAGCTGCTGCTACCAGTACCAGTATCATTACATCCATAAACTGGCGCAGAAACATCATGAGTGGTGATTTCTTTTTGGTTTCCTGCAGTTCATTAGTACCATACTCTTCCAGTCTTGCAGCAGCAATCTTATCAGTTAAGCCGGAAAAATTGCTGCCCGTTAGACGCAATACTTCAGGTACAGGTAGTAAATGCCAGTTCATAAAGAATGTTTAGTGAAAGATAAAAATAAAGTACGGAGCTTGGTCAACAAAGAATAAGTGCGAGTTAACTGTATGATAACGGTCAGCCAAAAAATAAAAACAATATTGTGGCGGGATAAGCTTATCTTTGTGCCGTTATTTTGAGTGATACCGTGTATCGTTATTGAATCGTATTAATCTGCTACGCAAGTCCTGCTAATAGTTAGTCGTCTTTATCGCCTCGTATTTTCTCAGCATTTATTAATTGTTCAAACAAAAACAAAATGAACATTTACGTTTCTAATTTAAGCTTCAACGTTACTGACGATGACTTAAAAGGATTTTTTGAAAGCTATGGTTCTGTTACCAGCGCAAAAGTAATTACCGATAAGTTCACTGGCAAAAGCCGTGGATTCGGATTTGTTGAAATGAGTGATGATGAAGCTGCTAAAACAGCTATCAAAGAACTCGATGGTGGAATGGTTGAAGGCCGCTCTATCAAAGTAAACGAAGCAAAACCACGTGAAGAGCGCCCCGCAGGGAACCGTTCTTTTGGTGGTGGCGGCAACAAAAGCTACAGCCGTTATTAATCTTCGGTGAACATCCTTAAAAAGCCATTTCGCAAGAGATGGCTTTTTTTATTTCCACCACTTATCTTTATCAAAAAAATCATGAGTAACTTAATACAGGAGTTTAATGACTACCGCACAAAGATGAATGAGGTAATATTGAGCAAAGACAATCTCGTTATCAAACGTCTCTGGAATTTAGACACCAATACGTATGCTGAAGGCGCACTCTCAACTCAAACCAAAGAAATGCTTGGGCTTATTGCAAGCATGGTATTACGTTGTGATGATTGCATCAAGTATCATCTCGGCAAATGCCATGAGCAGGGAATAACAACTGAACAGATGTACGAAATTTTTGCTGTAGCCAATATCGTAGGGGGCACTATTGTAATACCACATACAAGACGAGCGGCGGAATATTGGGAAGAATTAATGAGTACTAAAGCTTAAAGAGATAAAACATTGCTCATTGAAATTGGAGTATTAAACATTTCTTTTCTTAAATTTGGATAACTTAAAATTTATTAACGATGGCTGACGTATCCACTCCGCTACCTCCACTTACCGCAAAAGATTTTGCAACCGATCAAGAAGTTCGTTGGTGCCCTGGCTGCGGTGATTATTCCATTCTTGCACAGGTACAAAAAGTAATGCCCGGCATTGGTGTGCCCCGTGAGAATATAGTAATCATCAGCGGTATTGGCTGCAGTAGCCGCTTTCCGTATTATATGAATACGTATGGTATGCATTCAATTCACGGAAGAGCTACAGCTGTTGCAAGTGGATTAAAAGCTGCACGTCCTGAGTTAAGTGTGTGGATTGTAACCGGTGATGGTGATAGTTTGAGCATTGGCGGAAATCACACCATTCATTTATTGAGAAGAAATTTTGATGTCAATATTTTATTGTTCAATAACCAGATTTATGGTTTAACGAAAGGGCAATATTCACCAACGAGTGAGGAGCATAAAGTAACAAAGTCAACTCCGTTTGGGAGTATTGATCATCCGTTCAATCCGTTGGCATTGGCCATGGGTGCAGATGCTACATTTATAGCACGTAGCATGGACCGTGACCCCAAACATTTGCAGGAAATGCTCACACGTGCCAATGCACATAAAGGCGCATCATTCTTAGAAATCTATCAGAACTGCAACATCTTTAATGATGGTGCATTTGAAGTGTTTACTGAAAAATCATCCAAAGCAGAGGAAGGATTGTTTTTACAGCAAGGTCAGCCGTTGGTGTTTGGTGCTTCACAAAATAAAGGTGTGAAGCTGGATGGCTTTAAACCTGTTGTGGTAAACTTAGATGAGGGTCACAGTAAAGATGATTTGTGGGTGCATGATGAAAAAGATTTTTACAAAGCACAAATTTTAGTACGCATGTTTGATAATCCTTCACGTGATGGGCATCTGCCAAGGCCGTTTGGTGTAATTTATGAAACGGAGCGTGCCTGCTATGAAGATATAATGAAGTTGCAGATTGAAGATGTAATTGCTAAAAAAGGGAAAGGTGATCTTGATAAATTACTTAGAGGAAATGAAGTGTGGGAGATACATTAACGAATTAGTCTAAAAAAGCAAAGGCATCCTGAACAGGATGCCTTTTTTATGTTCATTAAGAATTAAATTTTCACTGCTGTGCCTGAAGCTACAACCATAAGCATACTGCCGCCGCTGCCCACGGTTTCAAAATCAAGATCAATCCCTACAATAGCATTAGCTCCCATATTTTGTGCTTTTTGCTGAAGTTCAGCCAATGCACTTTGGCGGGCTTCTTCAATCACCCGTTCATAGGTGCCGCTTCTGCCGCCTACAATATCACGGATACCTGCAAAGAGGTCCTTAAAAATATTGGCACCGATAATCGTTTCGGCAGTAACAATTCCTATGTATTGTTGAATAGGTTTGTTTTCGAAAGTGGGGGTGGTAGTAAGGAGCATGTATTTTAGTTTTTATAAATTAAATGTAAGAAAAAAAAGACCGCATGAAGATGCGGCCTTTCGATTATAAGAACAATAATTTTTACTTCATTAATTCTTTAACTGCTGCTTCCAGTTGCGGGTCTTTACCTGTACTCACTTTTTCATATACGTTCACCACTTTGATATCAGGCTCTGTTTGTGCGTTCTCCAGGTAATTTCCTTTGGTATCTCTGCAACCAACTGTAGGAGCGCCCCATGTAATACCGGTATCCATCAATCCACTCCATGCAGCAAATGAACAGGTGCCGGGCACAGGCATACCAATGAGTTTGCCAATACCAACTTCTTTCACCATGTATGCATAACAATGTCCATCACTGTAATTGCCTTCATTGGCAATGGAGATGCTTGGCTTGGTCCAGCGGAAATTGGGTTCAAAGCCATTATTGCGCACATCATTACCATAATCCATAAACTTTTTACCACTGAGGAACATAGCAAGATCGGCCACCAAATCTCCACCCCCGTTATTACGTGTATCAACTACAATTCCTTTTTTGTGAAAATATTTACCCATAATTTCTTCGTACGTAGTGCGGAAAGAACCATCACTCATGCCGGGTATATGTACATAGCCGAGTGTGCCGTTACTTGTTTGCTCTACTTCATCTGCATTGCGTTTTACCCATCGGCGGTAGAGCAATCCGTTTTCTTCACCTATTGAAATGGGTTTGATGGTGAGTTCTCTTTTTGAAGTTCCTTCAACTACTACCAGCAATGTGTTTTTTCCTGCTTTGCGGTTTAAATATTGTGCTACATCTTTATCAGGAGTGATGAGTTCGCCATCAATACTTTCAATAATCATTCCCGGTTTAATGTTCATGCCGGCCTTATCAAGCGGACCATCTTTAATTACTTCCAGAATCTTTAAACCGTTTCCTTTGAATTCATAATCATAAAAAATACCAAGTGAAGCTGTTGCATCGCCATTGGGATTGAACGTTCCATAACGTGCGCCGCTGTGACTTACGTTTAATTCACCCAGCAGTTCACTCAGCATTTCTGCAAACTCATGATTGTTGCTGATGTGTGGTAAATATTTTTCATAATCAGGTTTGTAGCTGTCCCAGTCAATACCATGAAATGTTTTGTTGTAGAATGTAGTTTTTGTTCTGCGCCACACATGGTCAAACATATACATGCGTTCTTTCAAGCCATCAACCATCATTTCATCATTAATGCTGATGCGGTCCTGTTTGCCGCTATTGGGGTCAATCTTCATAAACCCTCCATCGCTGTTGAGGAAAATAGATTTTTGTTCTTTATCCCATTGCATACTGGCAAAACCTGCATTAAGTGGTACCAGCATTCTTGTTTCCCTGGTGCGGAGGTTCGTAGTCCACAAATTCATACCACGTTCAAATCTCGCAAGGTAATAAAGCGTTTCACCATCTTTACTTACCAGTGCATCACCCATATTACTGGAGTGAATGGTGAGTTTTGCTTTACGCATTGTTAAACCATCCCAGTCAATTACTACTGAGTCTTTTGTTACCGTTTTTTTCTTTGATGTGTCTGCTTTTGCTTTATTCTCCTCAATTTCTTTTTGCAGAGCTGCATCTTCTTTGCTCAGCTTAAATTTATCAAATGCTTCCTGAGTAAAAAACATAGCATAAGCATCTGCTTGTGCACCCCCGCTCATGGCAGCCGCACGCAAACCATCACGGTTGCTGAACCACATCATGCCTTTACCACCCATGATCCATTTAGCATTTCCATCATTAAATCCACTGAGCGTGAGGTTTTCAATTTTCTTACCATCAGCACTTACCAAACCTACTTCACCTACGGCACTGCCGGGCACTGCATAATCAAATAAGAGCCATTTACTGTCGGGGCTCCATTGAAAGTATTGGTCGTTTTCAACAAAAGCAAAAAGCTGATCGCCGGTTAAAATAGTACGGCTTTGTTTACTTGCAATATTGTAAATGCGGAGTTGATTTAAATTTTCGATGTAAGCAATTTCTTTTCCATCAGGTGAATACAGAGGTTGTGTATTGTGATTTTTATTTTCAATCACCGGTGTTTCTTTTATTAAAGTGGATGCATAGAAGTAAGGTTCATCTTTACGTTCAATTGTACTTTCATATACACTCCATTTATTATTACGTTCACTGCAGTATAAAATCTTTTTTCCATCCGGTGAAAAGTTTACACTTGTTTCCTGCTCCGGTGTATTGGTAATGCGTTTGGTAATACTACCGTCAACACTTGTAACAAATACTTCACCACGATAAATGAACGCCACTTCTTTGCCATTTGAAGAAACACTCATGCCGCTGCCGCTGTTTACACGAAACAGTTTTTCATTGTTATTGCGTGCATCAGTCATAATACTGATGTTTACTTTTTGAGGAGAGGCGCCGGCTTTCATGGTATAAAGCTCGCCATCATAACTGTAGCAAAGCAAACCATCATTACTGCTGCTGAGGAAACGTACCGGATGTTTTTTGTAAGAAGTCAATTTTTCTGATTTGCCACCGGTTATATTCATTTTATGAATATTGAAAGAACCGCTTTCTTCACTCAAATAAAAGAAAGTAGCTTCATCAGTCGTAAAAACAGGATTGCGGTCTTCGCCATTAAACGAAGTGATTTGTTTATGTGTTCCTGTTTTGGAGTCATAAATAGAAATATCTCTTGTAACTGCAGAGGTGTGGTGTTTGCGCCATTGATTTTCTCCAGCAGGTTTATTAGTGTACAGAAATTTATTACCGTCTTTGCTGAAACGGATATCTTCTGCGGGAGTAGTAAGTACTTGTGTTACCCTTCCGCCGTTTACTGAAACGGTATAAAGTTCACTCATGTATCCTGTTGGGAACTGACGGTTCGAGGGTAAGTCCATTCTGGTACCACCAAAGATGATGTTCTTATTATCATTGCTGAATGAGTAAGGATATTCACCTGCTGAATGATAGGTAATGCGTTTAGCTTCTCCGCCGTTTACTGAAATGGTGAATACATCAAAGTTGCCGTAACGGTCGCTGGCAAAGGCAATGGTTTTGCCATCATTACTCCACACAGGCATAAAATCATGCGCTTCGTGCATAGTAAGTGGAGTAGCAGTTCCGCCCGTTGAAGCAACTTTATATAAATCGCCTTTGTAGGTAAACACAATGGTTTTACCATCGGGCGAAATGGATGGATAACGAAGCCAGGAAGGAGACTGTGCAACAGCAGCACTGCTGATTAACACTAGTACAATAGCAAATAAACGGTTCATAATTTTTTTTGTTTGAGGACGCTAAAGATAAAGGGAAACATGGTTGAATCAGGAGAATTTGATGGATGGTGAGCAACAAGCAAATAAATCATTAGAAAATAAAAAAGGCGATTCAATTTTGAATCGCCTTTCATCAGTACAACATCTGTTATTCGCCGCTCTTTTTATCCTTATAATTTTTCTCTGCAGTTTTTGCTTTTTCAAAATCAAGTATTACACCGTTGATGCAATAACGTAAGCCGGTGGGTGGCGGGCCATCTTCAAACACATGGCCGAGATGCGCTTTGCATCTTTCGCACTGCACTTCTGTACGTTCCATTCCATGTGAGTTGTCCGGAGTGTAAATAATTGAACTTTTGCTGATAGGTTGATAAAAGCTGGGCCATCCGCAACCGCTTTCAAATTTGGTATCGCTTTTAAACAACGCATTACCACAGGCGGCACAATAATAAGTGCCCACCTCTTCAAATTTTTCAAACTTGCTCGTCCAGGGGCGCTCGGTTCCTTTTTGACGAGCGATGTAGTACACATCTGAAGGAAGAATTTTTTTCCATTCATCTTCGCTCAAGTTTACTTTGGAGGTGTCTGTTTTTGAAAACACCGGGTTCTTTCTTTCTTCGCTCATAACTTTTTTTTCTTTTGATGTAGTAGAAGTTGTTGACTGCGATTGACAGCTTATAAAGCCCAATTGCAGTACGGCTATCACTAAAACGATTCGCTTCATAATTACTGTAATTTTCAATGATAAAGGTAGGAAAGATGCTAACGCCTGTTCTGTCTTTTGAGCGACATCGCTTCTTTCTTTAACAAATCTTTGCTCAATCAATAACATTTCTCATCAAAATTGGTTGAGATGGTGAATAATTGAGGTGTGCATATTATATTTACGGTTCACAAAGGGTTAGTAACTGCTTATGTTTAATTTAATCTTGTTTGGCCCCCCCGGAAGCGGAAAGGGTACACAATCGGAGCGACTTATTGCGAAATATGGCTTAAAGCATTTGAGCACGGGCGATTTGCTGCGCAGTGAAATTGCAGCACAAACTGCATTGGGGCTTGAAGCAAAAAAATTAATGGACAAAGGTGCATTGGTGCCTGATGAAGTAGTGATTGGTATGATCAGCTCTTCATTAGATAATAATCCGCAGGCAAAAGGCTTTTTGTTTGATGGCTTTCCACGAACTGTAGCTCAGGCTGAAGGTTTGGATAAACTTTTAAAACTGAAAGGCACACAAATAAACGAGTTTATTTCACTGGTGGTAACCGAAGAAGAGCTGGTGAAACGTTTACTCAATCGTGGCCTCACCAGCGGCAGGAGTGATGATACCAATGAAGATGTAATTCGTGCCCGCATTACTGAATACAAAAACAAAACTTCAGTAGTTGCTGATTACTACAAACAGTTTAACAAGTTTGTGGAAGTAAAAGGCGAAGGAAGTATTGATGATATTTTTAATGCGCTGTGTAAAGAAATTGACAGGCATTTATAAAAAAAGTCCCGCAACGTGCGGGACTTTTTATTTGAAGTACATTCTTTTAAATATTCAATCCGCCACAGGCACTAATCGTTTGTCCTGTAACATAAATGCTTAAATCACTTGCAAGGAATAAGGTAACGTTTGCAATATCTTCCGCACTTGCAAAACGGCCCAGCGGAATTCCTGCTTTGTATTTATCTGCTGCCTCGCCTTCTTTTAAATAACTGGTCATGTCTGTTTCAACAAAACCCGGTGCAATGGCATTGCAGCGAATGTTTCTGCTGCCCAGTTCTTTGGCTACGCTTTTGGTAAAACCAATTACACCTGCTTTGCTTGCTGCGTAACTGCTCTGACCTGCATTACCCATTTCACCAATAACAGAACTCATGTTGATGATAGAACCGCTTCTTGCTTTCATCATGGGTTTAATGATTTGCTTGGTCATATAAAACACAGAGTTGAGGTTTACTTTAATGACTTCCTCAAACTGCTCAGGCGTCATACGCAGCAGCAAATTATCTTTTGAAATACCGGCATTGTTTACACAAATATCTACGGTGCCAAATTCTTTAAGCACATCAGCCACAAATGTTTCGCAGGCAGCAAAATCACCTGCATTGCTTTGATAAGCTTTTGCTTTTACGCCCATGCCAGTGAGCTTGCTTTCAAGCGCTGCTGCTTTTTCTTTACTGCTGTCGCTTACAAATGTAAAAGCAACATTTGCACCATGCTCAGCAAACTTGATAGCAACAGCTTCGCCAATACCTCTTGCTGCACCGGTAACAATGGCAACTTTTCCTTCGAGTAGTTTCATAAAAAAATTATTTGGAATTGCTGCAAAGTAAGTGCTTTTATTCTTCCAGCAAAGAAGGCCGCTCTGTTATTTCATGATACTTCACCACATCTTTTGCATAGTAATGCACCACCATGCTTTTGCGGGTAAGGGCCGGGTTTGCTACCGGCATTCCGCCATGAATTAAATTGGCATGCCATATCAATACATCGCCTTTTTTGGCAAGAAAAACTTTCTTTTCGTAAGACGTTTTTGAAATAATTTCTTCCACTAAATCTTCATAATCACTGTACTGTTTATTACCCAGCTTTAAGGCTGTACTGTAGTTTTCAAAATCGTCATTGAGCAGGTATGGAAGTTTGTGGCTGCCAGGATAATAAAACAAAGGTCCGCTATCGGGATGAATATCTTCAAGTGCAATCCATGCAGCAATTAAATAGCCCAATGGATAAGTGGTCATATGAATACTGTCGCTGTGTGCACGCTGGCCGCTGCCTTTTATAAAATTGAGTGTTTGAAAAGGAACCACTTCTTTATCTAAAACAAATGATAACAATTTAAGCAAACCTGCATCATGCATTACTTCATTTATTACTGCAGAGTTTTTATAGCCCAATGTAATTCGGTTATCATGTGATGCAGGTACAAGTTTTTGGATGATGAGTTGATTGGCCGCTTCATTTATTTCATCTGCTTTTTCAACAGGCAAATAATTTTTCAAATGCATAAATCCATTCTGAGTCCAGTTTAATAATTGTTGCTGCACCTCTTCTGAAAAATTGGTGAATCCCGTTTTTCGCTGCACAGCAATTGATGAATCTTCAAGATCGAGCCATGCTTTAGAACTTTTATCAGGAAAATCTTTGCTTGAAATAGAATTGTATAATGTTTTTTTAACACCATATTTTTTATAGGCTTCCCTGTTATGCCCCAGTGCACGGTAATGCAGCAAATTGTAAATCCAGTGAACGGGTTTAAAATCTTTGAGTCTTTCTTTAAATGTCATAAAAAAGAATTGAGCAAAATTATTAGTTAAATGCGCTGAGTGATTATTTAATTATATGACTTGTATCAGCCAGCTTATTGGCTGTAAACAGGTGGTTATAGTATTGTACAAAACTTTTTGCTTTTTGCAGCAATTGTGTGTTGCCGGTTGCTGTATCAGTAGATTGATATAAGGGTACAATGCTGTTTACTTTGTTCGTACTTACATCAAAATACAGTTCACTTTTTGCATCAGTAAACAAAAGCAGGGATGGCCATTGTTTCAGCGCAACTGTCCATCGTCCTGTATCTGCATCCAGCATACTTTTTCCAAACGATGTAAACTTATTGGGATAACCTGTAAGCTGCATTAATGTAGGGAATATACTCACCTGATCAGTTACACCTGTAAATTGCTGTTTTAGTGATCCATCCGGTTTGTAAATGAACATTGGTATTTGGTACCGGCCACTGCCTTCTGCATTTACAGTTCTGTCTTCTTTGTTCCAGTGATCACTTACAAAAACAAAAATGCTGTTGTTATACCAACTGCTTGTTTTTGCCTGTTCAAAAAAACGCTGCAATGCACGGTCAAAAAAGCTGATGGATTGTGCAGCAGCCGAATTGCCTTTTGGAAAACTGTTGCGGTATTGTTGCGGAATTGTATATGGATAATGTGATGATAAATTGTAAACAGCTGTAAAGAATGGTTGTGGCTGTGCACTCATCTCTTTAACAGTAAATTGAAAAAAAGCTGAATCATTAATGCCCCACACGCCGTTATGCTCTTCTTTGTTGTTGTATGCAGCTCCTGAAATGTAATGATCAATACCTAACCGCCGGCTGAATTTTTCCAAACCAAAATGATCTTTACCTGCTCCATAATAAAAATAAGTGCCATAGCCTCTCTCTTTAAATACAGCAGGCATACCTCTCGTAAAATTCATATAGTAAGGAGAGTTTTCAATGTTGTAATCATAAATAGCAGGAATTCCGCCGAGAATGGCCTGTATGCCACTTACTGAAAAAGATCCGTTTGCATATGCATTAGTGCAATAAAAACTATTGCCCATCAATGTATCTAAAAAAGGAGTATGCACTTTGTAAGTATTTCCTTTTTCAAGATATGCACGGGAAAAACTTTCCAGTATAAACAACACTACATTATATTTTTTTTCACCGTTTGATGGGTATTGCTGAATGAATGGGACACAACCTGCTGCTTCTGAAAGGGGGAAATAGTTTTTTTGATCAAACAATGTTTTGTTGTTTGCTTTAAGTATTGAATAGAGTGTTGTTTGAAATGTATTGGTTACTACACTTGAAAAATTGGAATTGGTATATAGAGAAACGGAAAGAGGGGAGATGGGTCTTGCATTAAACCCACGCAATGCAACTCCTAAACAAATAAGAACAGGAACTGTAATAACAACCTGTTTAAAACTGAGCGCCTGCTGTACATAAAATTTTTGAGTAATTTTTTTTAATAACCTGTGCAACAGTACAATTAATAGAATGCCCAAAATAAACAAACCTGCATATGTAAGCGGTGCTGATTTAAATACATTTAAACTATCTCCTGCAAATTGTAAAGTAACTAAACTGCTGCGTTGAAAATTAAAACTATAAAAGCCTGTATCAAACAAACTGGATGTAAGTACAAAAATGAAAAACAGTTCTGTAACAAGTATTGACAGGTAAAGCCATATTTTTTTCGCCGTTAATGTGTGAAACACATACAATAGTATTACAGGTATGAGGCAATAGGCAATACTTGATAAATCAAATCGGCTGCCTGTATAAAGAATATTTAGTTTTTCTCTGAGAGTAATTGATGGGAAAAACCTGTGATTGTACCACCAAAAAATAATCCGCAATAGAAGCATGAGTAATAAACTTATACTCAAAAGCAGTAATGTAATATGTAGAATACGGTTTTTCATTTTTTGATCTGTTGCAGGTAATCAGCATCTGCAAGCTGTACTTTGATGCCTCTGAATTTTTCTTTTCCCATTTCACGGGCAGGCGTATGAAACAGATAAAGTGGCAAGCCGTCAAATTGTTTTTTAAAATCATCATCATACAAACCATAAGCACAGGTATAACCATCAAAGCTGCCAAATACAATTAAGCTTTTAAGATACAGCAGTTTCAAGGGACGCACCGGAAAGCTGCGGTTATATTGTAACCAATACAGTTTTTTTATTGAAGGGGAATGAAACCCGCTCAGCAAAGCACCTTTACTGCTTTCAACAAAAAATTTATTTTGCAGTTTATATTTTTCCGATAGCTCATGTAAAACTGCCGCTGCTTTTTTTTGATTATTTGCATCAAGATTTTTAAAATCAATCCAGTATTGAACAGAATCTTTAAACCGTCCGGTAATTTCATTAAGTGTGGGGTATATAACACCAGGCTGCGGTGCATCATGTGTAACGACAAATGTTTGTCGGACATCATCCCAAAACACATCTGTTTCAATACCTGTTAATCCAAATTTCAAAGCATATTCAAAAGCAGCAATTGTATTTTCGGGCAGGCCCTCATTGTTGTTTCCCCTGTGGCTCCAGTATTCAGTTGTAAAGGGCGTTTTTGATTTTTTTTGCAGGAAAATCCACTCAATTACAATAGCATAAATGCATACAACCGCTATCAGCAACAGCACTAGCCTTGCAATTTTTTTAAATACTGAAACTGATAGTAAACTCATACAGACAAAAATACCCTGTAATTCATGAAAGCAGCAGCTATTCTGAGAAATTAATCCTGATTTGGTTTTATTCTTTGTATTTCTTCCAAAAACGTTCTGTCGTTACTCAAACGTGGAATTTTATGTTGGCCTCCCAGTTTCCCTTTGCTATGTAACCAGGCGTTAAATGTTCCTTTTGCAACCGGCTTCACAAAGGGCAGGCGAAGTGCAATGTTTTTATGCCGTTTAGCTTCATAGTCGCTGTTGAGATTTTTTAAAGCAGTATCCAACTCATACACAAAATCATTTAAACCCACGGGCAGATGTTCAAACTCAATCAGCCATTCGTGAGCGCCTGTACTGTCGTGTGTAAAATATACAGGGGCTGCTGTGTAATCATTTACAACTGCTCCTGTTTGCTCACAAGCAATGGCAATTGCTTTATCTGTATTATCAACAATCAGCTCTTCTCCAAATGCGTTGATGAAATGTTTTAACCTGCCGCTTACTTTTATACGGAATGGTTCCAGCGAAGTAAATTGAATGGTATCACCCACAATATATCGCCATAATCCACCATTGGTACTTATCACCGGTGCATAGTTTTTGCCTATTTCTACTTTGTTGAGCCCAACTGTGTTCGGAAATTTTTTACCATATTCTTCCAGCGGCATAAACTCATAAAAAATACCATGATCTGTAAACAGCAGCATGCCATCAGCTCCCGGTTCATCCTGCGCAGCAAAAAAGCCTTCGCTTGCGTTGTACATTTCAAGATAGTTAATGGGCTTGCCAATAATCTGTTCAAATTGTTCACGGTAAGGAACAAAAGAAACACCGCCGTGCAAATAAAGTTCCATTTGCGGCCACACTTCACTTATGCTTTGTTTGCCGGTGAGCTCAAGTATTCTTCTGAACAAAACCAAAGTCCAAGTGGGCACACCGCTGATGGATGTTACCGGTTCTTTAATTGTATTCTCAGCAAGCTTTTCAATTTTACTTTCCCACTCATCCATCAAGGCAATATTTAAACTTGGCGTTCTGATCCAGTTGGCCCAGAAAGGTGCGTTTTGCATGAGCACAGCACTCAAATCACCATATTGAATTTCATCATTCAATTGGTGTACATTATGACTGCCGCCAATAACAAGGCCTTTACCTGTGAGCAAATCGCTTGATGGAAAATTATTGTAGTAAAGTGTAAGCACATCTTTAGCAGCTTTATAATGCCCTTCTTTCAAACTCTCTTCACTCACAGGTATAAACTTGCTTTTATCACTCGTGGTGCCGCTGCTTTTGGCAAACCAGTTTACCGGTGTGGGCCATAACACATTTTCTTCACCATTCATCATCCGTTCGATCCATGGTTTTAAATCATCATATTCACACACAGGAACAGTATTTTTAAAATCACGAACACTAAAGAGTTTGGAGAATTGGTGCTGATGGCCGTATTGTGTGTACTGAGCTGAAGTAACAATATCCTGCAATACTTCACGCTGTGCAGTTACCGGATTTTGCATCCAGCTTTCAATGCGCCACATACGCAAACGGGCCAATCTTGATATGGCAGGACTCAGTAGTTTCATGTTGAAGATGGAAGGCAAGATAACTGAAACCGCTTTAACACGCAAGAGTGAAGGAAACAAAAAAGAATTAGCTGTTGGAATAAGCTTTAAGGTAGCTCAGGGCCTTGCCCAAGCTTTCTCTGGTTTGATGGACATTGTTATCCAATGTGTTTTTGGTTTTACTGTGAACAATACTTAAAATCAATTTAATTCCTATACCCAAAAACATCATTCCTACTGCAGTATCAGCCAATGTAATCATACGTGCATAGGTTTTATGCTCCATATCAGGAATTTTTTTGGCTGCAGCTAAAAGTTCCAAATGATTTGTTGCTGTTGCAAATTGAAGCAGCTCTCTTTTCACATCTTTTACAGCCTGAAAGAAATCTGCTGCTGTAATTTCAATGTTTGTTTTAAAGCTCATTTTAAAGACACCTGTATTATCAAGTGCTTCAAGCATGGCTTCTGTTTGTTGCAGAGCATGACTGCTCAATTGAGCCAGTTGTTTTGCCTGCTGCACTAATTCCGGTGTTGATTGTAAAGCCGGTTGTTCTTTTGCTTCAACAGTTTCACTGATTGTTTCTGTTTTGTTTGAAGCTGTATCTAAAGCTTCAGCAATTGCTTCCCTGTTTGCAGCAGCTTCTTCAAAGGCCGCTGCATCCTGCTTTGCGCTTTCGATGGCTTCTGTATGCAGGTAATCTTTTCGCTTCAGTTCAAAATTGCGTCCCAGGTACAAACGTCGCACCTGTTCGTTATCTGCCAGTTCTTCTGCAGTGCCGTGTTGAAAAATTTTGCCTTCAATCAATAAGTAAGCACGGTCACAAATACTTAATGTTTCGGTTACGTTATGATCAGTAATTAAAATACCAATGTTTTTGTATTTGAGTTTGGCCACCACACTTTGAATGTCTTCCACTGCAATAGGATCCACACCTGCAAAGGGTTCATCCAGCAATATAAATTTTGGATCTACAGCAAGTGCCCGTGCAATTTCAGTTCGGCGTCGTTCACCACCACTCAAACTGTCGCCCATATTTTTACGCACATGATGCAGGCGAAATTCGGTAAGCAGGTCTTCCAGTTTTGCTGCCTGTTCATCTTTGCTCAGGTTAGTCATTTCAAGAACTGCAGCAATATTTTCTTCAACAGTAAGTTTTCTAAACACACTCGCCTCTTGCGGCAAATAACCAATGCCCATTTGTGCACGTTTGTACATGGCCATTTTAGTGATGTTTTCATCATTCAAAAACACTTCACCTTCATCGGGCTTAATAAACCCCACCACCATATAAAACGTAGTTGTTTTACCGGCACCATTGGGCCCCAGCAATCCCACAATTTCGCCCTGCTTCACATCAATACTCACCTGGTTGGCCACAGTACGGTTGCGATAGCGTTTTACTAAACTCTTTGTATGAATGGTTAAACTCAAAACTGTTTGTTTGGATGCGAAAATACCGTATTCCCGCTCAACTTTACATGCAAAAATGTGAAAGAAGGGTGAACATTCATTTGATTTACAACTCTTGCTGTTATAAGTTTGCAGGATTGGGTTGATGCCGGCATTTTAACTCCGGTTAAACTTCGTTGCGTCGCAATCCTTTCATCGCTATACTTATCTATTTAGCGTGGGTTTTCAGAGGCAATCATCAAAACTAATAGCAAACGTTTAAACAAACATGAAAGTAACAGAACATATAGCACAGTCAAAAGACACGTTGGTTTCTTTTGAAATCCTTCCGCCACTTAAAGGCAAAACAATCAACTCTATTTACGATCATCTGGATCCTTTGATGGAATTCAAACCTTCCTTCATCAATGTTACCTATCACCGAGCTGAGCAGGTGTTCAAGAAAAAAACAGATGGTACGTTTGAAAAAGTGGAAGTGCGTAAACGCCCCGGCACTGTTGGTATTTGTGCAGCTATACAAAACCATTACAATATTGATGCAGTACCACATCTTATATGTGGCGGTTTCTCCAAACGGGAAACGGAAGATGCGTTGATTGATCTCAACTTTATTGGCGTTCAAAATGTATTGGTACTTCGTGGTGATGCCGCAAAGAACGAAGCTAATTTCGAGCCGCATCCTGAAGGAAACCGTTTGGCAATTGATCTGTTGAAACAAACCATCAATCTCAACCACGGCATTTACCTGGAAGAAGATATTCGTGATGGTTTCCGTACCGATTTTTGTGCTGGTGTGGCAGGTTATCCTGAAAAGCATTTTGAATGCCCCAATATGGAAATAGAAATGCAGCGCCTCAAAGAAAAAGTGGATGCAGGTGCAGAATACATCATGACACAAATGTTTTTTGACAACTCTAAGTTTTTTGCATTCGTAAAAGAGTGCCGTGCCATGGGTATTGAAGTGCCCATTATTCCGGGATTGAAACCGCTTACCAGTAAAAAACAATTATCAGTAATACCCAGAACGTTTCATGTAGATATTCCTACGGAGTTAAGTAATGAAATGATGAAAGCTAAAACTGATGATGATTGCAAAAAGGTGGGAACGGAGTGGCTTATTCAGCAATCAAAAGAACTGAAAGAATTTGGTGTACCGGTATTGCATTACTATACTTTGGGCAGCCCCAAGATTATTTATAATGTAGTGAAGGATGTTTTGTAAAGGCTGAACTAAATTAATTTAATAAAAAAGGTGATGGCCATCCATCACCTTTTTTATTATTTCAATCCTTTTACCACCGTTTCATTAACCTTGACCGGGTATTTCTTTTTAAGCTGGTTAATCCATTGCTCCTCCAGCAGTAACTGGTAATCATTAATCACCAAACCTTTTGCTTCATCATAAGTACGTTGATCATTGCCTACAAATGTTTTAATGATGTAACAGAAAGAGGAAGAACCATCATTGGTATTTGTTATAATGGGAGTAAATTCTCCAGGTTTAATATCGTTATAGCTCTTTATGGGTAGTTGTGTGTTTTCAAAACGACCGCTGTCAGCCAATGCCTTACCACCCATCAAATCCATCACTTCTTTCCAGCGCTTCGTGGGGTTGTCTTTCATCATACGTAGTACTTCGCCAGCAACAGCGGTATCAGAACAATTATAAATAATAGCACCTGCACTGGGTAGCCATTTGTATTTGCTCTTATTGCTGTTATAATAATTGATAAGTCCTATGCTGTCGGCCGGTGCTTTGCTCCATATTTTTCGTTCCATGATTTCAAACAGCAAACTGCCTTCTGTAAACTCTTTTACCTGAAACTTAAAATCTTCATTCATCAATTCCATCCGGTCTTTATAATACTGCTCCACTGTTTCATCTGTAAATTGTTTCATCAGGCTTTTAAAGTCTTTCTTTCCATTTATCTCTAGAATTGAACGCTGGCTTTTTGCATATTGTAACCAGTCTGCAATGCTGATGCTTTTAGCTTTTAACTGAAACAGGGGCTTTGCACGGTTTGCTTTAAAGAAAGTAACATAATCTTTTGCTTTCAGCATGGTGTCAGTAAGGGTCCACAACTGCTGTTCATTATACGGAACTGCTTTATAACCGCAGATTTGTTTTAATTGCTCTTTCATTTTTGCAATAGCAATTGTGATACGGGAATCATTACTCACTTTTGCATTCCACTCATCATTCACTACAGGGTCATTAATATCAGTTTGCAGTGGAGAGAGGCTGATGCGTTGAACAATATGCCAACCCATGGATGTTAAAAATGGTTTGCTGATGTCGTTATCTTTTTGCAATGCAAATGCTTCTTTTGTAAACGCAGCATCGTAACTGGTGAATGTAAATTCGGGCATTACTCCACCGGTTGAATAGCTGAATTTATCTGCACTGTACATACGGGCTGCATCTTCAAACTTCATTCCGTGATTTATCCAGTAATAAACTGAATCAACGAGATTTTTTGCAGCAGTTCGTTGATCAGGATCCGCATCTTTAGGCAATGCAATTAAAATTTGTGCGGCTTTCATTTTGCCTGCGGAGGCTCTTCTCGAAATCAATTTTAAAATGTGATATCCTTTTACACCTGCAACGGGTTTGGAATAGTTGCCGGGGGTTAAACCATAAACAACATTTTCCATTTCATACGGCAATGAAAACACAGTTATAAAACCGATATAACCATTATTGTATTTCACATAATCGTTATTGGAAAACGTATGAGCAGTTTTTCCAAAATCTGCACCGTTTTGCAACTCTTTATAGGCTTTGTCGATTTGTGTTTTAGCTGAAGCAGAATCATTATTATAGGCAATAAAAATGTGGGCAAGCTCCAGTTCTTCTTTTGCACGTTTAACAGCTTCGGAAATCAATTCTTTATTATCACTCATTTGCCGCATATACTGCTCAATTAACTGAGCACGAAAGCCGGCAACATCACTGGTAATATTGGGAAGCGTGTCCAGTTTCTGATCTTTAGCAGCCTGTACCTTCAGCTTAAACCTGATGTACAGATCCAGGTATTCCCGGATTGATTTTTCGTTTACTTCGCCTGTATTATTTTTGGTGTAAGCCCGCCAGAATTCATTTTTACTTACACTGTTGGTACCATAAGTAAATATGGTTTGGGCTGTTGCTGATGTAATTGCTAAAAGAAAAACTGCAGTTAATAGGTTTCTCATATTTTTTAATTAAGGATGTTTCGGACGAGTTTTATTTTGTTGCGTTTTTAAAAAATCATTCACCTGCTCCGGTGATATTTTTTTTGCAATAATTCGTTTGTCTTTATCCAGTAAATAAATGGTGGGTGTTTGGTACACATCATAGTTTTGTCTGAAACCCGGAATACTTTTTATCCGTTCTTCTTCTCTTGCTTCAAACGCCTGGTACCAATGATTCCAGCTGCCCAATTTATGTTCGGCAATATACTTCATCCAGTTCTTTTTTACTTCGGGCAATTTGCTTTTATCAGTTCGCACAGTATCAACCAGCACACCCACAATCTTCATTCCCGTTTGTTGCCAGGAAACTTTGTATAAACTGTCTACTACCGGTACTGTTTCCCGGCAATGTCCGCAATCGGGATCCCAAAACACTACCAACGTATAAGGAGCATTGATGTTGTACAGGTTCACTTTTTTATCCAGTGTATCAAGCATGTTCAGTTCTGCTGCAGGTTCACCCAGCAAATTACCCATCATACTATAAGCCCTGTTAAACACAAGATCTTTATCTTTTGGCTCCAGCCATGTTACCTGGTTGGTGAGGTAATATTTTTCAAAAATGTGCAGAAACACCACATCCAGCCCCATGTATTTGGGGTTCATATATTCATTGGTAAATCGATTGATGAAGTAACGGAACATGGTGCTGTTACTGCGGCTGTATAAAATAAAATAATCCACTTCTTTCTTTAAACTGTCAGGATGCCGAAACACCACCTCATCAAAATAACGGGTGAGTCGCTGCTCAAACATGGGCGTACGCAAGAGTCTTTCATCACTCAAAACCACATCAGCCCAGTATTGTTGTTTGTAAGTGTACCATGCGTTTAAGGAATCCTGTTTTGTTTTTCCTTTAAGTTGGTATTGCGGCTCTTTCATTAACCTGAACAACAGTGCAAGATAGGTTTGCGGTTGAGCAGTTGTAAAACTATCCCGCCATATTTGTGATTGACTGGCTGCAGCATTCATCTTTTGCAGAAGAGCAGCACTGTCACCCTTTGTTTTGGCTGTTGCCAGTTGTTTTTGCCATTGGGAATAATTGCTGAAATAAAATGCGGTTGCTTTTTTATAAGCTTCAAGGTTGCCATTGTCTGATGAGCCTTTGATGCTGGAGATGGAAAAATCAACCGTATCAATTTTTAATTCAAAACTTTGCTCTTTATCAATGAGCACATCAAAAAATCTTTGTTTTTTTTCATCAACAATAATGTACAAACCGCCCACCAGTGGTTTATCGCCATGAAAAACAACCCTCCCATTTGGAGTAATTAGTGCAGAATCCTGCACATATTTTTTATCGCCATAATAATAACCGAGATAAAGAAAGGATTGCGCAACAGGTTTATACTGTATTTCAATGGTATAACCCTGGCCAAAGGTTCTTGCAACAAGGATAAGGGCAACAACTAACAGGCTTGAGATTTTCATATTACGGGGGCTAAGTTAATTCAAAAATACAAGTGATGAATGCCGTTTAACGAATTGAAGACGGGCATTGCAGCAAAACGGTTTCAGTTACCTTTGCGCCGTGAGAAAGAAAAAACAAATACGCATACTGCAATCTGTAACCGTTGAAGATTATGCGGCCGAAGGTCGTTCCCTTGCCCGTGTAGATGGCAAGGTGGTTTTTATTGAAGGTGCTGTGCCCGGCGATGTGGTGGATGTGCAGCTTGGCAAAAGCAAAAAAGACTGGGCCGAAGGCAGGGCCGTACACTTTCATAGTTATTCAACGCAAAGAACTGAGCCTTTTTGCCAGCACTTTGGTTTGTGCGGTGGATGCAAATGGCAAATGTTGCCCTATGCTGAGCAGATCAAATACAAACAAAATGAAGTTGAGCAAAACTTAAAGCGAATCGGTCGTATTGAGTTGCCACCTATGCTGCCCATTGTTGGTGCAGATACTGTAAAATATTACCGCAACAAATTGGAGTTTACCTTCAGCAGTAAAAAATATTTAACAAGGGAAGAATTATTAAAGCGTGATGCTGAAAGGGAGAAACAATCTCAACAACCAGAGTCTAATGGTGTGGAGGAGGCCGGTGCTCTTGGTTTTCACGTTCCCAGAATATTTGATAAAGCCATCGATATTGAAACCTGTTACCTGCAACCGGAACCCAGCAATGCCATACGCAATTTTGTACGGGCTTTTGCAAAAGTGCATGGGTTGAGTTTTTACAACATCAAAGAACATACAGGTTGGTTACGAACCATGATCATCCGCACTTCCACAACGGGAGAAGTAATGGTGAATATCACGATGGGTTTTGATGATGAAGCTAACCGAACATTGTTGTTTGATGCATTGCTTGCCGCATTTCCTGAAATAACCACATTGCTTTATACCATCAACCCAAAGTGGAACGATACCATTTATGATTTAACACCACAAACCTACTTTGGAAACGGATTCATTACTGAAAGGCTTGAGGACTTTGTATTTAAAATAAGTCCAAAATCCTTTTTTCAAACCAATACAAAGCAGGCAGAAAAATTATACCGTATTACACGTGATTTTGCAAAACTCACAGGCAAAGAAACTTTGTATGATTTGTACTGCGGCACAGGCAGTATTGGAATCTTTTGCAGTAAAGGCGCACAAAAAATTATTGGTGTAGAAACAGTGGCTGATGCAATTGAAGACGCAAAAGAAAATGCTGCGCTCAACCATTTGAGAAATACTCATTTTTATGCTGGTGATGTAATTGATATATGCAATGATGATTTTTTTGCCGCACATGGCCGGCCTGATGTATTGATTACTGATCCGCCACGTGCAGGCATGCATGAAAAATTAGTAAAGAAGCTGCTTGAAATTGAAGCACCAAGAATAGTTTATGTAAGCTGCAATGTGGCTACACAGGCAAGGGATTTACAATTGCTCAATGAAAAATACAACGTGGAACAACTGCAACCGGTTGATTTGTTTCCGCACACACATCATATTGAGAATGTAGCGGCGTTGGTATTAAGAACCGTTTAGCAAAAAGTTCACTTCCAATTACTATTGAATACCGAAATTCGCAACATTAAAAAAAAGAACGAGTGAGTTATCAGCAAATACGGCCGGGAGGTTTTCAGGTGCTTCCACCTGTAATTAAGAATTTGATTATAATTAACGCAATTGTTTTTTTGGCACAAATAACCTTTGAAAAAACATCCGGTACTCATGGTAGTTTGATTGAAGATCTGTTTGCATTACATAATATACGCTCATCTCTGTTCAGGCCCCATCAATTAATTACACATTTATTTATGCATGGGAGTTTTACGCATATTCTGTTCAATATGTTTGCGCTATGGATGTTTGGCAGCATGCTTGAAAATATGTGGGGTCCAAAAAGGTTTTTGATCTTTTACATTCTCTGCGGATTAGGTGCTGCAGCACTTCACCTGGGGTGGTTGTTTTTGGAAACGAGAACTTTGTTAGCTGATGCAAATTTGTTTCAGCAGATTCCTTCTCCTGACAAAATGTTTAATTTTTTTAATAAATATGGTGTTCATCGCAATATGGATGTTCAGAGTCTGAATACTTTAATGAATCAATGGCGGTTTGATCCTTCAAATGTGAATTATATTGAACAGGGAAGGGATGCAGTAAAAGAAGGTGCGGATTTATTAATCAGCACTCCAACTGTTGGAGCTTCAGGTGCAGTATTTGGTTGTCTTGCTGCATTTGGATACCTCTTTCCGAATTCGCTCATTTATATTTATATGTTCATCCCAGTTAAAGCAAAATGGTTTGTGATTATTTATGCGGGGATTGAATTATGGCTTGGTGTTAGTAACAGCGGCGGTAATATTGCCCACTTTGCACATCTTGGTGGCGCACTCATCGGGTTTTTATTAGTGCTTTACTGGAACAAAAAGAACCGCAAAACGTTTTATTGATAAATACAGAAACAAATGGCTTACGGGCAATCACAACAAAGAAAGAATTCATGGCTGGGCGATGCAAATAATCCATTGCTGATGCTCATTGTTATCAATGTTCTTGTGTTCATCATCTTCAAGTTTATTGATATTGTTTTTGTACTCAGCAACAGTGCACCTGGTCTCTTTGAAACGCAAGTGATGCAATGGGTGGAATTACCTGCAAAACTCAACACGCTCATTACCCGCCCATGGGTGATACTCACACACATGATTACACAAGTACATGTGTGGGGGCTCATTGGCAATATGATTTTTCTTTGGGTTTTTGGTTCTATTTTTCAGGATTTAACCGGTAATAAACATGTAGTTCCTGTTTATATATATGGTGCACTGGCAGGGGCATTTCTTTTTATTCTAAGTGCTAACATACTTCCACGCTTTGCTGCTGTTGTTGAAGACTTTCGGTTTTTAGGTCCGGGTGCTGCTGTAATGGCTATTGCTGTGGCGGCAGCTGTTACTGCGCCAGATTACCGTTTGTTTCCTATGATACTCGGCGGCATTCCACTTTGGGTTATTACATTGATTTATGTGTTGATTGATTTTGCAGGACTGGCATCAGAAGGGTTTCCGCATCATTTATCACATCTTGGTGGAGCGCTTGTTGGATTCTTTTATGTAAAACAAGTGCGCAATGGTAACAACCCCGGTGCCTGGATGCACAATGCCTATAATTGGTTTATTAATTTATTTGACCCCACAAAACGCAAACTAAAGCCTGTTGTAAAAAAACAGGTATTTTACAATACAAAAGGAAATGCGCCTTTTAAAAAAACGGTAAACGTTAATGAAAAAAGGGTGGATGAAATTTTGGATAAAATCAGCAGCAAGGGGTATGATGCCTTAACCAGTGAGGAAAAAGAAGTGCTGCGCAAAGCAAGCGAAAAAAATAATTAACAGCTGTACATGGGTGGTTTCATCAGAAAGTTTACCAAACAAATTATTATTGCATGTAATGTGCTGGTGAGTTTGTATATGCTGTTGCTTTACATGCTGCCTCATAGTAACCAGCTTCATTTTTGGTTTTTGAATTTAACGGCACTTGCATTTCCGTTTCTTATCGTTGTTCAAATTGGGTTTTTAATTTTTTGGTTGATAGCCAAACGAAAACTTGCGTTGATACCGCTTATTACTATCGTATTATGCTGGCCTTTTGTGCGTTCATTATTTGCTTTGAATAAAAAAAGCTCAAATCAGGAATCTTCTTTTACAACAGCAAGCTGGAATGTGCACCTCTTTGATTTTTATGAAAATAATGGAACGCTTGATGCAGCAATGATGAAAAGTGCCGTAAACTTAAATGCTGATGTGCTTGCTGTACAGGAACTGGTATTTTCTATTGACAGCACATCTGATATCAGTTTTGAAAAAGTAAAAAAGAAGCTGGGCTATCAATATGGTGTAGCAGGTAACGACCGCAGGTTTGGTGTACATACGCATCCGGGAAAACGTACAGAACGTTATTATGCATTTTCAATAGCACTCTTCAGCAAATATCCCATTTTGCAATGGCAAAAAGTACAACCGCTACGGGAGTACAATCACACATTTATATGGGCTGATATAAAAATTGGAAACGATACTATTCGATTTTTTAATGTGCATCTGCAAAGCATGCATTTTGCTAAAACCGATTATGACTTTATTGAAGCCATTGATAACAGCGGTATAGAAGAAGTTAAAAAGGGAAGCAAAAGTTTGTTAAGTAAAATAAAAGTTGCAAACATTGTCCGATCCATACAAATAAACGCTGTTAAAGAAGAAATTGTAAGCAGTCCACACCCTGTTGTGCTTTGCGGTGATTTTAATGATGTGCCCAATTCCTATGCATACCAAACAATTAATAATCTTCTTGATGATGCATTTACAGAAGGCGGCTACGGAACTGGCCGCACATTTCTTAAACTTTCGCCCACACTACGTATTGATTATATTTTTCATGATGAAAAATTGAAGCCTGTGTATTTTAAAACAATACAAAAAACCAAGAGTGATCACAGGCCTGTAACAGCAAGCTTTTTAATACAGGAAAAGTAATTTGAAAAAGCAGACTATTGATGCCATGAAAAACTGAAACCTGAAGTGAGTGACACAAGGGACGATGCCAAATGTTAAACTGCTGGCGCCTTAATTATTTCTCTTTCTTTTTAACGCAAAACATTATCTTTGTTTTGATGAAGAAGTTTACTCATACATACTGTTGTTGCTGTTGTGGTTGCTGTTAATGCAATACACTTTTCTTTGCGCAACAACATTTCATCATTTCCAATTCTCATTATATGTCTCAGCTAAAAGTTTACAATTCGCTCACACGTCAGAAAGAAGTGTTTCAATCCCTCACACCCGGTCATGTGGGTATGTATGTGTGCGGGCCCACAGTGAGCGGCGAAAGTCATCTTGGTCATGCAAGACCTTATGTTACGTTTGATGTATTGTACCGTTATTTAACACATCTTGGTTATAAAGTTCGCTATGTAAGAAATATTACTGATGCAGGGCATTTTGAAGAAGAAGGAAAAGAAGCCGAAGATAAAATTTCAAAGAAAGCAGTATTGGAAAAATTAGAGCCGATGGAATTGGTGCAGAAGTACACCAACTTGTTTCATTGGGCAATGGAACAGTTCAATACCATTCCACCAAGCATTGAACCAACTGCAACAGGTCATATAGTAGAACAAATTGGAATGATTGAAGAAATCATAAAAGCCGGTTATGCGTATGAAGTAAATGGCTCAGTTTATTTTGATGTAAAGAAATATGCAGCAAGTCATGATTACGGAAAACTGAGCGGCCGTGTAATGGATGATCTTTTGGAAACAACAAGAGAGTTGGAAGGCCAGGAAGAAAAAAGGGACCGTGCAGATTTTGCTCTCTGGAAAAATGCAGCGCCGGAGCATATCATGCGTTGGAAAAGTCCATGGGGCATTGGTTTTCCGGGCTGGCATATTGAGTGCTCGGCTATGGCCACCAAATATCTTGGTGCACAGTTTGATATTCATGGTGGTGGAATGGATTTGCAGTTTCCCCATCATGAGAGTGAAATTGCACAAAGCACTATCTGCAATCATACAACACCAGTTCGTTACTGGATGCACAATAACATGATTACCATTAACGGAAAGAAGATGGGCAAGAGCTACAACAACGTAATCAAGTTAACAGAGTTGTTCAGTGGTAATCATCCGTTACTTGAGAAAGCATTTCATCCCATGACGGTGCGGTTCTTTATTCTTCAAACACAATACAGAAGCACGCTTGATTTCAGTAATGATGCACTGCAGGCTGCAGAAAAAGGATTAAAGCGTTTGTGGGAAGCATATGAGTGGATGCAGAAGTACGAGGTAGGTACTAAGAAGTATGAAGCAACTGATGCAGACCTTGATAAAAAAGTGAATGGGCTTGTGAATGAGTTTGGTGAATTTATGGATGATGATTTGAACACTGCAAAAGTATTGGCGAACATGTTTGAGCTGGTGCCCGTAATCAATGGTATTAAAGACAGGCATATCACAGCAGATGCTTTGAGCAGCGAAACCTTTACTTTGTTAAAACAACAAATGAAGCTCTATATTGAAGAAGTGCTGGGCTTAAAAGCTGTAACAGGTGCAGAAGATGATAAATTTAAAGCGGTAATGCAATTGCTTATTGAGTTGCGTAAAGAAGCCAAAAGCAAGAGGGATTTTGTTACCAGTGATAAAATAAGAAATGAACTCACAGCCATAGGTGTACAGTTGAAGGATGAAAAAGATGGTGGCATGAGTTATAGTTTGTAAATCAATAAATAATAATTTGCTAAAGGAGAGGAGTAGAATGCTTTTCTCCTTTTTTATTTTTTAATTTGAGCTATGCATTACATACCTCATCTTTCTAAAGACAAGAAACTTAAAAAAGTAATTGATGCACAAGAGCCGCATACTTTAATTAAGCGTAAGAAAATTTATTTGCATTTGTGCAGCAGCATTATGAGCCAGCAACTCAGTACCAAAGTTGCCGATGTTATTTATAACCGCTTTCTTGCTTTGTATGGGAGGAAAGAACCTTCTGCACTGCAAATACTGGACACACCGTTTGATACTTTACGAAGTATTGGCTTGAGCAATGCCAAAACCAACTATGTGCTCAACGTTTGTCGGTTTTTTATTGATGAAAAACTTACCGATGCACAGTTGTATAAAATGAATGATGAGGACATCATCGCCAAACTCACCCAAATAAAAGGTGTGGGTAAGTGGACAGTAGAAATGATTTTGATGTTTTCCCTACAGCATGAAGATGTGCTTCCGGTAGATGATCTGGGTATACAGCAGGCCATGACCAAACTTTACAATCTAAAATTTGAAACGAAGAAGGAGTTGTATGAGCAGATGTACAAAAAAGCAGAAAAGTGGCGGCCTTACCGAACGTATGCGTGTGTACATTTGTGGAAATGGAAAGATGGAGATTGATTTACGAGTGACGATTTTTGATTGATGAAATTCTTAACGGCCATATTACTCTTTATGCTTCCCTTGCTTTCATCGGCACAGGATAGGCATGTGCCCACAGTTGGCTCAAAGCTTTTATCCTTATCCGGGCAGGATATGGTAACAGGCAAGGTAGTGGATATTGAATTTACTAACTCACCTGCTTATACGTTGTTTCATTTCTGGAAAAGCAATTCTGATTCTTCAATCAAAACATTTGCACAGTTACAGCAGTTTGTTACCAAGAACAAAAGTAAATTGGTTACTTATGGTTTTCCATACGAGTATAAAAAAGATATACCGCAGGCAAAGGAGTTGAGCAACAGATACAAACTCAACTGGCCGCAGTTGCTGCAGTACCGACAAACCAATGGCGCAGCAGTAGTGGATGTATTGGTGATTACAGAATTTCCCACTTTTATTTTAATTGACAGGGAAGGAGTGATTCTTGTTCGCTCCAATGCACTTGAAGATGTGCAGGCCCTACTGGATAAGTTGAAGTGAATTTTTACCGCAGAGAACGAAGATCGCAAAGAATTTCGCAGAGGAAATACAAATACTCTGCGTTTAGCTCTTTTTCTCCTTTTCTCTGCGGTGGCAAATCATATCACCACCTTTTCACATTTCTCCAGATACGCTTCTTTAATCTTTGCTCCAATCCCTGCCGCTTCATCAATCTCCACAATTCCATTTTCTTTAAACACTATACCACCCACCACAGGATCTTCTTTCAATAACAATGGCGTATCCAAATCAAAATGTACTATCAAATCACTGCTGTATGCAAAATGCACAAGTGCAGTAATGGCCAACCGGCTTTCCATAAAACATCCCACCTGTAATTTGATGTTATTGTCTTTAGCTGTTTCTATAATTTTCAACGCATTAAAAATACCACCGCTCTTACCCAGCTTTATGTTGAAATAATCTACCGCATCAATACGTGCAAGATTTGATGCATCATGATGATCAAAACAGCTTTCATCAGCCATAATTTTTATGGGACTATTCTTACGCACATGCGGAAGCTCCATAAAATTCCATCTGGCTATTGGCTCTTCACAATGTTCAATATTGTAATTGCCTAATGCCTTCAAAGTAGCAATCGCTGTTTCAATTGTCCAGCCCTGGTTGGCATCAATACGCAACGGATGTTCATTGCCAATAACATCTCGTATCGCTTTTATTCTTACTACATCTTCTTCAGTTGTTGTGCCCAGCTTTACTTTAATGGAAGGGAAACCGGCTTGTTTATATTCCATTGCCTCTTTCGCCATTTTCTCCGGTGAGCCAAGTCCTACGGTCATATCAGTTGAAATCACTTTATTCTTTTTGCCACCGAGAAATTTGTATAATGGCAGTTGCGCATGTTGTGCAGCAATATCATAAAGTGCCATATCAAATGCACTCTTGATATTTTCATTTCTTGTTATGATCGCATCCATCGCTTTGGTGCATCCTTCAATATCCAGTGCATCTTTCCCTTTTAATGTAGCTGCTAAGTATTGCCCCACAATAAAACAGGTGTCCATACTTTCACCGTTAATACTCATGTAAGGACTACATTCACCCCAGCCGGTTAATCCATCCTTGGTTTTCATCACCACGATAATATTATCTGCATCATACTGCGGCCCCAGCGAAATCACAAAAGGCTGTTTGAGCGGAATGGAGAGTTTATAAATTTCAACGGAAGAAATTGTTTGTGTCATTTTTATACTTTAATAAGTGAAACCAAATACAGCAAACGGGGCCCAATAAACAGGGTTGGGATTATTTTCTTTAAACCGCTTAATAGCATTTTGCAGGGGCCTTGCAGGATAAAAATAGGAAGGCTTTTGCAATTCTTCCATGTATAATAGCATTAGCTCTTTTGTTTTTTCATCATCTACACTCCATAAACTCATAATCGTAAAATCAACGCCTGATTTATAAAACGCTCTTGCCAAACCGATAAAACCACCCGGCACTACTTTCCCAAAACCAGTTTGGCAGGCGCTTAAAACTGCCATTTCTGTTTTCATTTTTGTGTTTTGTATTTCCCTTGCAGTGAGCAATCCTTCAGGATGATTTGCATCCGGCGTAAAGGCAAGAAAACTTCCATCCAGGATTTTTTCAAAACTGAAGTAACCATGCGTGGCGAGGTATAAAAAATCAGTTTTGCTAACATATTTCAATATTGTATCTGCAGAAGCTTGTGCATTTTTATAAGCTTTTGTTTTGAGTACAGAAGCAATGCTGTCTGCTTCAGCTCCGGCAGCAGGCAGAGGAGGTAAATTGTATTTTGATGATTTGCTGAACTTGGGGTTTCCTATAATCAACGGAAACCTTGTTTCTAATTGGTTTTTATTGCCAACCTTCATTTCATTTTTTTTCACAAATACCTGCAGGTTGCAGAGATGAGGAGCAAAAGAATAAGATAGTTTATCAACTAAATATGTTTTGTTATCAAACGGCTGCAACAAATGAAAAGGAAACTGTGAAATATTAAATTCAGGTATTATAAAAAGATGTTGCAGTTTTTGCAGCGGCCCTCTGATGGCAGGGGGAATTAAAACATCAGTAGAATTTTTTATTGCCTTTGCAATTGGAAGCCTCTCAGTTTTTAAATCAGGTTCCGGTTCAGACCCCCGAAGTGTAACTGTTCTTTTGGTTACCATAGTTGTAACGTTCAAGGCATGACGCAATTCAAATTCAAGTTGTATTAACTGCTCCTGCGTTTGTTTTAGTGAAGTATAATGCAGATTGCCGTTTTCATAAAGCCATATTCGAAGTGAATCTTTTTCATGACTGTAAAATAATACGCCTAATACCTTTTTTTGTGACATGTATTCTTCCAGAAATCCTTCAATTTCCCTCATAAAACCTCCACGGATTTCTGAAGTGTCACAAACAAACTGCACACCTCTCATTCCATACAGTTCCCGTAATTTCTCAACTGATTTTCGATAATAAATTTCAAACTGTTCAATATTCTCTTTTTTTGACTGCGCTGAGCATATAAAAGAAACAAATAAGAAGAAAGGCAATAAAGTAGATTTCATAAATTAAAAATAAGAAACCCGCTGTAAATGATACAGCGGGTTTCAGTATAATTTTTTTAGAACATGATCATCACCTCACCAGCTTCAATTCTTTAATCAAATGCCCGGCACCTCCCAACTTATCAATACACCACAACACATAACGAATGTCCACGCAAATGGTACGGTTCAAATCTTTATCAAAGGCCAGCTTATGACTGAGCGCTTCATAGTTGCCATCAAATGCCAAGCCCAGCAAATTACCATTGGCATCAATTACCGGCGAACCACTATTACCACCTGTAATATCATTGGTAGTGATAAATGCAATCACCAAATCTTTACGCAACGGATCAGCATATTGTCCAAAGTCACGCTTCTTCAGCAATTCAATTTGTTTTGTGGGTAGATCAAATTCATAATCGCCTGCTTTGTATTTTTCAAGCAGGCCTTTGCTTGTGGTTACAAAATCATACTTCACCGCATCACGTGGTACATAGCTTTTTACATTGCCATAACTCACACGCATGGTAAACGTAGCATCAGGATACATTTTCTTTGCTTTGGCAGGATTCATTTCCATGATGCCTTTAAGATACAAACGTCCCAAATCATTATTCTTAACCGTAAATTCAGTAAATCTTGGTTGGAATTTCGTATTCCAGTTTTTAAAGAACGCACTACCAATTACAAAAGCCGGATCTTCCTGTAATTTCAATGCATCAGGATTAGCAACAAATGCATTCCATTTATCTTCATTTAAAATCATGGTGTTGTTAAACACAGAAGCGGCATATTTTTTCCAGTTGGTTTCATCTTTTAAATCACCATAACTGCCTTTTACAGTTTCAAAAAAGCTGATGGGGTGCTGTTCTTTTGGAACATCCAAATAATACATCATTAACACACTTCCCAAAATATTCTGATCACTGGTGCGGTCGTGCCCAGCAAGGAATGACTTGCGTGCTGCAATTGCTGCATCCAATGCTTTCTTCATATCTTCTTTTGTAGCATTGGCTTTTACCATGGCAGCTTCTAATTGTATGAGCGATGCTGCATAAGAAATCAATGGCGATCCAAAAATGCCTTCATTCATATACACACGGTGCTTGGCATAAGGCGTCCAAGCCGCATATACTTTTTCCCATTCAGGAAAAATGGCAGCGTACTCCGGTTTATCCTTTGCCCACTTATTAAAATCTTCTTCCGCTTTTTTCTTTTGGCCAAACACATCATACTTTAAAAGCTGTTTTGTTTCACCATCAAAAAATTTCCAGTAATTGGCAATACTTGCATAATCACTGGCAAGTTTGAGTTTAATACCTGCATCTTTCTGCATTTCTGCAAACATGTATTTCAAGCGCATATCACGCAACTTCACCAGCGTGGGATTATTTACATCAGTAGAAAGCTTTATACCGAAAGAAGATTCATAACGGTTGGTACTGCCGGGATAGCCCCATGTCATTGCAAAATCACCATCTTTAATTCCTTTAATACTTACCGGTAAAAAGTATTTTGGTTTCAAAGGAACATTCGCTTCATTGTAATCGGCAGCTTTACCATCTTTGTTCATATACACACGAAAAACGCTGAAATCGCCGGTGTGACGTGGCCATTCCCAATTATCTGTATCACCACCAAACTTGCCCACACTTTCGGGAGGAGTGCCCACCAAACGAACATCTTTATAACGCTGATAAACAAAAGCAAGAAATTGATTGCCTTTAAACAAAGGGCTAATTCTGCATTCAATAAACTCATCTGCATTGCTTAAGCGTTTGTTGATGGCTGCAAGCACAGCGGCTTGCTTATCAGCTCTTGCTTTACCAAGCAATGTGCCGAGTGAATCATTTACTTCTTTTGTTACATCTTCAATACGTAATAGAAATTGAACACTCAGGTTGGTTTTAATTTCTTCTTTGTTGCTTTTTGCATAAAAGCCATCACGCAGGTAATTGTTTTCAACACTCGATGCGGCAGCAATAGCTCCATAACCGCAGTGGTGATTGGTAAAAATTAAACCCTGGCTGCTCACAATTTCTCCTGTGCAACCACCGCCAAAAATTATGATGGCATCTTTAAGCGATGCTTTGTTAATGCTGTACAACTGTTCTTTGCTTAGTTTCAAACCTTTCTTCTGCATCTCGGCATACACCTGCTCACCAAGTAGTAATGGCAGCCACATACCTTCATCAGCATAGCTGCGAAGCATCGTACAAACAAATGCGATCAATACAAATAACTTCTTCATATAGCTAAATATTTAGGCAGCAAACCTAAGGGAAAACAGGCATGCAAAGAAGGATTTTTGTCAGCTTAAAAAGCAGTGGAGAATGATTTTGTTACAGGGTGATGTGCTGCTATGAAGCGTCCGTTGTGTCACACTCTTGTACGCTTTTACCGCTATTGAGCTTTTGGCGTGGAGACAATTCATCTTTCAGCAACACATTCGTATCACAATTGTCCCCATCACAACAGGGTAATGCATTGGTAAAACAAACCGGGCATTGATAGTGCCCATGTACATGCACCAGTGTAACCAAGTGTCCGCAAAATAAACAGTGTTGCATTTGTCTAAAATAAAAAGAAAACACTTGCATTTTCTCAAAAAGTGTTCTAATTTTCATTTCTGCCATTTTTAATGGTATCCTGTTAAACACTATTACCTGCACCCCCTGAACAATTTTTCTACCCGGAACCACAGTTTGATTTTTTAACCCCTAAAACTTTTAACATGAAAAAGAGTTTTCGCTTTTCAATGTTTACATGCCTGTTGGTACTACTGTTTGCATGCAGCAAAGAAAAAAATGAATCAGTACAGGTAAAAGAACAGCTTTCTGATTTTGAAACAATCACTGTTCCTGAATTAACGCTAGATGTAACAGGTTTATCAGCATCACGTATGCCTGATGATTACAATACATTTTACGGACCGGCCGTACAAATGGGAGATGGTCACCTGCGCTCCTGGATTAATATTACAAGGAGCAACAACCAACCATTGGCTATTGGAATTGAGTTTACAGGAAAGAGCATGCAGAATCTTCCTCAGGATCACCTCAATCATATGGCCAACGCATTTGTATTGTCTTTGCATCAAAAAGCAAAAGCAGTTACTGCATTTGATCATATTACCATCAACTGGGAGCCAATGGGACATGAACCTGCCGGCATTTATAATGTTCCGCACTTTGATATGCACTTCTATAAAATTTCAGTGGCTGATCAAATGATGATTTCTCCCGTACCCGGGCCTGTACCTGCACCCGGCTATCTCCCTGCAGCTTATGTTATACAAGGTGCTACTGTTCCTCAAATGGGTACGCATTGGCTCAACCCGGCATCACCTGAGTTGCCACCAACATTTCAGCCATTTACTCATACGTTTATTTACGGTTCTACAAACGGGCGTGTTCATTTTTATGAGCCTATGATTACAAGAGCATTTCTTTTGTCTGGTACAAGTGTAAACAAATCGGTTCCTGTACCAACAAAATTTTCACCGGTTAATAAATACTACCCATCAGCATACAAAATATGGAAGAACAATGATAATGGCAGGCACTACGTAGCACTTACAAACTTTACGTGGCAGTAAGTGTATAAACAAAGAGGCTTCAACTGAAGCCTCTTTGTTTATCTGTATCCAACCCATGTTCGCTTCATGCGGTCAAAAACAAAATAGGTGTTGTTTGCAAATGCAAAGTTGAATTTATCTTTAAGCTGCACCTCAGCAGGCAGCTTTAGTTTCTGATACAGCAATCCATCGTTTTTACTGTAAAGCTCAATTTCCCTTGTTGCTAAATTGAGCAAACCAAATTCTGCATTGGTAATGCCTGTGTAAATAACAGTTGTAGTATTGTAGTTGGCTGCTGTTTTAGCAGTATCCGCTTTATAATCAGCAGGTGCCGGATTTTTTTTAGTGAAACTTATTTTGAGTGCATACGTTTTTTCAATCACCTGTTTGCCGCTGGCAATATCATAGGTAACAACTGTGTTGCCTTTTAAATAATGAACGGCATTTTCACGCTGGTTAAAAACGGCTACACTGTTTGCACCGGGTTGTAACTGTCCGGCAAAGGCAGGTTTTACATCATAAGGTATACCGGCATCATCCATTATATAAGTTACCCATCCACCGGTACCAAACAAATTACCCTGAAATGTTTTTAAAGCAGGGTTGTACCAAAGACCACGTACATCAGCCAGCAATGCAAGATCGGGTGGCGATGCCATTTCACCGGCGCCGTTAAAAAAAGCTAAGCTGTATGTTTTGTTGCCTACAATGGTTGCGTAAAGATTCCTGTTTTTTAAACTCACTGCAACCGTGCCTCCGTTTTCACCGTTGCCAGCAGGCATTTTCAGTTCAATGGATTTACGTATTTCTCTTGTTGTTTGAGAAAAGCCCTGCATCAACGAAGGCAATAAAAACAAAAAAGTGAAAATAAATTTCATATAAAATTATTGCAGTAAAATTAATGATTGATGCCGAGTAGTGTTTGTTAAAGATGCATCAACGCAAAACTGTACTCAGTAATTCCATGAGCAGTGCAATGCCGCAATGCACCAGCCATCCGCCCCAAATACTTTTAGTTTCATAACTCACAGCACCCAGAATTAATCCGCCAAAAAAACTACTGATAGCTTCGGGCATGGGTTTACCCAAATGAATGGAAAAATAAAATAAAGCTACAGGTATAATACCTTGCACACCCAATACACGACTCACCGTTGCAATTAACAACCCACGAAAAAACAATTCAACACTTATGAAATCAAGTATATAACTGCTTTCAAAAACAAAGTAATGAGCCGCTTTTGCAGATGTATCTAATGTACTTGCAACAATACCGCTTCTTGGATACATCACATAAAATGAAGGATTTGTTGAAGCGGCAAGCAATAAAGGAAGCATGAATAGTAACAGAACAAAATAAGGGGTAAAACTTTTTGTTTTTTTGATAAAGTATAATCCGGGCTTGCCTTCAAAAAGCCAATGCAGGAGGATAATCGCTGAAACGATATAGAACAAACCGCCAAACCATAAAGCCGGGTTATGAAACACCAATTGGTATGCAGGTGAGGTTTGATGTAGCAGCCATTTATCAAAAGGCAATACAACTTTTATTGCAAAAACAAATGGAGCAAGTACAAATATCCAAATAAAACGGTTGGACAGTTTTACAACTGTATTACGGTTAAAGCATACTAGAAGCAACCCTGCAGAAAAGTATAAGGAAAAAAGGAAAAACAGAAAAACAGCGTTTTTCATAGTTGAGCCCTGTGCCGGCCATAAATTGATGTAACCTCTGTAATGCAAAAACGAAGAAGCGACAATTATGCAAATGCACAAAACAAAGTTTGTAAATGAAACACCCTGACGTAAATGACAGAATAATGCGCTGAATAATTGCTTCAATTCAAAATGCCGGTTAAAAATGGTCCAAATTTATGTGTTGTTTCACAAGGTTGATTGATTTGGTGAATAATCTTTGCTATTGTTTGCAAATGCAATATTTTCCTTACTGATTACGAAGTACTGTTTTAAGAATTGATTTTTGGGAATAGCGAAACTAAAATTTAAGTGCAGGATTGCTTAGCAGAATTTCGAAACCTGCCACCGCTGAACCCGGCGTACTGCAAAAAGCTCAATAGAATTACTGAAAGTACAAGCGAGCGTGGCAACAGACGTTGAAAAAAGCTGCAAAAGTTCGTCCCCAAAAACTGCCTTCATTCCTCTATTTTTGCGCTCAAATTTCCTACATGCCAAAAGATAATTCCATAAAGTCAGTTCTCATCATCGGCAGCGGCCCCATTATCATTGGTCAGGCCTGCGAATTTGATTACTCAGGCTCACAAGCTGCCCGTAGTTTGCGTGAAGAAGGAATAAAAGTGATTTTGATCAACAGCAACCCGGCCACAATTATGACGGACCCCATGATGGCCGACCGTGTTTATCTTTTGCCGCTAACAGTTGAAAGCATTGAACAGATACTTGAAGAAAATGAAATTGATGCGGTGCTGCCAACCATGGGCGGACAAACAGCGCTCAATCTTTGCAAGGAAGCCGATGAACTGGGTGTGTGGGAAAAATACAATTGCCGTTTGATTGGTGTGGATGTAAAAGCTATTGATACGGCTGAAGACAGGGAGAAGTTTCGCCAACTGATGATTAAAATCGGCATTGGTGTAGCGCCAAGTAAAGTTGCCAATTCCTTACTTGAAGGGAAAGAATTTGCACAGCAAATTGGCATTCCGCTGGTAATACGTCCATCATTTACTTTGGGTGGAACCGGTGGTGGTATTGTAATGCACAAAGATGAGCTGGATGCTGCATTGGAAAGAGGGTTAAGTGCAAGCCCCATGCATGAAGTGCTTGTAGAAAAAGCATTGCTGGGTTGGAAAGAATTTGAACTGGAACTTTTGCGAGATAAAAATGATAACGTTGTTATTATTTGTACGGTTGAAAATTTTGACCCGATGGGTGTTCATACGGGTGACAGCATTACTGTTGCTCCGGCAATGACATTAAGTGATACTGCTTTCCAAAACATGCGCAACATGGCAATACTGATGATGCGTTCTTTAGGAAATTTTGCAGGTGGCTGTAATGTGCAGTTTGCCTTGAACCCTGAAACGGAAGAAATTATTTCCGTTGAAATTAATCCACGTGTGAGCCGTTCAAGTGCATTGGCAAGTAAGGCCACTGGTTATCCTATTGCAAAAATTGCAGCCAAGCTGGCCATTGGTTATACACTTGATGAGTTGAAAAATCAGATCACACAAACTACTTCTGCTTATTTTGAACCGGCTTTGGATTATGTAATTGTAAAAATGCCACGCTGGAATTTTGATAAGTTTAAAGGCGCCAATGATACACTTGGTTTGCAAATGAAAAGTGTGGGTGAGGTGATGGCCATTGGAAGAAGTTTTACTGAAGCGGTGCAAAAGGCTTGTCAAAGCTTGGAGAACAATGCAGTGGGTCTTGGTTATTATGGTTTGAGTTTGAAACATGCTGAAGAGCTCATTGAATATATTAAAGTGCCAAAGTGGGACCGCATTTTCCGTATTAAAGACGCATTAATGGCAGGCGTGAGTGTAAAAACAATAGTAGAAGCAACAAAGATTGACCGCTGGTTTATTTACCAGATACAGGATATTGTGAACATGGAAAAAGAACTGGCAAAGCATGATATGAAATCTTTACCTGAAAGTTTGCTGCGTGAAGCCAAACGCATGGGATTTGGTGATGAACAGATTTGCCGCATTATGAAAGAAGATGCCAGTGAAGATGCGTTGTATGAAAAACGGAAAGCATGGGGTATTACACGTGTATATAAAATGGTGGATACCTGCAGTGCGGAGTTTGAAGCGAAGACGCCATATTTCTATTCAACATTTGAATAACTAAAAGAAGAAAGATCGTAAGACCCCGACAGCAATGTTGAGGTCTTGTTTTGAAAATTAGTCCTGCTCATTCTTTGAGTGCTCAATCATCCTCATCAGCTCATTCATCTCCGGCTCACTTAAGTAACGCCATTTACCAATAGGAATGTTTCCAAGTTGAATGTTCATGATGCGAATACGACGCAGTTGTATTACTTCATAACCAAACACTTCACACATTCTTCTTATTTGCCGGTTTAATCCCTGTTTGAGGATGATAGAAAACGATTTGCCGCTCAGTGTTCGCACTTTGCAGGGAAGAGTTGTTGTGCCGAGGATGTTGACACCTTTGCTCATTTTGGCAGCAAAGTCGGGCGTGAGTTTATGATTAACAGTTACGATGTATTCTTTTTCATGCTCATTGCCTGCACGCAGAATTTTGTTGACGATATCACCGTTATTGGTGAGAAAAATTAATCCTTCTGAATCTTTATCCAAACGTCCAACAGGAAAGATGCGTTTGGGATGATTGATGAAGCGGATGATATTGGTGCGGTCTTTTTCATCCGTTGTGGAAGTAATACCAACAGGCTTGTTGAAAGCGATGATGAACTGATCCTGCCTGGCTGTTTTTTTTACTTTGAGCAATTCATCATCAATATAAATTTTATCACTGCTGCTCACACGTGCGCCGGGCATGGCAATGTTCCCGTTCACAGCAACACGGGCTTGTTCAATGAGTTTATCTGCTTCACGGCGGCTGCAATAGCCTGTGGCGCTGATGTATTTGTTGAGGGAAATTTTTTCTTCGGCCATGATTGTAAATGTAAGCAGTCATTAAACATCCATCACATCTCTATGCTCTTCGGGTGATTTTTTAAATGCTTTGTTTACAAGATACACACCATAAAGTGTAACAGCACCGCCTGCAATTAAAATAGCCGTTACTTTTTCATCAAAAATCAACGCACCGAGTAATACAGCCACAACAGGATTGATATAAGCATAAATGCTTGCCTGCTCAGTGGGTAAATGTTGCAATGAATACAAGTATGCAATAAACGCAAACACGGATCCAAATACTACGAGGTATGCAATTGACCACCATGAAACCGCAGGTATTTTTGGAATGGGAACAAAGTTGGGATCAAACGTAGAAATAAAGAACAGTGATATTCCGGCCACCGCCATTTGAAAACCCAAGCCAAAATACGGATTGAACTTATTTGCATGTTCTTTGGTATATAAAGAACCAAAAGCCCAGGTCCATGTAGCAATGATGCTCAATATAATTCCGAAACGAAAATCCGGATTTAGAAAATCTTTTAAGTGATCGTAAAAAATAATACATACTCCTGCAAAGCCTAATATTAAACCGACAATCGCTTTTGTTGGAATTTTTTCTTTATTTGAAAACAATCCAATGATTACCAGCCACAATGGAAAGATGGCTCCAATGATAGAACCCAAACCTGCTGAAATATACTTTACTCCCCATGTACTTAATCCATTACTGCACACAAAATTTAAAAA
>JBKCJY010000284.1:0-9169 GCA_046301455.1 Chitinophagaceae bacterium | reverse complement strand
TATCTTAATGGATTTGCGTATGCCGGGCAAGGATGGTATTGAAACAACAAAAATCATCAGTAAACAATATCCCAATATCCATGTGCTGGTTTTAACTATGTATGAAGACGAACGCTTTGTAACGCATTTAATGGAAAATGGGGCTAATGGCTACTTATTAAAAAGTTCTGATCCTGCCGAAATTAAAAAGGCAATACTTGAAGTTTATACAAAAGGATATTATCTCAACAACTTTGTAAACCGCATACTTCTAAAAAAATCACACACAAAACTAAAAGCGATTCCTTCGCTTAACAGCGAAATACAAATAAGCGAGAAAGAAAAACAGGTTATAAGGCTTTTATGTATGGAATATACAGCGCAGGAAATTGCAAAAGAGATGGAAATAAGCCCCCGCACTGTTGAAGCTATTAAAGACCGCTTAATGGAACGATTTGGGGTTAAAAACTCAGTTGGCCTTGTATTTTTTGCAATGAAGAATTCCCTTATTGATTAGACATTTAATTCCCGCTGGATATGTGCATGCTTTAAAGAGTCTTCCAGGAAAGATCCCATGAATTTCGCAAGTTTAGGATTCAATTTTGCCAGTATTTCTATATCAGCTATTCCAATACTGTGTGCAGCTTTAATAGCTTCGGTGTTATTACCTAAACTAATAATTGTATTTTCTTTTTCATTATTAATCCTGTCGGCTTCTAAGTCTTTAAAATCATCAAGTAATAAAATAGGCCTTGCAAGGCTGTACCAGTAAGGTAGAAAAGATGCCACCCATTCATCTTTTAACTCTAAATCTACAAGTGTAAATAAAAAACTATCGCTGCGGGCGAGGGCTTTATGTTTGGTTTCAAGATCAAAATACTGAGCGGGCTTGTTCATTAATACTGCAAACAAATCAAAAGCTAATTTCTGTTGTTTAATTTTTCCCTGCAACAGTTTACTGCATCCTTCAATAAACTGTTCTATATCCCATTCTTCGGCTTCATAACGTTTGAGACAATCAAAGCCTTCTTCCATAAGGGAAACATGCTCATCATTAAGCAATACTTCTTTTGAAATACCTGCCTTAAACATTAGATCAAAAGCAAGAGGAATGGTTAAAAATCCAAATCCTGCTGAAATATAAATTCGTTTGTTTTTCCAGAAGAGATTATCAGCAGGAACTTTTCTTTGATTGGCAAAATACTCAGCTATTTCAGAATCGATGCCTAATTCTACATTTAACATCCGGGATGTTAGTATCATTGCTGTGGGTATTTAATGTGTCTGAATAGGAGTTAATGACCTGTCTTGCTGCAATTGCAGAAATAGAATCAGCAATTGGCTTTAAAATATCAGGGTGAGCCAAATAATAACTGTAACTTTTTTTAAAAGCAGCATCGGATATTTGATAATTTTTAAGTACTGTGGCAATTGATTTGGAATTTAGATCTGTAATATTTAAACTTTGATCTGCCCCCTGTTTTACTGAGTTTACAGCATCTATAATCAATATATCCATAAGAATTGCCTGCATTTTTGCAGGTTGTATTAATTCTGAAGGAACTCTTTTTTTATCAGAACAGGAAATAAAGAGAATTATAAAGAAGCTGAAATAATACCATTTCATTTTAATTCTTGTTTGTATTTAGAAGCATTCTTAATATCAACTCTTGAAAGAATATCCAGTGCTTTTGCTTTATCCTGGCCAGATGCCTTTTTAAAAGCACCAATAAATTCATCTGCTTTGCCCAATACAAAAAATTGAGTGAGCATAAGATTGGGATTGTCTTTGTTCAAATTATCAAGATAAATCAATGCATTCAAAATTTCCGCTCTGGCAGTGTTTTCATCTTCATACATTTTATCAATGCCTTTGCGATAATAGGTATAATAAATATCATGCACAATTCCATACCTGTTATTAATCAATTGATCTGCAAGAACAAATCGGTTTACATTTCCGCCATCTCCCGGCCTCCAGCCATCAATCTTATTGGATTGTGGGGAATTATTTACGATATTGTATGCCTTTTGAAAATAAGCATCTCCGCCACGTTGAGAAAAAGAATCATAATCAAATCCAAGAATGATATACACATAATAGGCAATAACTGCTGAGAGATTCGAAGCAAGTGGATCAGACCCGGAAATTCTGTTCTCATTAAATTCTATAGGCTGCGATTCGATGTATTTGAAATTTAAAAACTGATCTTGAAAATTAACAATGGGAGATGTGTAAGAAGATTGAAATACAGGGCGGGCTACCTGTATGATTAATGATCCGTCATATTCATTTTGCTCAGTTGTACTTTCAAGATTCAATAAGAATTGACAATTGATTCGTTCATTTGGCTGATAGGTATCGGTTGTCCATTTTCGTTTGTTAATAAAATTGGTTAATGCAGTTTCCAATGTTCTGAAAATTCTTCGGTCAACCGTGCTGGGCAACTGGTTATCCTGCACTTTTACCCTGCAGTTAAATTCCTGTGCGTATGATACAATCACACTTAGAAAGAAAACTATAATTGTTGCAGTTTGTTTAATCATGAATAAGAGTTGAAATTGCTTCAGTAATATCTTTTGCGACTTCAGCCTTTGATTTTAAATCGAACGATTGTTCCTTCCCACTTTTAAAAAACAAAGTAATTTTATTTGTATCATGCCCAAATCCTGCGCCGGGATCTATTGCCGGGTTCATTACAATCAAATCTGCATTCTTTGAATTCAATTTATTTAACGCATATTCACGCTCATTATTTGTTTCCAAAGCAAAACCCACTAAAATTTGATTGTTTCTTTTATTATTTCCTAAAGAACGCAATATATCTTTTGTACGTATCAAGCTTAACTGGATTTCATCGGCATTCTTCTTTATTTTTTCTTGCGCTTTTGTAACCGGTGTATAATCTGCTACAGCTGCTGACATGATTGTAATATCGGCTGTTTCAAATTCTTTAACTGAAGCTTCATACATTTCTTCAGCATTGGTTACTTTAATCAGTTTTGAAATTCCGTTAGGTATAGGCTGAGACGAAGGACCCAGAATTAATATAACCTCTGCGCCCTGCTTTACAAATTGATCTGCAATTGCCAATCCCATTTTTCCTGTTGAATGATTTCCTATAAAACGTACGGGATCTATATTTTCATGTGTAGGACCGGCAGTAATTAAAACCCTTTTACCGGAAAATTTTCTTTTATTCGCATTTGATAAGGCTTCGCTTATTTCCTTAAAAATTGTTTCCGGTTCAGCCATTCTTCCTTCACCAATTAATCCGCTAGCCAGCTCGCCACTTTCAACAGCTATAATTTTATGACCAAAGGCCCTGATTGTTGCAATGTTTTTTTTAGTGGAAGGATGCTTCCACATATCTTCATCCATAGCTGGTGCAACCATAACGGGGCAAGTAGCAGACAGATAAACAGCCATCAATAAATTATCGCACAAGCCATTAGCCATTTTTGCAAGAGTGTTACAGCTTAAAGGAGCGATCACCATCAAATCAGCCCATCGGCCAAGTGCTACATGGTTTGACCAACTATTATTATTTGACAACTCCGTAATAACATCATTTTTGGAAAGTGTTGCCAATACCAAAGGGGAAACAAAATCTTTTGCAGAAGGAGTCATGACTACCTTCACTTCTGCGCCTTGTTTTACAAGGAACCGCACCAACAAAATTGTTTTATAAGCTGCAATGCTTCCGGTAACACCAATAAGGATTTTTTTATCGGTCAAATTCATTTTGATGATGAGATTATTAAATCAAAACAGGCCTTAATTATAAAATGTAAATTACCATATTTTGATGCAATAAAACAAAATTGGCGATCCGGTTTGGATCGCCAATTGGTTTTTTACGAGTTCATTATCAGGAGAAAAGATCGTTTTCTGCTTTACGATGATAAATTTTGTCATCGTTAAACTCCTGCGTTGCTAAAATTGCAGGATTGGGCATACGCTCATAAGCCTTTGAAATTTCAATTTGTTCTTTGTTTTCGTGAATTTCTTCCAAACTATCAGTGTGGCTGGCAAACTCCTCAAGCTTATTATGCAATTCCTCTTTAAGAGAAATATTTATTTGATTAGCACGCTTGGCAATTATGGCAATTGACTCATAAAGATTGCCGGTTTTACTTTTAATATCAGCAAGATTTTTAGTTTCAACCACATTGCTGGTATTTGCACTAACTTTTCTTATTAGTCTGCTCATTATTTATTGATTTTAAACTGTTTTTAGATAAATTAAAATATTTTTCTGCGTCTTTTATCAACTTGCTATCAGGAAAGCGATCTACAAAATCATAATACTCTTCCAAAACTTTTTCAAATCGCTCCTTCTGCTTTTCTTCAATACTCATGTTAGCAAAAAGATAATATGATTTTATAATCATCAATTTATACTCATCCGTTCTTTTTGAGTCAGGGTAATGATTGAGCAAATTTGTAAACGAAATTGCTGCGGCCCTGTAAGCGCTGATATTAAAATACAACTCAGCACTCTTGTACTCCTTTAATTCAAGTTTTTCATAGCATTGATCAATAATCTTTCTTGCTTCTTCTACCTTTACAGATTCAGGATAATTATTGATGTGTGCCTGCATAAAGCCAATTGACTTTTCAGTTGGTGTTTGATCGAGCTCCACTTTTGGTGATTGCTTGAAAAAACAATAGGCATGCATAAAATCGGCTTCAGCGGCCCGCTGGCTTTTGGAGAACGCATCTAAAAACCCTTTAAAAAGGTTTTCTGCATTCATATAATCTTTCATATAAAAAGCACAGTAAGCATACTTATAGTAAAGATCTTCAAAACGGGGATCACTTCTCAAAACCGGAAACAAATCTTCATAAATCTGTGAAGCCCTGCTGTATTTTTTATTGGCAAAGTATTGTTCTGCCATCTTTAATTTGTACTCAACATCATTGCTTTTAAGAATCTTACTTACGCTTTTTCTGCTGCAAGCAGCCAAAGTGATTATGAGTACAATCAATAAAATCAGACGGGATCCCTTCTTCATAAATGCGTGCAAAGTTAAGAGTTTCGGGCAAATTAACCCGTTCAATTTTTAAATGGCGGATTGGCCGGTTAATCTTTTCCTAAAGAAAAAGCCCCCCGAAAACGGAGGGCTTTCTATCATAACAGGATGTTTCTTATTTCTGTTCTGCACGAAGCTCAACAACTGAAGGATCACCTTCGCTGCAATCATACTGTGCAATGATGCGATCTGCACTGATACCTTGTGTTTCAACCAGGTATTTTAGAATTGCATCAACACGCTTTTGACCAGCTGACTGACCGCTCTTGCTCTTAGCTGCACTTCCGCAAACTATTAACTTACACTCAGGTGCACCACGGAGGTTTGTTGCAACACTTCCGAGCAATGCTTTTGCTTCAGGGCTAAGAGTGGCGCTATTTCCTGCAAAATTGATGCTTGGTAAATCAACCAAGTTACACTTTGGGGCTTCTACCACTGGGCGCTTACAGCACTCAGGTTCTGGGCACTTACCAACACCATCAGCATCAACCGGCTGGCATTGTGTTGGCGTAATTAATTCTTTATCCTTACAATCAGGAACACCATCACCATCAGTATCACGGCTCACACCATGAGTATCTACAGGGCAACCTGCTGGAGTGTTGGGTTCATTATCAAATTGATCAGTTACACCATCGCCATCAGCATCATCCAAAACCGGTTTGGGGAACTTCATGTGGCGTGGAGCGTTTAACTCGTTATAAGCATAATCTAATGGATTTAACCACCAAAGAGGTTCAACTGATTTAGCACCAAGGCTATAGTTGAGATTTACATTTGTATAATGCCATGCATCAAAATCACGTGTCATAGCAGCATCTCCAAATGGGTTTTCCTGCCAGCGCTGACCATCCAATAAGTCATCATTTGTCCAGTTGAGCATTTCTTCAATACCAAGACTGAATTTTTTGCTGAGTTTAAACTGAATACCAAAACCTGTTTGTACAGTAGGCTTAAAAGTTCTGTCGAACAACTTAGGACGGCGGAAGTCATGACCTTCTGCATCACTTTCATAAACACGGTCCATTCCAGATTTCAAATCTCGCAACACTTTATTTCTGTTTTTGTATTCATTGTTTGAATACTTAGTAGCTACTGTGTTGAAATGAGATTTGTAAGGGTTACCAGCAGCATCGAAGGCATCAACTTTTGTTTCATACACCATACCACCAACACCGGCAACAGCATAAATTATAAAGCCGGTTTTAGATTTATGAAAACGTACGTTATTTAAGGTAACTACTCCCTGGAGTGCTACCTGATGCATAGTAGTTTTATAATTGTAAAATACCGCATCGCCGCCAGTTGTTATGTTGTAGGGAGAAAATAGGTTTGTGCTTTGAAGCTGGTATAATACACCAGGCTGCTGACCGGGAAGCGGAACCTGTACCCATTGTGTATTTACAGGAGCTATATAGTTTTTGCTCCAAACAGGGTTGTTGCCAAAATTATAAGAAGGCAACCAATTCATACCTCTGGCAATACCTGCAGAATAAGCCAGGCGGGCTGAGAATACATAACCCATCGCTTTACGAACATGGGCACCCCATCCCCAATTTGGGAGGCGGGTAGCTACATCGCCGCTGATGAACACATTACCAACGCTAATACCTACTTCCCACTGGTTACGGGGTTTAGCAGGAAAAGGGTATTGATTCTTTAAAAATTCACTGTGTTGCGATTGGCCACCTTTAGGAACTATTGAGGAATCTTTCCAGTCGTAGCTCTGAGCAGATAGATTGGTGATTAAAAAACATAGGGCTCCCAGTAAGAGAGTGTACTTTTTGCTTACCATAGTTGTTGTATTAAGTTTCGAAAAATCCTGATGATTATTGCAAAAATATGTATCACAGGTTAAAAAGCAAATTTTTTATACTATTTCATCCCCTTTTTCATAGAATTTCCTGATAATTCAAACGACTGATTTTTAAATAATAAAATAATATTTCGGCACCCGTACCGTAAATTGCCGCACAATGCAGTCAATTGAACCCATTCAGCTTCTCATTCAACAGGAACTTTCTGCTTTTGAAAATAAATTTAAAGAGGCAGTAAAAAGCCGAGTTTCACTGCTCGATCGGATCATGTATTATATCGTAAAGCGAAAAGGCAAGCAAATTCGTCCCATGTTTGTTTTTTTGAGTGCAAGGCTTTTTGGGCCTTCGGATGAAAGTACCTATAGGGCTGCAGCATTAGTTGAGCTACTTCACACTGCAACCCTGGTGCATGATGATGTAGTGGATGAAGCTTATGAACGCAGAGGCTTTTTTTCAATAAACGCTCTGTGGAAAAACAAAGTTGCCGTACTGGTAGGTGATTACCTTCTTTCAAAGGGTTTGCTGCTTTCATTAAAAAATAATGACTATGAAGTATTACAGATACTTTCAACTGCTGTTGAACAAATGAGCGAGGGCGAACTACTGCAAATTGAAAAATCAAGAAGCCTGAACCTGAGTGAAGAAGTTTATTTTGAAATCATCAGAAATAAAACTGCTTCACTACTAGCATCTGCCTGCAGTGCTGGGACATGGACAACAACACATGACAAAGAAAAGGCTGAAAAAATGCGGTTATTTGGTGAAAAGGCAGGGCTTGCATTCCAGATAAAAGATGATTTGTTTGATTACGGATCAGACTCCATCGGAAAACCCACAGGGAATGATATTAAAGAAAAAAAATTAACGCTTCCTCTTATCTATACTTTGAATAACACGACCGGCTCCCGCAAAAATGAATTGATGTACATCATCAAAAACAAAAATAAAGACCGTAAATATGTACAACAGGTAATTGATGAAGTGGTGAGTATCGGTGGTATTGACTATGCCAGTGATATAATGATGAAGTTCCGTGATGAAGCCATTGGTGTATTACACCAGTTTCCTGAAAACGATATACGTAACGGTCTTGAATCGCTGGTTCGATTTACTACTGACAGAAAATATTAATACTTGCGTAAAAGATGGACCATAGAAGAAGGAAATGCTGAGCGTGTTTCCCAACTGCAACAGGATTTAAAGATTCATTCGGCAATATGCAAAATTCTTGTGCAAAGAGGAATTGATACGTTTCAAAAAGCGAAAGATTTTTTCCGGCCGCAATTAACTGGATTGTACGATCCATGGCTGATGAAAGACATGCACAAAGCAGTTGACAGAATCATCAATGCTATTTATCAAAAAGAAAAAATTCTTGTGTTTGGCGATTATGACGTGGATGGTACTACCAGTGTGGCCAGCATGTATCAATTCATCAATTTAATAACTGAACCCGGCCTCACCAACTTTTATATTCCGCACCGTTACAGAGAAGGATACGGTGTTTCGAAAATGGGAATTGATTATGCCAAAGAAAATGGATTTACATTAATCATTTCACTCGACTGCGGTATTAAATCAGTTGACTTGATAGCTTATGCAAAAAGCATCGGTATTGATTTTATTGTGTGCGATCATCATTTACCAGATGATGAATTACCACCAGCTGCTGCTATTTTAAACCCCAAACAAAAAGACTGCAATTATCCATATAAAGAATTATGCGGATGTGGTGTGGGCTTCAAATTAATTTTTGCGTTGGCGCAAAAGTTAAATATGCATGCAGAAACTGCTTATCAATATCTTGATTTGGTAGCCACAGCAATTGCTGCAGATATTGTTCCAATCACCAATGAAAACAGGGTACTTGCCTATTATGGTTTGCAAAATGTAAACAGCAATCCCGGGAATGGAATTAAAGCGCTTAAATTTTTAAGTGGGCACACCAAAGATCTTAATATCACCAATCTTGTTTTTTTAATTGCCCCAAGAGTAAATGCTGCAGGCAGAATGGATGATGCCAGCAAAGCAGTGCAAATGTTTATTGCAAAAACTTATGAAGAGGCTTTAAGTTATGCGGAGATGCTGCACAGTTATAATGACGACAGAAAAGAAGCGGATGCAAGTATTACTGAGGAAGCGCTTGCAATGATTAATGAAAGTGAAGAATTAAAGAAACGCAAAACAACAGTAGTTTATCAACCGCATTGGCATAAAGGAGTTGTGGGAATTGTTGCTTCAAGGTTAACGGAACATTTCTACCGCCCCACAATTGTTTTAACTCAAAGTGGCGAATATGCTGCAGGCAGTGCACGAAGTGTGGCTGGTTTTAATTT
>JBKCJY010000283.1:0-17388 GCA_046301455.1 Chitinophagaceae bacterium | reverse complement strand
TTTTCATGAAATGAAAGATGCAGATTGATTTTTGTGTTACTGGAGCTGGTACTAGTATTGGACTGTAGTGGCTTCGAACTCTTGTGGTATTTAAATTTTATTCAACAATAAAAAAGCGACAACTTCCGTCATCGCTTTCTCATTTCATCAACAAATAATATTATTGAAACTTCTTTGCATCTTCCAAAAACTTAGCCAATCCAATATCCGTTAAAGGATGCTTGAGCAAACCAAGAATAGAATCCAGCGGACATGTACAAACATCTGCACCCAACTCAGCTGCTTTAATAATATGTAGCGGGTTGCGTATAGAAGCCGCCAAAATTTCTGTTTCGTAGCCCTGCAATGAATAAATATTGGCAAGCTGTGCAATCAATTCCATGCCATCCCATCCGCCATCATCAATACGGCCAATGAACGGAGAAACATAAGTAGCCCCGGCTTTTGCAGCAAGTATCGCCTGCCCTGCACTAAATACCAATGTGCAGTTGGTTTTAATTCCATTATCACTAAACCATTTCAATGCTTTAATACCATCTTTAATCATCGGCACTTTCACCACAATGTTTGGATGGATTGCAGCAAGTTTCTTTCCTTCTTCCACAATTCCCTCAAAATCGGTACTAATTACTTCGGCGCTGATGTCGCCATCCACCATTTCGCAAATGGTTTTGTAGTGCTGCATAACAGCTTCTGTTCCTTTAATACCAACTTTAGCCATGAGTGATGGATTGGTTGTAACACCATCCAAAATACCCAACTCGTTTGCTTCTTTAATTTGTGCAAGATCTGCAGTGTCAATAAAAAACTTCATGTGTATAAAATTAAAATTCCCAACTGGGGAATTGGGGGAAATAAAAAATGGCAGGTTACTTACATCGCACCGCTACAACCGCCTACCCTTGCTGCGTTCCCACCCTGGGGGAGTTCAGCAGGAGCTGGTCGTGCAAGACCTGCCGCCGCAAAGATAAGGGAATTGAAAAAAGTTTATCTGATGAAAAACCTTAGAATTTTACACTCGGCAGTTTAATTTTTCTTTCTTCTGGATGATGCTGGCTTTTTGATTTGTTTATTGATTTGCTGCAATAGGCTGTCCTTTACAGGTGCATTCATTTGCAAGTCTTGTTTTTTTACCCAGATGGTTTTCTTTTGAATCACTGATTTGTTTTCCTTTAATTGTATTTCAACGGTTATAAACTCAGGTTTAAAATCCCAATCGAGCCAAATGCTGTTGCCTACCAGTTTGCCGGCAGAAGTTTTAATGATGAGTTGCTTTTCATTAAGCGGAATATATTTTCCATTGCTGAGTTTGGCATCTACGTTAATATAGTTCCAGCTTGCTTTCTTCAAACTGTCGGTGTACAGGTTAAAGAAAATACTGTCAATGCTTTGCGCAAGAGAGGAAAAGCTGATGCAGATAAACAAAATGGTAAAAAATGACTTCATTGCGTTTCAAGACAAGCAGTTTTTGAAATAGGTTGCTTTGTTTTCTGATTCATTAATAAATTTAACTTTTAAATCACAAATATGAAGATTACAGTTTTTGGTGCAACCGGTCAGGTAGGTATTGAAATAGTGAAGCAGGGTTTATGGCGCAAACATCATGTAACTGCTTTTGGTCGCAATGTATTTGATTTAAAACTGGAAGATCCTAATCTTCATTTGTTCAAAGGCGCTTTGTTTGATGAAACCGAAGTGCTGCAAGCTGTTACCGGAGCTGATGCTGTGTTAAGTGCAATTGGCGGGGCTTTTGATGGTTCTGATAAAGCTCGTTCCCTAGGCATTAAAAACATTATTACACAAATGAAGAAAGCCGGTGTTAAACGCATCATAGCATTGGGCGGCATGGGCATATTAAATGCTGATGATACTACATTGCTCATTGATACAGCCTCCTATCCTTCTGAATTTATTCCGGTGGGCAATGAACACCGCAAGGCTTATGAATATTTACAGGATTCAAATCTTGACTGGACATTTGTTTGCAGCCCCAACATTTTGAATAGCGGGCCCACAGGCAATTATATCATCAGCCGTGATTATCCGCCGCATCCAAACAAATATCAAATCAATGCCGGCGATCTTGCACAATTTATGCTCAATGAAGCTGAAAATAATGAATTTATAAAAGCGAGAGTGGGAATAAGTAACTAAGAGGAAAAGAGTAAAGGAAAGACTGTCTTTTGACTAACTACTATCGGCTTCTTTTAATTTCCCACAACAATATCCCCGTTGCCACTGCTGCATTTAATGACTCTGCGGCACCAAAAGACGGAATTGATACTTGTGCATCAACTAATTTCAACAAATCTTCAGCAACACCTCTTGCTTCATTGCCAATTAACAAGGTTCCTTTTGTTGGAACAGAATATTGCTGAGCAGGAGTTCCATGGAGCGTGGCAGCAATAACCGGTGCCGGACATTGAGGCAATAATTGATGCAAATCGCCTTCAATAATTCGAACCCTTAAAACACTGCCCATACTCGCCTGCACCACTTTTGGATTGTACACTTCAACACAATCAGCCGAGCAGACAATATGTTTGATGCCAAACCAATCTGCAATACGTATAATTGTTCCCATATTACCGGGATCACGAATGGTATCCAATGCAATTACCCAATCTTCATTGATCTCTTTTATTGTAACGGGTTTGAACTGACGGAGCAATGCCAACGCCTGCTGCGGCGTTTGAAGTTGTGAGATACGCTCCATTTCTGCTTCGGTTATTTCTATCAGTTGTTCTCCGTCTGGCGTGAGTGTGTTTTCTTTGAAAAAAGAAGCCAGTGCATAAACCTTAATTAATTGTTGCGGGCATTCTGTTAAAACTTCGTTTACAATCTTACTTCCTTCAGCTATAAACACACCATCTTCATCTCTCGTTTTTTTATAGCCTGAACTTTGAATATATTTGATTTCATTTTTACTGAGCATCTTAATTGATTTATGAAGTTTAACCCTTTTATCTGCATTGCAATTACAGCTTTTACAGCATGTGTGCTTGCATCCTGCAGTGCTGGTAACGAACTCACCAAAAAGCGATATGGCAAAGTAAAGAATCCTCCGTCACAAAAACCATTTGTTTACTACAACAAAATCAATATTCTCAATCAGTCACTTGATAAAGAGAAAAAAGCGACACTTACTTCCAGTTTAACAACACAATTGGATGACAGTATGAGGGTGCGTGTAAAAGAAAACTGGCTTATATCCAAAACCTTGATTGAGCCTGCGGTTTATGATTCTTCAAATGCCTTTACAAGTGCCCGTAACATGGAAATCTATTTAAAAACCATTGGTTACTATTACGGAACAGTTACTTATCAATCTGCTTTTGATACCGTGAATGCCTCTAAAAAGAAACAGGAAATTCACACCATTACAGAGTTTACTGTAAACACCGGTCCTTTGGTAAAAGCAGGAACCGTACAATATTTTTTGCTGGATACCAGTTTGGTGAAAGCATCTCCTTACTTTATGAAATTATCTGCAGGTTTGCAGCAATTAACAGAGGAAAATGCAGGCAAGAGTTTATTAAAGCCCGGAGTTGATTTTACAGAAAACCTCATGCTGAATGAATTGGAACGTTTGGTAGAACTTTACAGGAATAACGGGTATTACAAATTTTCAAGAGAGCAGTTGTATGTGGATGCGGATTCATTTTACCTGCCGCTGCTCAATCCCTTCCTGGATCCATTTGAACGTATACAGGTATTGCAGGATGCAAAAAAATGGAGAGAAAATCCCACGTTCAATGTGGTGATCAGGCTGAGGCCGAAAGTTGATTCAACAGCTTTGCTTCCCTATAAAACCGGAACGATTACCACTTTTCCTGAATATACAAATGCAGCATACGATTCCCTGCAATACAAAACAACTGAATACAAAAATATTTTCATTAAAAGCAAAACAGACAGATTTAAACCTGAGTTTATTGCATCACATATTTACATGCTGCCAAACAAATTGTATAAGCTTACTGATTTAAACCGAACGCTTGATGAACTCAACAGCCTTGGTACCTGGCAGTTTATAAAAGTGGAGCCGCTGGAACAAAAACACACAACAAATTTCCCTGATAGCGGTATTGTAAATTTTGATTTTAGGATGGTGCCTAATAAAAGATATACGTTCAGTACAGATCTGGAAACAGTATTTAACCAGGTGCAGCAAGCAGCAGTGGGTGTAGCAGGTAACCTAATTGGCATTGGTGTAAACGTTGGAATTCGTGACCGCAATTTTTTAAAACGTGGTATACAGTTTAATAATACATTTCGGTTTGGTATTGAAACCGGCACCGGCGCCAATAAAGGGCTCCAAGCGTTTGAACTAACTTATTCCTCAGGTTTAAGCATTCCACGATTAGTGTTGATGCCATTTAAAAGTTGGGATAAAATGACCAGCAAACGAAGTTTTGTAACTGCTACAGCTTCTTATATTGACAGGAATATTAATGCCAATGGTTTGTATAGTTTAAACAACATCAATATTGCAGCCGGATGGCAGGGAGTAAAAAATTCGTTCAATAAAACGGTTACAAAAACTTTTCAACCCATAAATGTAGAATTTGTAAAACTTTATGATTTATCACAGGCTTTTAAGGATACACTTGATAATAACTCATTCCTGCGTTTCTCCTTCAGGCAGGGTTTAGTGATCGGCATGAGTTATAATGCGGCTATTACAAAAAAAATAAGTGAACGCAAAAGCCTGTATTACCGTTTTGGGCTTGAAGAGTCAGGTTTAACAATTGGAAGGTTAGTACGATTCATTCCTTCAGTAAGGGAACAACTTTTTACCTACGCAAAAGCTGATGCAGAAATTAAGTTCACAAAAATCAACAGCAATAAATCCAACTGGGTGTTTCGTGGTATCGTTGGTGTTGGTTATAATTTTGCTGATACTGCATCTATGCCCTTCTTCAAACAATTTACAGGTGGTGGGCCCAACAGTATGCGTGCATGGCCGTTAAGGAGTATTGGTCCGGGTTCTAGACCTTTGGATTCAAGAAGCGGCCGTGGTCAGTTCTTCAGTCGTAGTGGCGATTTTGTATTTGAAGTCAATGCTGAATACCGCTATAACATTTACACAGTAATTCCCAATACGTTTGTTGTGCGTGGTGCTTTGTTTACTGATGTGGGTAATGTTTGGAATTTCAGAAACAGAAGTAACATCGGCAATGATACGGTTGTAATTCAATTAAAAAACTTTTACCGTGATTTGGGTGTAAGTGCAGGCACAGGCGTTCGTTTTGATTTTGTGGGATTGTTTGTCATCCGTCTTGATTTTGCGTTACGCATTAAAAATCCATCTAAACCATTCTCTGATAAAAATAATGGTTGGCGAATTCCTGATGTGAGCTGGGCAAACATTTTGAGTTCAAGAGAAATTAACAGGCAATGGCGTTATGAAAACTTCAACTTTTCCTTAGGTATCAACTATCCCTTCTGATTTTATTTGTTGAATCCATGTAAGTGTTTCAGGCAAACTCCTTGCTTCATTTAATGTAAACTCTCCAATACGTGTGCGGCATAAACTGCTGAGGTATGCACCACAACCCAATGCTTTTCCAAAATCATGTGCAAGGCTGCGTATGTAAGTGCCGGTAGTGCATACAACTCTAAAATGCAAAACAGGTAATTCTATTTTTGTAATTTCAAATGCAGAGATGGTAATAGGTCTTGGCTCCAGCACCACATCATGTCCTTTGCGTGCCATTAAATAAACCGGTTTCCCTTTTTGTTTAATGGCTGAATGAATGGGCGGCACCTGCATAATGGCGCCAGTGAATTGTTTTAATGTTTGTTCAATCAACTGCGGTGTAACAAAATCAAAAGGTTTAAAATATTCAGGCTGGCTTTCCAAATCATAAGTTGGTGTAACAGCACCTAATGTAAATGTGCCCGTATATTCTTTTTCACGGGCCATGTACTCATTAATTTTTTTTGTGAATTTACCTGTACAAAGAATGAGTAAACCTGTGGCTAAAGGATCAAGCGTACCTGCATGACCTACTTTTTTTATTTTGATGGTGTTACGCACTTTGGCCACCACGTCATGCGATGTCCATTCAATTGGCTTATCAATTAACAATACTTGGCCTTCAGTAAAAATGGTTGATACTTCACTATTCATTGGCGGCAAAGGTAAGTGAAAGGTTTATAGCGCTTTTCTAACAATCGATCAACCTCATATCGCCTGCCTCGTCTTAATCTCGATGTACTTATTAATGGCATTCACCGTAACTTTTTCAGGAGGCGAAAGAATACTCAGGATACCTGCATTTTGCAGCTCTTTTACTATAAGTTGTTTTTCATGCACAAATTTTCCGGCAATAGTACGTATGTATAAATCTTCGAGATCTTCCACATCTTCTTCTGCTTTAGCTGAAAGTTCTGTGTTCTCAAAAAATACAACAAGCAATAAATGATATTTTGCTAATCGTTTTAAATAGGGCATTTGTCTGTGTAATCCGCTCAAGCTTTCAAAATTGGTGAAGAGAATGAGCAGACTTCTTTGTTTTACCAGTGCACGAACTTTAGTATAGAGCAATTCAAAGTCACTTTCCATAAAACCCGTTTGCTGATTGTAAAGCATCTGTAACACTTTTTCAAGCTGCACGGGTTTACGATCGGCAGGTAACGCAGAGCCTGCTTTATGATCAAACGTAATTAAACCAAATTTATCCTGACGGTGCAAAGCCACATTACACAATACCAAACTTGCATTTATAGCATAATCAAGCAGCGTAATATCATTAAACGGCATTTTCATTAACCGCCCTTTGTCAATAATGCAATACACTTGTTGGCTTTTTTCATCAGTAAAACTATTAACCATTAAACTGCCTTTGCGTGCTGTTGCTTTCCAGTTAATGCTTCGCACATCATCACCCTGCACATATTCTTTGATTTGTTCAAACTCCATACTATGACCAATCTTTCTTATTCTGCGGTTACCGCTTTGTACTGTTTGTGCAGCTTCTGCCATTAACTGGTATTGACGCATGCGTAAAAAAGAAGGATACACCGGTACTATTGCATTTGTATCAGGTTTAAATCTCCGCTCAGCAAGACCCAGCAATGATTGCACATATACATTTAACGTTCCAAAATCATAAGCACCACGTTCAAAAGGTCGTAACTTATATTGCAATCGCTTCTCCTCTCCTGCTTTGAATGTTTCAATGATGGTAAAATTTCTCTTTTGAAATTGTTCAGGCAGTTCATCAATCACCTGCATCTTTACTGTAAAAGGATACAAATTTTGCAGCACTAATTTTACAGGATTGTCATCACCATTACTCATACGTTCCGGCAAGATGCGTTCCATGACCGGTGTACGGTTAATAACAAACAGAAAAAAAACATCAGCCAGTAATGCAAGCATCAACGCCCAGAAATAAATCCATGGCAACTGACCTAATTCTTCAAAAAAGAAACGGAACAAAAACAAAACAACATTTATTCCCAGCAGCATGTACAACCTGCGGGTAACAAAAAAATTCAATATAAAACTTTGAATCATCATGTGTTCAGTTCTATAGCCGGTTGAAAGTGATTTTATCTTGGTATTTCAATTGATTTAATAATACGGTCAATCAGTTCATCAGGCGTAAAACCTTCCATTTCTTTTTCGGGTGTAAGAATAATGCGGTGACGCAATACGTGCGGAGCCATTTCAACAATATCTTCCGGTGTTACAAAATCACGCCCCATCATAGCTGCATATGCTTTGGATGCTTTTACAATGGCCAGCGATGCACGTGGTGAAGCACCTAAAAACAGTGAAGGATTGTTTCTTGTTTCATTTACAATTTTTGCAACAAACTCCAGCAGCTTTGGTTCAATGAGTAATTGACGCACACTGTTGCGGTAAGCTTCCAAATCAGAAGCACTCAGCAACTTACTCACTTCATTGAGCAAATGACGGTTATCATTTTGATGTTGATTTTGCAGAATGTTTATTTCCTGTTCCAATGTGGGATAACCAACTTCAATTTTAAATAAGAAACGATCAAGTTGTGCTTCCGGCAAACGGTAAGTACCTTCCTGATCAATAGGATTTTGTGTTGCCAGCACCATAAACGGTTGCTGCATGTGATAGGTAATGCCATCAACAGTAATCTGCCGTTCTTCCATTACTTCAAACAGAGCCGATTGTGTTTTTGCCGGAGCACGGTTGATTTCATCAATCAAAATAATATTGCTGAACAAGGGCCCGGCTTTAAACTGAAAGCTTGCTTCTTTTGGATTGAATACTGATGTACCCAATACATCACTAGGCATCAAATCAGGTGTAAACTGTATGCGTGAAAATTCAGCATCAATTAATTTAGCCATAAGCTTTGCTGCCAATGTTTTGGCTACACCAGGCACACCTTCAATTAATATGTGCCCATCGGCAAGAATACCTGCAATCATAAGATCAATCATTTGATCCTGTCCCACAATAATCTTTCCTGCCATTTCCCGTATAGCAGTTACTGCATTATTGAGTTGCGTTAAATCTGTGCGTTGCTGATAAATTTCATTCTCCATAATCTATATTTTAAAGAAGGGAAGCAACCTGTTATGCAGTTCCATTAATTCAGAATCTGAAATAGTGTCGGCTTCCTGTAATTGTTGAATATATTGAAAGGTTGATTTTACATGTTCTTCAGGCAAATTGCTCTTTCGTGTAAGTGACGAAATAAACTCTGCATTGATGAATGATGTGTTAAGGAAGTAACGTGTTCTTACTTTTTCAAGAAAGTAGGTTGTAATTTTATGCACGATGTTGTGGTGATCTTTCTTTTGCAGGTAAAGCCTTCCGATAGTTTCTGCGAAGGTTACACTGCTGTTGATATTTGGCACTTTTACAGGAATTACACGCTGCCTTCGTTTAATTCCCATAAGTACAAAAAGCAGTAAGCCAAAAACAACTATCAATAGCCCCCATTTAAGTGGTTGGTATTTCATAAATACGCTAAAGGAAGAAAAACTTTTTTTGCTTCCTGCAGCAAAACCACGGCGATAAAAATCATCCCAGTAAACATGGTTGCGGTCGCTGTTCATATAGCTCAGCACTTTTTCAAAATATTGTTTGTTATTTTCTTTCAGTAAAAAATAATTACTGAAAACTTCAGGATGCAAATGCAGAAAAATAATTCCATCGCCATATTTAATTGAAATAAAATTCGGCTTATTGCGATCATTCAAACCGAGAATGGTAGTGACAGATGAATCAATGCCCTTAAAATAATCAAGCATCGGATAATAAAAAAAGCCAAATTTAGTGTTGCCGCTGTAAGCAGTATCTTTCAACTGTACTGATGTGTGCCACATTTCATTGGCATTCTTTACATCAAACATCATCAAGAGTTCGCTTCCGTTATACTTGGGCTGGGTATGTAATGTATCCAGTAATTTTTCATCAATATAAGAAGCTGCTATAAACAATCGGTTTCCTTTGCTCACATAGTTGAGCATTTCATCTACATCCATTTGCTGCAGAAATAAATTATTGGCAACAATAAAATACAGATTTCGGCTATCTTCTATCTCCATTTCAGGATCACCAAATCTTTTGATACGTTCGTATAAAAAATAAGATCGAAACTGCTCCTGAAACATTTTGTGTGCAACGAAAACTCCCATAGGGTTTTTGTTGGTTTTAGAAAAGTTGCGGTTCATTGGAGGCAGCTTTACTCCTTTGCGGGTACAGCCGCCAATAGTGTAAGCACACAATAGAATAATAATGATATGTTGAAACAGTATTCTCAGTTCTTCAGATTTGAGTGGAATGACTTAAATGATGATTGAATGTTATCATACATATTGCTGTTAATTTCAAAATTCCCATACCAGGCATATTCATAATACAAGGTGATACGTGCAAATTCATTACGCACAGGTTTATTTCCCAGCTCACGCATATACTGGTAATTGGTTTTATCCGGTGACAAGAGTAACATGTTTCTATTTGCAAGAGCGGCAAGCGCCTGCAAGTAATGATACCGTACGGCAAGCCTGTAATTGCCACTCTTTTCAGCCTCTTTAATTTTTTGAGCCAGTACATCAGTGTCAGTAATTTCTTCTTCCTCAGTTGTAATTTTTTTATTGCGTAGCGGTGCAGCAAACAAACCTTTTTCTGAAAGAAATAATCTGTAAATCAAAAATAGCACCCCTCCAATAACAATGACCCATAACAGAAGCCTGAAAAAATTAAAGTCATCAAATGATACACTCTTCCTTTTGTTATCTTTTGGCTGATTTTTTAGTTGCTCTTTTTGCCACTCATTGAGTAATGAATCAAGATTTTTAATCTTGTCAAGGGGCTTGGTATTTCTTAAAAGCTCAAGACTATCTTTGGGATATAAAACAATGGAGGAAAAAAGTAGTGTATCTGCTTCCAATTTTTCCGATTCCTCTTCCTCATCTGTTTGTTCTGTCATTAAAGATGAATCAATATCCGGCACAGTGTAAACAGGCGTATCAGCAGGTGTTGATTGGGCAGATGCAAATGCACAAAAGCACAAACACAAAAAAACAAACAGCCATTTACCCTTTATCATTTTACATAAATTTTTTCAAGCAACTCAGGATGTTTTTTCACTTTCCTTTCAAGCATGATGGGGTAAATAATAAAATACCAAACGATAAACAAAAGCGATACGGCAAGTATACTAATACTTACGGCAGGTGGCAATGATTGATTGGTAGTTTTATCAAACGCATTGGAGCTTAGGTAGGTGATATGGCTTTCAAGAAATGCTGCTGTTATAGTGATAGGTATTACTGTTATGCAAATTTTCATAGCATCTTTAACTCCTTTTCGAAATGAAAGCCAGCGGCTGTAAGTGCCCGGGAAAAGCATGCTTTTGCCAATGATAAAACCTGCACAGCACTCAATGATCATTCCTGATATTTCAAGTGCACCATGTACCCAAATTACCAATACAGATTGCAAACCCAATCCTTTGCTAAAAAACCAATATTGAAAACTCCCTAGCATTATAGAGTTTTTAAACAGCAGGTACAAAGTCATAATTCCTCCCAGCAGCCCTCCTACCACCATCATAAATCCAACACGAATATTGTTCAATGCGAGTCCAACAAACATTAAAAACCGGTTATCGCTGCGGTACACACCAAAGGGATCACCTTTTTCAATATTATCTTCCGTCATTTGCACATAATCCTGCCCCATAACTCCAGTCACAAAATCATCTTCTTTCATAGCAGAAAAAACAGCCATACTGCAAAAAACTAAGAACAAAAGAAAAGTATAAAAAAATATGCTGTGATGTTTGCGGAATAATAAAGGCAACTCGTATCTCCAAAAAGTAATGAGGCGGGAGAAACGTTGTTTTTTGTTTTGATAAACGGTTTGATAAATGCTGATGGCAATACTGTTGATCCACCTTGTTACTTTACTATGCGGATAAAATGTTTTGGAATAAGAAAGATCATCCATCAATGTAATAAAGCGGTCGGCCACCTGGTCAGGATCTTTTGTTTGCAGGTACTGGTATTCATTCCATTTTTGGGCATTCTTCTTTATAAACAGTGCTTCCCTCATATAAAATTGAAAATAACAAGTAATTTTTAATCTGCATCAAAGCCCATCAGTTTTTTATTTACAACTTCAGGTTATTTTTTGAATTGCTGTTCAATCAAAACTTTCATTATTTTACGTAAGCAATTACTATTATGTCAACAGTTCCCATAACTACACCGTTTAATATTGCACTTGATTTTGAATTAGCGCCTTTTCACAAGCGGCTGTTTGCATCTGTACTGGATTTGCTCATTCTTGTTTTTTATTCAATCATCATGAAATTTTTTCTGTACGAGGTTATTGGTGCAGAGAGCGATTCAATATTTGCTATTGATATTTTAGTAATAACGATCCCTTTGTTTTTATATCATCTCAGTTTTGAAATTGCCTTTCACGGTCAAAGTCTTGGCAAAATGGCGATGGACATACGGGTTATGAGTGTGGAAGGTGGTGATCCATCTGTAAGTCAGTATTTATTGCGATGGCTTTTTCGTGTGTGGGAGTGGCCTTTTGTATTTTCATTTGTATTGCCGGGATTCCTTATCTGGCTTCAGTTATTTGTAGTGGGTGTACTTGGAATTATTGTTGTTGTGGTAATTGCCGTAACTGTTAAGAACCAACGTCTGGGTGATTTGGCGGCCAATACAGTTGTGGTGAGTTCAAAAATAAACAGCTCCATACACGACACCATTTTTATGGAGGTGAACAGCAAAACCTATCAGGTTCTCTTTCCTGAAGTAATGAAACTGAGCGATCGGGATATTAACACAATTAAAACCGTGTTGAATGATGTTTATAAAACACAGCGCTATGAAACTGCTTTTCGAATTGCAGACCGAATTAAATCTGTACTAAAAATCCATTCGGAGCTTGAAGTGAATTTGTTTCTGGAACGTTTAATTGCCGATTATAATTATCTGGCTACAAAAGAATAAAAAGAAAGCCGCACTTACAATGCGGCTTTAAAATTCACTACTAATTATTTTAATTAAGAAAATGCAGCGCCTAAAATTCCAAAAATTAATGCAAGCGCATAGAATGATAATAAAACAATCGTCATAATTCCCATAAACTTAAAGCAGGACTTTAAATTTTCAAATGCTGATGTCATTTCTGCCTGGTTACTTTCAACCAATGCTCTTTTCATTTTGTCAGAAAAACGAAACAAATACAAACAGGGGAAGAAGTAAAGCAAAGCGAATGCCAGATATAAAACAGTTACAAAAATTGACATGCCGCCCCCAAGCAATCCTACTCCTTCGAATTGTGAAAATGCAGTACCCATTAATGTTCCCATAAATAAAGCCAGAATAACAAGCAGTCCGCACATAATAAATCCCACAATAGATAAAAACTTACCCCATCTGGCAGTTTCAGCTAAAAATTGTGTAGAGGCACCTTCCACTTCCAATTTAAAGAGTGTTGATTCATTTTGTTCCATAACAGTTTGGTTTTTTAGTGAAGAACTAAAATAAAAAAGGATTGATGAAAAGCATCAATCCTTATAAAATAGTTTTCAACAAAGCCTTTAATATGCCTGTGCAAATAATACACGTTGTGCAGAAGGCTTACCCGTTAAAATACAAGTGCCAATCTCCTCTTCATTATTTAATGGAATACAACGGATGGTTGCTTTTGTTTTTTCTTTTATAGCATCTTCTGTTTCACCGGTTCCATCCCAATGAGCACTTACAAAACCACCTTTTTCATTTAAGATTTTTACAAACTCATCCCATGTATCTGCTTTTGTGATGTGGCTGTCACGATAGGCTTTCGCTTTATTAAACATATTTTGCTGTATCTCTTCCAGCAATTGTTGAATAGTGGCAGCCAATCCATCCATACTCATAGTTTGTTTTGTTTTTTCATCACGCCTTGCAACTTCTGCTGTATTGTTTTCCAAATCCCTGCCGCCAATAGCAATACGTACAGGTACACCTTTCATTTCATATTCAGCAAATTTCCAGCCCGGCCTTGCATTATCACTGTTATCATACTTAACACGGATGCCTAACGCTTTTAATTCTTTCATCAACTCTTGTACTTTAGTTGAGATTGCCTGCAACTGTTCTTCACCTTTATAAATTGGAACAATCACCACTTGGAAAGGTGCAATACGTGGAGGCATAATCAATCCGTCATCATCACTATGCGCCATTACCAAACCACCAATTAAACGTGTGCTCACACCCCAGCTTGTGGCCCACACATATTCCAGTTCATTGTTTTTGTTACTGAATTTTACATCAAAAGCTTTTGCAAAATTTTGTCCAAGAAAATGTGATGTTCCTGCCTGCAATGCTTTACCATCCTGCATCAACGCTTCAATGCAATAAGTATCTTCAGCTCCTGCAAAACGCTCATTGGCCGATTTCACACCTTTAATTACGGGCACTGCCATATACTCCTCAGCAAACTGTGCATATACATCCAGCATCTTTACTGTTTCTTCAATCGCTTCTTCTTTGGTAGCATGTGCAGTATGCCCTTCCTGCCATAAAAATTCTGCAGTGCGTAAAAACAAACGGGTACGCATTTCCCAACGCACCACATTAGCCCATTGGTTAATAAGTAGAGGAAGATCACGGTAAGATTGAATCCAGTTTTTGTAGGTATTCCAGATAATGGCTTCACTTGTAGGACGTACTACCAACTCTTCTTCAAGTTTGGCTTCAGGATCAACCATCAGTTTTCCTTTGTTATCAGGATCGGCTTTTAAACGGTAGTGTGTAACAATAGCACATTCTTTTGCAAAGCCTTCTGCATTTTTTTCTTCAGCCTCAAATAAACTTTTGGGCACAAACAATGGGAAATAGGCATTTACATGCCCGGTGTCTTTAAACATTCGGTCGAGCTGATCTCTCATATTCTCCCATAATGCATAACCATAAGGTTTAATAACCATGCAGCCACGAACTGCAGAATAATCTGCAAGTCCGCCTTTCAAAACCAAATCATTGTACCACTGACTGTAATCTTTTTCTCTTGATGTAATAACCGATGATGCCATTGCCTGAATCTTAGATTTAATTTAACAGCCCCAACACAATCAAAATCGGGTTACGGCTTGTTTTTTGTTAAAATATAAATGTACTTGTTTATGAAGTTGCAAAAGTAGTAACTTCACATTACAAACATCTAAAAGTCAAGATCATGAAACATGGATTTGTTTTTTTAGCGATTGCAACAATAATTTTCAGTTCCTGCTCTACCTATCGTGCAGGTCAAACTCCTGATGATGTCTATTATTCTCCTGCAAGACAGACAGATACATATGTACAAACAGATCAGGATGAAGATAACCGCACAACTTATAACCAGCAGGATCTGGAAGATCAGCGTTTACGCCAGCAAATCCGAGATCAGCGTTTCCGCAATTTTGATGATGATTATTACTGGAACAGCCCATATAACAATCCAACAATTCGCTTTAATACCTGGAATAGCTGGAATAACTGGAACACACCATGGGCTATGAATAACTGGGGAACCGGATGGAATACCTGGAATTTAGGTTGGAATAGCTGGAGTGCATGGAATAATCCATGGGGCTGGAACAGCTGGAACTCTCCTTTTGTATGTGTACCCGGTACAGCCATTATTATACCTGGACCTGGCGCTCCAAGAAACAGCACAGGCTTCAGATATTCTCCCGGAGTTCAAAACTACAATAACGCCGGACCAAGAAATGGATTTGGCGGCAAAGGTGGTTATACAAACGGCAATACCAATGGAGGCAGTCGTTATTTTGGTGGTGCATCCAATAACAATGGTGGACGCCGAAACAGTAGTTTCTTTAATGACTTTTTTGGCGGAGGCAATAATAATTCAGGCCGAAGCTTCAACACGGGCAGTGGCAACCGCAGTTTTGGTAACGACGGAGGCTTTGGTGGTGGTAACCGTTCATTTGGCAGCGGTGGTTCTTCAGGTGGCTCAAGCGGTGGTGGAAGCAGAAGCGGAGGATCAAGTGGTGGTACAGGTGGCCGCAGAAACTAATCAATTTATATTATCTGAATTTTATTTTAATACCGCTTAGAGTAACTAATAAAATTTTGCCCTGCACTAAGTAAAATGAGAACCTTATCTCCCAAACTTATTCACATGCAAAAATTCAACACTCTTATTTTGATGCTCTTAATTGCATCAATAGCCCATGCACAGGAACCAAGTGATGCACTACGCTTTTCATGGGCCAATCCAGTTGGTACAGCACGTAGCCAGGCAATAGGTAATGCTGGTATTTCATTGGGTGGAGATTTCAGCTCTACTTTTATAAATCCAGCAGGTTTAGCACAATTCAAAACAAATGAATTTGTTTTCACCCCCGGCTTTTTTATGAACCGGAATAATTATAGTTATGCCGACAGTTCATTTAAAGGCAAACGCAGCAACCTGAATATTGGAAATATTGGATTTATTTTCAGCAGTAATAACCGCTGGAGAAGCAGTAATATTAAAAATGTAACCTATAGTCTTGCGCTTACGCAAACGGCTAATTTAAATTCTAATTTTTCATACAGGGGAAGAGATGTGGGCAGCTCGTATTCAGAAAAATGGCTTGAAGAAATTTCTTTCAGCGGCATTTCTAATGTTTTACAGATTTTTGATTTGGCACCCATTGGTGTTGTTCAAGCTTATGAATCTTATTTAATTGATACAGCAACCATTGGCGGAGGAGTAAGAATAAAAACAAATGCAAATGCTTCGCAGATGCCGCTCAATCAATCATTTTCTTACCAAACAAGAGGCGGCATGTATGAAGGTGCTTTTGCAGTTGCCTGGAATAACAATGAAAAGTTTTTTTACGGATTAACCATTGGAGTTCCGTTTATAAATTACAGCAGAAGTACTACAGTTGTTGAACGTGACCTAAGTGGCAATACCAATAATGATTTTGAAAGTTTTAATTTTCAGGAAAATCTTACTACAACGGGCGCAGGTGTGAATTTAAAACTCGGAATCATTTATAAACCCGTTGAGCATATTCGTTTAGGTTTAACTTTCCATACACCCTCCTATTTATTATTAACTGACAGAACCAATGCTACTATAACCAGTAATATTGAGAACTATGCCAGGAGAATGAATAATGATCCCACGAAACCTACCTCCTATACTTATTCAACAAACGATTATATTGACGGCGATTATATGACAGAATATAACATGACCACACCATGGAGAGCAGGTGCTTCTGTTTCTTTTGTCTTCAGAGAAAACAAAGACATTACCAAACAGAAAGGATTTATTACTGCTGATGTGGAAGTAGTAAATTATAAAAGCAATTCATTTAGCAGCGATGTTGAAGAAAATAGAGAATATCTGAAATCAGTTAACAATGCCATTGATGAACTTTATAAAATGGCTTTTAATGCACGTATTGGAGCAGAACTAAAGTTTAAAACTTTTATGGTACGTGGAGGCTTTAATTATATGGGTAGTCCATATCAACAAAGACCTGATGGTGCTTTTAATGGAAGCAGAATGACTCCGAGTCTTGGCGTAGGTTACAGGGATAAAGGATATTTTATTGACCTCACTTATGCCCACACCATTGCCCGAGATTTTCATGTGCCGTATTTTCTTTCAGAACCAGATGTAAATTATCCATTTGCAAATAACAGATTCAGCAATGGACAGATAGTTGCTACTGTTGGATTTAAGTTTTAAAAAAATAATTCATTGAATAAGATCCATACTTACGTGTGGCTCTTTATTTTTTGCTGAATGAATGCTTTTATTTCATTGATTGCAGATGGCTGAAACCAATTCATTTCTTCATCTCTTCTGAACCAGGTTAACTGGCGCTTGGCATAATGCCTGGAGTTTTGTTTGATTTTATCAAT
>JBKCJY010000282.1:0-1213 GCA_046301455.1 Chitinophagaceae bacterium | reverse complement strand
CTGTCGGACTTGGCATAACAATTAATCTTCAACTAAAATATCTCCTGTCATTTCTTTAGGAACAGGCAGATCCATGATCTTCAAAATACTGGGTGCAATATCACCTAATTTTCCCGGTTTTAGTTTGCCTTTCCATGAACGGCTAATGACAAACAACGGAACAGGATTCAACGTATGTGCAGTGTTGGGTGTTCCATCTTCATTAATCATATAATCTGCATTACCATGATCAGCAGTTAAAAACACTGTATAGTCATGTTCTAATGCAGCAGTTACAACCCTGTTAACAGATGCATCCACCGTTTCAACGGCTTTAATAGCTGCACTAAAAACACCGGTGTGCCCAACCATATCTGCATTGGCATAATTCAAACAAATAAAATCGGCAGTTTCATTTTCAATTTCAGGAACTATTGCATCCGTTACTTCTACAGCACTCATCTCGGGTTGCAAATCATAAGTTGCCACTTTGGGCGAAGGAATCATAATTCGTTTTTCACCTTCAAACGGCTTTTCCCTGCCGCCGCTAAAAAAGAAGCTTACATGTGGATACTTTTCTGTTTCAGCAATACGAATCTGTTTTTTGCCATTTGCCTCCAGTACCTGCCCCAATGTTTGGTTAAGATTATCTGTTTCAAAAATCACATGTACATTTTCATATGTTTTATCATATTCTGTCATAGTGGTATAATGCAGATTCAGTTTATGCATATTAAGTTCATGCATATCCATCTGAGTAAGTACCTGTGTTATTTCACGGCATCGGTCTGTTCTAAAGTTGAAACAAATCACTGCATCACCATCTGCAATCATTTTATCTTTTGCTGATGAAATAATAAGCGGTTTAATAAATTCATCTGTAACACCGGCTTGATAAGATGCTTCAACACCTTTCAATACATCATCCACCAAGGTGCCTTCACCATTTACCAATGCGTCATACGCAAGCTTTACACGCTCCCATCTTTTATCACGGTCCATAGCATAATATCTTCCTGTTACAGATGCAATCGTTCCAACAGTTTGCTTTAAATGATTTTGTAAATCAGTCAAATACCCAAGACCACTTTTAGGATCAGTATCTCTTCCATCAGTAAACGCATGAATTATAACATTGGAAAATCCTTTTTCTTTACACAAAGTTGTGATTGCTTTTAAATGATTGGTATGTGAATGCACACCGCCATCACTCACCAAACCAATGAGGTGTAAT
>JBKCJY010000281.1:0-9563 GCA_046301455.1 Chitinophagaceae bacterium | reverse complement strand
GTGGCTCTTTATTTTTTGCTGAATGAATGCTTTTATTTCATTGATTGCAGATGGCTGAAACCAATTCATTTCTTCATCTCTTCTGAACCAGGTTAACTGGCGCTTGGCATAATGCCTGGAGTTTTGTTTGATTTTATCAATGGCTTTATCAAGAGAAGTTACTCCATTGAAATAATCAAAGAGTTCCCTGTAGCCCACTGTTTGCAATGCGTTGAGATGTTGCAGGTGTTTAAGCTGCTCTGCTTCCTGTAACAGCCCTGCTCCTATCATTTCATCAACTCTTGTATTGATACGATTATATAATTCTTCTCTCGGCGAGTCCACTCCTATTTTAATTACTGAGAAATTACGTTGCTTTTTATTTCCTTTCTGAAATTGAACAATGGATGTGCCGCTTGATTCAATTACTTCCAATGCACGTAGCATTCGTTGCGGGTTTTGCATTTCACCTTCAGCAGCATACAACGGATCTTTTTGCTGCAATTCCTGCTGTAACCATTCTATTCCGTTTGTATTATATAATGCAGTTAACTGGTGACGGATGTTTTCATCTACTGCCGGGATAGTATCCATTCCCTCCAAAAAAGCTTTGATGTATAAGCCTGTGCCACCAACAGCAATAATTATTTCATTATTGATGAAAACTTCATCACATACTTCTAACGCATATTGTTCATATGTAGCTGCGGTTACAGTTTCTTCAACTGAATGCGAATTGATAAAATAGTGTTTAACCTGCTGCAATTCTTCAACTGATGGTTTGGCAACTCCAATGTTTAATTCTTTGAAACACTGTCTTGAATCTGCAGACAAGATACAAGTGTTCAACCATTTTGCCAGTTGAACGGCAATAGCTGTTTTACCAACTGCCGTTGGCCCTGCAATGAGAATTACTGTTTTGTTCATGAATAAAAATGAGTTTGTGAAGAACTCAAATTATAAATTTAGTTTGGCGTTTCCGTCAGATGGTGGTTAGAATGCTGTATCATCTTCTTCAGTTGCTGCTTCGTCATCAGCAACATCTGTGTCTTCATCTTCGCCTTCTTCTCCAAAACCTTCAGCACCTGCATTCAAATCATATTTTTCTTCAACTTCAGCAAGTTTATCACCAACCAATCCTTTGGTTCCATACTGGCTGGGAGCAATACCTTCTGAGCGAACAGATGATGGATAAATAATCTTGGCATTTTCTTCTTTGCTCACATTAATCAATTCCACTAAAAAAGTCCAGTACTTATTAAAATCATATACATAAACAAAGCGCTGATTAGGTTCTTTTATTTCACTACCAACAGTAGTCTGCTCCATCAGCAAGGGTGGCGCTTTATATTCTTTGTCATATAGCTCCAATGAAATTTCACGGCCACGCTGCCATAGATCATTACTCCTGTGAAATGTAGCTTTATGTTTATTGTCAAATTCATAAGCTTTCAAAATTGCTTCATGCAAATCTTTAAAGCTTTGTGTATGCTTAATCACAACATCCCTGTAGGTTGCAACATCTTCTTCCCAATAAATCCTGAATCGTAAAACAGCCATAAATTATTAAAATTTCAAAATACTAATATCAAATTCACACTCGTCTTTAAGAACTGATGCAAAAATAGTTTTATTAGTTTACAGGTGCAAGATTTAATTCCTTAGCTTTTAAAATAAGAAATGCAAATGCAGCTTCGTAATTATTCTCAACTACGCCATCTAGAATAGCTTCCCTCACTGCATTTTTTAGATCGCCCACAATTTTAGAAGGTGGCACGCCAAATGTTTGCATAATAATTTCCCCTGTAATGGGTGGTTGCCAGTTGCGGATATGATCCTTCTCCTCCACTTCTTTGCAACGTTGCCTTACCATTTCAAAGTTTTGAAGAAAACGCTGTACTTTCTGTTTGTTTTTGGAAGTAATATCAGCTTCACAAAGTGTCATCAATGCATCAAAATCATCTCCTGCATCAAACAACAACCGCCTGATGGCCGAATCAGTAATATTTTCTTTGGTTAGGCTTATAGGTCTTAAATGTAATTCTACCAGCTTTTGCACAAACTTCATCTTTTCATTTAAAGGCAATTTTAGCTGATTAAAAATTTTGGGCACCATACGAGCACCCACTACTTCATGTCCATGAAAAGTCCAGCCATGCCCTTCTTCAAAACGCTTTGTTGGTGGCTTGCCAATATCATGCAATACCGCAGCCCAACGCAACCATAAATCATTTGTGTTTGCAGAAATATTATCCAGCACCTGTATGGTGTGATAAAAATTATCTTTATGCCCTTTCCCATCAACATACTCAGCGCCTGCTAAATCAACCATCTGCGGAAACATCAGTTTTAGTAATCCGCTTCTGTACAATAAATCAAAACCAACTGAAGGTTTGTTGCTAAGGATGATTTTATTCAATTCATCTGCAATACGTTCTTTAGAAACAATCTTAATACGTTCAGCCGCTTCAATAATGCCCATCCATGTTTTAGGATGAATATTGAAATTCAGTTGAGATGCAAAACGAATGGCACGCATCATACGCAACGGATCATCACTAAAGGTTTGTGCAGGCTGCAATGGTGTGCGAAGGATTTTCATGCTTAAATCTTCAACACCAGCAAATGGGTCAACCAGTGCCCCAAAATGATTTTTGTTTACTGAGATAGCGAGTGCGTTAATGGTAAAATCTCTCCGTTTTTGATCGTCTTCTATAGTTCCTGTTTCAACATCAGGTTTGCGACTGTGGTTAGCATAGCTTTCTTTGCGTGCACCTACAAACTCCAGTTCAAAGTTTTCGGTTTTTATTTGTGCAGTACCAAATGTTTTAAAAATGGAAACAGTTGGTTGCGGATTTAATTTCTTTGCTACTTTATTTGCCCATGCAATACCATCACCTACACATACAAAATCCAGATCTTTACAAGTGCGTTTTAATAATTTATCACGCACAAAACCACCAACCAAATAGGCTTCTATTTGCAACTCATCAGCACAACTGCCAACGAGTTGAATGATTTCCTGTTCATTATCTGTAAATTCAAAATGCATGAACAGCAAAAATAAGTTGATTGAACTAAAGCTGAGGAAATGGTTGGAGATGAATAGAAATAAACGTCAATAAATTACGGACGGAGAATGCTGACAGTACCATCTGTATTCCATTTGATAATGGAAGAAGGTTCGTGGTGAATGGTTTCTTCCCTGCGGTAGTGAACTATATAATCAACACCGTTTTTCACTTCCTCTTCAATTTCATTGTAAACATATGGAAAGCTGTGATCTTCAATATTCGCAGTGGCACTCAATACCGGCCGGCCTAAATGCTGAATTAATGAAACCACAAATGAATCTTTTACCACACGTATGGCTACTGTACCATCTTCATCCTTAACATTATCCGGCAGACCTCGAGGGTTATCATAAACTACGGTAATAGGTTTATGCACTCCTTTAATGTAATCAATAGCTCTTAGTGGTTCCTGCGATGTATATTTTGATAAATCCTGTTCTTTGTCAATCAATACAACCAGATTTTCGGGGCTACGTTTGTGTTTGAGGTTGTACAAACGTTCCACTGCCTGCTCATTAGTTGCATCACAACCAATTGCCCAAACAGTATCTGTGGGGAACAATATGAGTCCGCCATTTCTAAGAACGGGAATGGAATGGTTAATATCAGGAGAAAAAGGCAATTATTTAAGCGCTTTGTACACTTCCATAACAGTTGAAGCTGTCTGAAAGTTTGAAAATTTTTGCGCATGTTGCCAACCTTTTTCTATTTGCTTATCAACCAATTCTTTATCTGATAAAATTTTTTTCATCTGCTCGGCAATTTCTTCGGGCTTTGAAGGATTTACATAGAAAGCACCTTCCCCACCCGCTTCTGGCAGGCAAGAAATATTGGAAGTAATAACCGGTATTCGGCTCCATAAGGCTTCCAGAACAGGAATACCAAAGCCTTCAAAATAAGAAGGATAAATCATGGCTTTTGCTTGCTGGTAAATAGCTGGAAAATCAGATGCATTTTGAAATGAGGCAGTTGATTTTGTAATTGGATTATCTGATAAAAAAATGATGTGACTATTCAAGTCGTTTTGCTGAATATATGATAGCACAGATTCTTTATAAGCACCACCACTACCAATAACTACCAATGGAATCTTGATTTGATGTTTAATAGAGTTAATGGCTTTACAAATGCCGAGCAGGTTTTTGCGTTCTATAACAGAACCAACGCTCAGAAAAAAAGCATCCGGCAAATTGTACAAATCTTTAACACGTTGTTTTTCAGCTTCATCAACCTGTTTACCAAATGCTTCATTGCAACTTTGATAGCATACCTTAATTTTTGAAGCATCAATTCTATAAAATTCAATAATATCCTGCTTGGTTTGTTCGCTTATTGCAATTACTACATCAGCATGATCGCATGCATACCTGAATTTTTGAGTATAAATGCGGCGGTCAATTTTTGAATATTGATGCGGGTATCGTTCATGAATTAAATCATGAATTGTAACAACAGATTTTATTCGGGTGCGATGAATGTATAATGGAATTTCATGACTAAGGCCATGATAAATATCAATGTTGTGCCTAAGCAAATCGCCCTTTACCCAATTGCTCCTCCAAACTGAAGATAATTTTTTATGCAAAATGCCTGATGGTAAAACTTCCCTCACATTTTGAAATTGTTCAAAAGAAAAAAGTTGAGATGGACGTGGATTGAACATGAAATACTGATGCTCCGGATAATGAACTGCCAATGATTGCACCAAAGTACGGCTGTAATGCCCCAAACCCGTTTGGTTGTGATAAGCCCGTTTTGCATCAAACCCAATATTCATCACTTAGCTTTTTAAATTGCTGCAAAAGTGCAGATTAATCTCATAAACGCAAACAATACCGTCATTGATTTATATTCGCACAAAATTCTAAGAATGAAACAACTGATACAGGATGCATGGGCAAACAGAGAATTACTGAAAGATGCCATATATACTGATGCTGTAAGAGCGGTTATTGAAGAAGTAGACAAAGGACGCCTTCGTACTGCTGAGCCTTCAACTGAAGGATGGAAAGTAAATGAATGGGTTAAACAAGCCATACTTATGTACTTTGGAATTCAGCAAATGCAAACATGGGATGTAGCTCCTTTTGAATTTTATGACAAAATGTTGCTGAAGAAAAATTATAAAGAACTTGGTGTGCGTGCAGTACCTCATGCAGTAGCACGCTATGGCGCTTACTTAGCTAAGAATGTTGTTCTAATGCCCAGCTATGTAAACATCGGTGCTTATGTAGATGAAGGCACTATGGTTGATACATGGGCTACTGTAGGCAGTTGTGCTCAAATTGGAAAAGGTGTTCACTTAAGTGGCGGCGTGGGTATTGGTGGTGTTTTAGAGCCATTACAGGCCAGCCCTGTAATTATTGAAGATGGATGTTTTATTGGTTCAAGATGTATTGTTGTAGAAGGTGTTATTGTGGAGAAAGAAGCAGTGCTTGGTGCTAATGTTGTATTAACTCAATCCACAAAAATTATTGATGTAAGTGGTAATGAACCAATTGAAATGAAAGGCCGTGTACCAGCAAGAAGCGTGGTAATTCCCGGCTCCTACACAAAAAAGTTTCCTGCAGGTGAATATGGTGTTGGTTGTGCTCTCATTATTGGTCAGCGCAAACCAAGTACCGATTTAAAAACAAGTTTGAATGATGCGTTGAGAGATTTTAATGTTTCAGTTTAGTGGCTTATATTTGCCGCCCTGAACTAAAATGCCCAGGTGGCGAAATTGGTAGACGCACTGTGTTCAGGTCGCAGCGTTCGCAAGGATGTGCTGGTTCGAATCCAGTCCTGGGCACAAAGTGGACAAATCGAAAATTGATTCGGTTTGTCCATTTTTATTTTGACGAATTTTAGATATGCTTTGGCTAAAATTAAACTTACAAAAATTAATTACAACACTCGTCGCCTTTTTAATATAAAAACACTTCAGGCTTCTGCCAATCAACTGTTACCTTTTGAGATAAAATGGAATCAATCGCTTTACCTGTATAATCCGGCTGAATGGGTAGTTGGCGGTTAAACCTTCTGTCAATTAGCACACACAATTCAACCTTATCCGGTCTGCCAAAATCAAGCAATGCATCCATAGCTGCACGGATGGTGCGGCCGGTGTAGAGTACATCATCAATGAGAATTACATGTTTATTTTCAATGGAAAAATTGATGGTAGTTTGATTGGCATTGTGCAATCCCTTGTGCACATCATCCCGGTAAAAAGTTATATCCAACATACCATAAGGAAGAGAAAGTAATGGATGTTCCGCTTTTATCTGCTCCACTATTTTGCTGGCTAAAAACACACCTCTTGGCTGCAAACCAATAACTACAGTATTAGTGAATGGAAAATGATTTTCGATAAGCTGATGGCTCAATCGTTTTATAGTGAGATGCAACTGGTCTTTTGAAAGTATGGTCTTCAAGTGTTGAAAATTTGCTTAAAAATAAACAGTTCAGCCCAAATTCCTATCTTGAATTAAGAATGAAATTTTTGACAACAATTTCAAAGCTCATAAGCTTCACACTTCAATTGCTGTTTGATGTGGTGGTTTTGTTTTTCCTTTTTACATTGATAGGTGCATTTTGGGGAAGAAATACGGATGAAAAGCAGAACAAAGAAGGAGTTCTTTTATACATTCATGGAGATGGTTTTCATACAGAATTGTATCTGCCGGTTAAAGATTCACTTGGTATCATTAGCTGGATGGATTGGTTGGATGATGATACAATCAAAGCCAAACATCAATACAACAGACTCATCAATTTTGCATGGGCTGAGTATGACTGGACACTTGCAGGAGTTGAACAACAACCTAAAGGCATGCAAACAACGTTGGAAATTTTCCTTTTTCCATGGAATAAAAGTGTAATGCATGTGCAGTTGATGGATGAACTGTGGCCGCTGAAAGATCCTGTTACTGTAAAACGCTTTTTATCAGCAGAGCAATACCTTCAACTGATTGCATTTATCAAAAGCGGATTTGAAATGAATGATGGTAAACCCATTATCCGTTCTTACAAAGGTTATTACGGCTGGGATTATATGTTCCTTAGTAACCGAAACTACAACTCCTTCAACACCTGCAATCAATGGACTACAGACGCATTGAACAGTTGCGGTATCAGAAATGCATCGTTTAGCCCTTTTGGTTGGGGTTTATTTTATCAGTTAAAAAAATAACCTTCCGATGATGGAAGGTTACTGAGAATAAATCTAGTATCGCTTTGCTGAATTATTCTGAACCCATAAACGGATAACGATAATCAGTTGGAGGATTGAATGTTTCCTTAATTGTTCTGGCACTCAACCAGCGGTATAAATTCAAAATACTACCTGCTTTATCATTAGTCCCGCTTGCTCTTGCACCACCAAAGGGCTGCTGACCTACCACTGCACCAGTTGGTTTATCGTTTATGTAAAAATTACCTGCGGCATTACGAAGTTTAGCAGTTGCTAATTCAATAGATGCTCTATCCTGAGAAATTACAGCACCGGTGAGCGCATAAGGTGATGTTGTATCAACCAACTCCAATGCACGCTCAAAACTATTTGCAGGATACACATATACTGTTAATACAGGCCCAAAGATTTCTTCACACATCGTTACATATTTGGGGCTTTTTGCTTCAATGATAGTAGGCTGAACGAAGTATCCTTCTCTATTATCACACTTACCTCCTACCCATATTTCAGCTTTCTCATCTTTCTTTGCGTTATCAATATAGTTCTTGATATTGTTGAAACTCTTTTCATCAATTACCGCATTAATAAAGTTTTCAAAGTTTTCAACCGTACCCATCTTAAAACTCTTTACACCGGCAATTAATTTCTTCTTCACTTCTTCTGCAATGTTGGATGGAATATAGGCACGAGATGCAGCAGAACATTTTTGTCCCTGGAATTCAAACGCACCACGTAGCAATGCTGTAACAACCACATCAGGATTGGCGCTCTTATGTGCCAACACGAAATCCTTACCACCTGTTTCACCTACAATACGTGGATAGGATTTGTACATGCTCATGTTCTTACCAATGGTTTCCCACATATTGTTGAACACACCGGTTGAACCTGTAAAATGCACACCTGCAAAATCTCTGTGATTGAAACAAACACGACCAATTGTTGGGCCATCAACATAAATCAAATTAATCACGCCGTCTGGTAAACCTGCTTCTTTTAAAATACGCATGAACATTTGTGCTGAATAGATTTGTGTGTTTGCAGGTTTCCAAACAACTATGTTACCACACATCGCTGCACTTGTTGGAAGATTACCACCAATCGCTGTAAAATTGAAAGGCGTTACTGCCAGTACAAATCCTTCCAGCGGACGATATTCCATTCTGTTGTGCATGCCAGGGCCGCTGATGGGTTGCTGACGATATATCTCACTTAAAAAATGAACATTGAAACGGAGGAAGTCAATTATTTCGCAGGCGGCATCAATCTCTGCCTGATAAGCATTCTTGCTTTGACCCAGCATTGTAGTACCATTCATGTACGGACGATACTTGGTAGCAATCAAATCTGCTGCACGCAGGAAAATGTTTGCACGGCTTTCCCAACTCATATTGGCCCAGCCTTCTTTTGCTGCTAATGCTGCTTCTATTGCAAGATGTACATGCTTTTCTTCACCTGCATGAAAATAGCCCAGCGTATGTGCAATTTCATGAGGCGGATGGATGGCCACTTTTTTATTGGTACGCACTTCTTTATTACCGATGTACATGGGCACATCCACTTCTGTGCTTTTTAATTCAGCCAATACTTCTTTTAAACGTGTACGTTCTGTTGAACCGGGTGCATAATTGAGCACTGGTTCATTTACAGGCATGGGGTAATTGAAATAGCCAAGGTTCATAACAAGCAATATTAAATTTGAAAGAATATGTTTTAATAATACTATCTACTAATGACTTACTACTTCTGCTCTGCTTCCTTTTCACTCATCAAATAGGCTTTAATAAATCCATCCAGTTCACCATCCATAACCGGACCCACATTGCCCACTTCATAATCAGTACGGTGGTCTTTAATCATTTTATACGGATGAAAAACATAAGATCGAATTTGACTGCCCCATTCTATTTTTTTCTTGGTGGAGTTGGTAGCATCTTTTATCGCCTGGCGTCTTCTTAATTCTTCTTCATACAAGCGGCTCTTGAGCATTTGCATCGCAAGCTCTCTGTTTCCAAGCTGGCTTCTGTCCTGCTGACAAACGACCACAATACCTGTTGGAATATGTGTTAACTGAACTTTCGTTTCAACTTTGTTTACGTTTTGACCACCTGCACCACCACTTCGTGATGTTTCCATTTTTACATCAGCCGGGTTGATTTCAATATTGATGGTATCATCAACTAATGGGTATACAAACACAGAAACAAAAGAAGTGTGTCTTCTTGCATTGCTGTCAAATGGCGAAATACGAACCAAACGATGAACACCGCTTTCAGCTTTTAAAAAGCCATAAGCAAAAGGCCCTTCAAATTCATAGGTACAGGTTTTAATAC
>JBKCJY010000280.1:0-6925 GCA_046301455.1 Chitinophagaceae bacterium | reverse complement strand
ATAAATAGCAGCATTAAAGGCCTTTAAATCGCCATTGTATTTTTCATTGATAATAATGATGCGTTTAGCAATAATCCTTTCCAGCCAGCTATCTCTTTCTTCTTTCGATAATTTTGCCTGTGCTGAGTCATAAGCTGAAATGGTTTTAAAATCTTTACCTGTTATACCCAAAATACCGGTTGTTCTTGAGCTATCTTTTACTGTTTTTTGTTTTTCATCTTTTGTTCCAAATGTTTCAATAACTTTTGCTGAGTCTTCTTTGTTTTTTGCTTCCTTTAATGCCTGCTCTTTAAAAAAATCACTACTAGAATTTACTACTGGCTTTTTTGGCTTAACTGAATCTTTGTTTTCATTTGCCCTAATTATATTTTTATCAGCTCCCGAAAAAAAACTAAAAAAGAGAATGAAGAAAAAAGCAGAAGCAAATACATACATCCGAACAGGGTTCATATAACTGGCCCGGCGCCCCCGTTCATACTCCAATGTTAAAAATCCCGGACGAAAAATTAAATGCCTTAGAGAACTGATAAACTTACCTTCAAAATGGGTGATATCATTAAAAAAATGAACAACAAGCCCAATAGCTGTTTCTTTGGGCTCAATATTGTGCTGTCCGCACACATGACAATACGGACCAAATACCCTTGCATTGCAGTTTAAACACACCTTTTCTTTCCGTTCATGCCCCTGGCTCATGTTTACTATGTTTTGCTAAAAATAAAAAGAAACATCCATACGTTTCGTAAAGCAGGAATATCTTTGATCTAATTCATAAAACATGTTGAAAAAAATCCTTTATCTGCTCCTTGCAGCACCCTTTACCGGCACAGCGCAGTTTTACTATAAAGACATTTTAAGCATGCAGCAAACCACTGCATTGCAACAGCAATACAAATCACAAAAAATAAGAAAAACAGTACTCACTTCCTTTGATCCGGGTGATCAGCCAATACCTAATTTTATTTGTTTCCAGGAGTTGAGCCCCACATTCAACATCATCAAAACCTATACACAAAGCTCTGCCTCATTACAAAGTGTGCTGGTGAGCCAGTTTAACGGCAACCTGCAATTGATCAAAAGCAGCGACAGCAGTAATGCATCTCTTGCAGTAACCAGTTATAGTTATAATGAAAAAGGATTTTTATCAGCCGTTGACATTACAACACAGAGTTACGCCTATAAAGTGAGTGAAAATGAAAAACACATTTGGCTCTATGATACGGCAAATCGTGTTGACCGTATGTACCGTATCCGCAACGGAAATGATACAACTGTTATTCAATTTAAACTGGATGAAAACGGATTACCTGCTGAAGAAGTGTGGTATAACCGTAAGGGGCAAAATATTAATCGCTTTTATTATTACTACGACAGCTTTAAACGCTTAACTGATATTGTAACTTATAATAACCGTGCTAAAAAACTTTTGCCTGAATACGTATTTGAATACTATGAAAACGGAAAAATGAGCTCTATGCTGAGCGTACAGGCAGGCACCAGTAATTATCTTATTTGGCGATACCGGTATAACGACAAGGGGCTAAAGGAAAGGGAGACCTGTTTTGATAAACAGAAGCAATTATTGGGCTATATAACGTACAGATATCAATAAAAAAAGTTGAAATTGGTTTTGGGAGATTAACGTTGCTTCTTTACATTTGCACCCCACAGTTCTTAAACAAGCGGAAGTAGCTCATTTGGTAGAGCACGACCTTGCCAAGGTCGGGGTGGCCGGTTCGAGCCCGGTCTTCCGCTCCAAATCCCGCTCTATGGCGGGATTTTTTTTCACCAATTGGTGAGCCCCGGTGGTGGAATTGGTAGACACGCAGGACTTAAAATCCTGTGACCCGCAACGGTCGTAACGGTTCAACTCCGTTCCGGGGCACAATGCAGCGACTTCGGTCGCTGTTTTTGTTTTTATGTATTTTGTTTATATACTCTACTCACATAAGTGCAATAGGTATTATATCGGTTATTCATCTGATGTTAATGCCAGACTTTTGCGCCATAATGCAGGAATGGTTATGGCTACAAAAAACTGCAAACCTTATATTCTCAAAAAAACAAAGGAATTTTCAACAGAAATCCTGGCAATAAATGAAGAAAAAAGGCTGAAGAAAATGAAAAGCAGGTTGTATTTAGAAAAAATTATTGAAGGGAATTGGTAGACACGTCCCGATCTTAAATCGGGATGACCCGCAACGGTCGTAACGGTTCAACTCCGTTCCGGGGCACAAAAAGCTTCTCAAATGAGAAGCTTTTTTGTTTTATCACATTCTGCAAATACGAAAAGCCCCGGAGAACCGGGGCTTTTATAACCAACCAAATCAAGACCTGTGTGCTATAAATACAGGTATCTTATGAGCTCCTATCACACTTTTGATGAAGCTTCTTTTAAACATTTGAGAAATAGTACTTCGGCCATAGGCGCCGGCTACAAGTATGGCACCTTCTTTTTGGTTCATCCATGCAGTGAAATATTTACTTGGGTTAATTTCCAGCTTCAACAAACTTAAATCCTGGAAATGGCGGGCTGTTAGTTCTTCAATATTGCTTTCATGCGGAAATTCAATTTTATCATCTTCATGTGCATATACCAGCAATGTGGGTTGCCTGCTCAGTTCAGGAAACAGGTAAGCAAACTGTTTAATGGCATATACTGATGAAGCACTGCCATCATAACTTAAAACAGTTGTGCTGGGAAATTCAAATTGTTCCGGCACAACAATCACCGGACATTCCACTCTTTGAAGCACCTCTTGCAGATACTCATTAATATCCTGCTCATCATCTTTATAAAAAGATTCGCTGCCTATTACCAACAGGTCGGCAAATCTTGATTCGGTGATCAGTTCAGGCAAAGCAAAATCGTACGCATCCTCATGAACCCTGTATTCCATTCCGTTTTTGCGGCAAAGCGTTTCAAACTCAGTGCGTGATGCAGTAAGCACTTCAGTATCAGTTTGGGGCAGCACGGGCATCAATACAGTTCCAGTCATTGCATCAGTATAACTCCATAATGAGGAAGCTACACTTTGAGGCAAAAACACACCTGTTACCAATACATGTTCAAGGCTATTTAACTGGCGTACAAAATCAAATGCTCCTTTTGAGAAATGAGCACCATCAAACATCAGTAACACCTTTTTCATAACCATAGTTTTAGGATTTAAAGGTCTGATATCAATAGAAGCGAAGAGATGACTATTGACGGATGCGAGATTGATTGTAGTCATAAAAAAAGACTTCATTGCTGAAGTCTTTTTTTTATGTGCCCAGGACTGGATTCGAACCAGCACGTCCTTTCGGACACCACCACCTCAAAGTGGCTTGTCTACCAATTTCAACACCTGGGCTTGGGGCGGCAAATGTAAAGGAAAAAGTTGAAAAAAATTATTAGCCGATAGCCATTCGTCTTTAGTATGTGAACTAAAGACAATCAGCTTTACAAAAAACAATTTATAAAAATATGAAAGCAGTAAAAATTGATAGTTCGAAAATTGAAAGAAGCTAAAGACTACAGTCTAACAACTATTGACTTAAATCATTTCATCAACTCAATCCTAAACGTTGTACCCTTTCCCGGTTCTGAATGTTTTACAAACAACCTGCCTTTATGGTATTGTTCAATTATACGTTTGCTTAAACTTAAACCCAGCCCCCACCCTCTTTTTTTAGTGGTAAAACCCGGCTTAAAAACCCTTGCGATATTTTCTCTTGTTATTCCTTTACCCGTATCAGTAACATCAATTAGAATTTTTCCGGCATCTTCTTTCATGTGAACTGTAACAATTCCGTTACCATCCATTGCATCAAGTGCGTTTTTCAATAAATTTTCAATTACCCAATCAAACAAAGGAGGAGAAAGTGGTGCTGTCATTTCTGTGGTATTACTCTCAAAACGAAACTGCACTTTTCCTGATGCACGTTTTTTTACATATTCAACCATGTGCTGCACCTGTTCAAATGCATTATGTAGTTCCAATTGCGGAGTGCTGCCTATCTTACCAAAACGATCGCTCACCAATTTTAAGCGCTCCACATCTTTTTCCATTTCAGAACCAATTTGTTCTGCTCCCTGTTTTTCTTTCAGCATTTCAACCCAGCCCTGTAAACTGCTTACAGGTGTGCCCAGTTGATGGGCCGTTTCTTTTGCCATACCTGTCCACAACATGTTTTGTACAGAGCGGTTGCGACTTTGCAGCGCAAAAAGAGTAATAATGATAAAAAGGGCAACAATAAATAATTGAATCAACGGATAATAACGCACTTCGTTTAACAAAGCGGTATGACCATAATAATAAAGGTTGAACCGTGTTGAATCAGAAGGATCTGTCCACTTTATCGGTTCATTGATAGCTTTAAATTCTTTTAGTTTTTTGAGCAAATAACCGGGATTGGATGCCAGCTTTTGCGAATCAAGGTTTTTATGATCAACGATGCTGTCTTTTTCATTGGTCCAAATAACAGGTACATCATCATTATCCTGGATTATTTTAAAAGGCAGTTTTGTATCCTGGGTAGTAATGAGGCTGTTCGTTGCTTCCACCCACTCCTCCACTTTTTGACGTTCTTCTTTAGCAATTTTCCGCCCCAGGTAATTGGAATAGAAAATAGTGCCCGTAACAATAGCTATTGCAATTGCTGCCAATAATGTTCTCCAGTTAAATATTTCGCCAAGCATATTTAAAAATAGTAAGGTTTAGCGGGCAACTGTTATTTTTGGGCAAATTTTTAATTCTTGCAACAACCAAGTGCGGCCATTGTAATTTTAAACTGGAACGGTAAAAAGTTTCTTGAACAATTTTTGCCTTCTGTTCTCAACTCTACTTACAGCAACAAAAGGGTAATTGTGGCTGATAATGCATCAACTGATGATTCTATTGTATTTGTTAAAAACACATTCCCAACTGTTGAAATTTTAACCGGCAATCAAAATCTTGGTTTTGCCGGTGGCTATAATTATTTTTTGAAACAGGTACAAGCAGATTATTACATCCTTCTCAATTCTGATGTGGAAGTAACACCCGGCTGGATAGAACCTATTATTGAATTGATGGAAAACAATGCATCCATTGCAGCCTGCCAGCCCAAATTGCTTTCATGGCATCTAAAAAATGAATTTGAATATGCCGGTGCAAGCGGAGGTTGGATAGATAGTTTAGGGTATCCTTTTTCCCGTGGGCGTTTGTTTGATGTTTGTGAAAAGGATGAAGGCCAGTACAACACAACAGCCCCTGTTTTTTGGGCCAGCGGCGCAGCACTTTTTATACGGGCAAAATGTTTTCATGAAATGAATGGGTTTGATGCGTTCTTTTTTGCACATATGGAAGAAATTGATTTGTGCTGGCGCCTGCAACGAAGCGGCTATCAAATATATGCCTGCCCGCAAAGCATCGTTTACCATGTAGGTGCAGGCACATTGCCCAAAGGAAGTAAACGGAAAGTATATCTGAACTTCCGCAACAACCTTATCATGCTCACCAAAAATTTACCGTTGGTTGAGTTGCTATGGAAATTGCCGGTTCGCATTAGTTTAGACGCCATCTCCGCATGGAAAGAATTGTTGCTGGGCTATCCCCGTTATTTTAAAGGCGTATTGACTGCTCATTTTTCTTATGCTGCATGGCTTTTTACAAAAGGCAAACGGTTTAAAGCGCCCTACCCCCCACTAAAAGGGGTTTATAAGGGAAGCATCATCAGGCAGCATTTTTTAAAAGGGCGTCAAAAGTTTTCAGAAATTGTGAATACAAAATAAAGTTTCAATAACCGTTCTCCCTTACATTTGCACTGTTTAAAAAATCAAACTCATGGCACAACAAGTACACGACGACAGCCACAAAGATTTTACCCGTAACTGGGTTGTTTCATCCCGCTTTTTATTTTATGTGCAACTGTTTTGTATTGTTGCATTTGTACTGGGCGGATGTTATAAACTTTACAGCTACCGTTACAAAGGCCAACCTAATGTTGAAGTTCCATCAAGTACTGAGTACAACCCTAAATATAAATAAGCAATTGATTGCCGTATAAAATTGGAACCGCCGTATGGCGGTTTTTTATTGCCTGAAATCTACTCCCGCTGTTTAAAATAAAAAGTAAACACAAAAAAGAGGAACTTGAAAAATACATAACTGCACCATTGCCACACACGTTGAAAAAACCCATACTGCATTTGATACTGTTCATAGGTTACTTCAACACAATCCTGCTCCATGATTTGCCGTAGTTCCATATTTGTTTGTTGTGCAAAAGAAGTGTTTCTCACATCCAGGTTTAATTCAATACTTGCATAAGCGCTGATGTTGTTGATATTGTAAGAGCCTGCTGTTACAAGTTCATCATCACACACACTCAATTTACCATGCAGCACTGTTGGCTGGTATTCAAAAATGCGGATACCCCTTTTAAGCAGCCAGCGGTACAAAAAACGCTCAGCATTTTTTGAAACAGCCACATCACTGTTACCAGCTGTTATCACTTTTATTTGCACACCTCTTTTAGCGGCACGCTCAATATTTTTTCTGAAAACACGACCAGGTAAAAAATAGCTGGATACAAGTGAGATGTTTTGTTTTGCATGTTGAAACATTTCAAGATAGGTTCGGCTCACCTGGTTTTTGCGGTTCACCCAATCATTACGGCGCACACGAACCAGCAACTCATTGTTCAAAGAAAGTGCTGCTGCATTTTTTGGGGTTGAAGATTTTGAGAATATTGTTTTATCAGTCCACACTTCATTGCAAATTCGTTCCAGTTCTTTACACACATCGCCCTGTGCATACAAAGCCCAATCGAGCCATGCGCTTTGTCCGGGCATATCATTGTAACGGTTGCTGATGTTGATGCCGCCCACCAAACTTTTATCTCCATCTGCCACAAAAACTTTATGATGCAGCCTCCGGCCAAAATAAAAATTACGGCT
>JBKCJY010000279.1:0-879 GCA_046301455.1 Chitinophagaceae bacterium | reverse complement strand
ATTTCAGCTTATGACTCAGCACAGGCAAAATTATCGAAAGAAGAAAGAGATAGCTGGCTGGAAAGGATTATTGCTAAACGCATCATTATTATCAATGAAAAATACAATGGCGATTTAAAGGCCTTTAATGCTGCTATTTATGATTACAGCATCCATGCACTCCCTAAAATCCTGTTTATATCATTGCCGCTGTTTGCTTTTATGCTGTATCTGCTGTATGTGCGGCACAAGCGATTTTTTTATGTAACGCATATCATCTTTACCATTCACCTCTATGTGTTTTATTTTATTATGCTGCTGTTTTATTTCAGTAATGAAAAAATGGCTGTGTTATTCAAATGGTGGCCCGGTAGTTTACTGGGTCTCGCCATATGGATTTATATGTTTCTTTACCTGTACAAAGCCATGCGCAGGGTATATGCACAACGAAGGACTAAAACAATGTTGAAGTATTTTATTTTGCTTTTCATTACAGCCATCCTGTTTTCCTTATTGATTGTTGGGCTTTTTTCTTACTCCATTTTTAATGTATAATTCATGAATGAACAAAAGATAAGTACTGCTTTTTTACGCCTTGTAAAAATTATGGATGAACTCCGTGAGCAATGCCCCTGGGATAAAAAACAAACCATTGAAACATTACGGCCACTCACTATTGAAGAAACGTATGAACTGGCTGATGCCATTACAGATAAAAACTGGAAACATATTAAAGAAGAACTGGGTGATTTGATGCTGCACCTTGTGTTCTATTCAAAAATAGGAGCAGAGCAAAACCAATTTACACTTGATGAAGCAATTAATGGTATTTGTGATAAACTCATTGGCCGCCATCCGCATATTTATGGTGATGTAAATGTGAATGGCGAAGAAGATGTA
>JBKCJY010000278.1:0-6126 GCA_046301455.1 Chitinophagaceae bacterium | reverse complement strand
GCGTTCATAAAAAATGCAAGCAACATGGGAGCAGGTCCATTGATGGTCATGGATACAGAAGTCTTGGGATCACACAAATCAAAACCGCTGTATAATTTTTTTGCATCATCTACTGTTGCGATGCTCACACCACTGTTACCTACCTTGCCATAAATATCCGGACGGGGATCAGGATCTTCGCCATACAAGGTAACAGAATCAAACGCAGTTGATAATCGTTTTGCGGGTTGATCTACACTTACATAGTGAAAGCGTTTGTTGGTACGTTCAGGACCGCCTTCACCCGCAAACATGCGTGTAGGATCTTCCCCTTCACGTTTTAAAGGAAACACTCCGCCTGTAAAGGGGAAATGACCCGGAACGTTTTCCTGTGCCTGCCATTTTAAAAGATCACCCCAATCTTTATACTTAGGCAAAACCACTTTCGGAATTCTTGTGCCGCTTAAACTGGTGGTGGTCATTTCCTGTTTGATCACTTTATCACGTACCGTGTATTCATAATGGTCTTTTTGGTACTCTGCAACTTTATTGGGCCAGTTGGTAATGAGCTTGCGGCTTACCGGAGTGAGTTGATCAGTAAAGAACGTAATTTGTTTTCCCAGCTCCTCAATAATGGATTCCGGAGCCTTTGCTGCACTGATTGTTTCTTTTACACCATTTAACTGGTACAGTTTTGATGCAATAGCTGCCTGGTCTTTTACCAATTGATCATAGCCACGGTTGTTCTCTGCTATTTCGCTTAAATATCTTGTTCGGTTACTTGGAATGATTGCTTGAGAGACCTTCGCTGTTTCAGCAAATGAATAATCACCAAAACGAATTCCTGTTTTTTTATCAATTGCTTTTAACAGTAATTCAAATAAATGATTAACGCCATCATCATTAAACTTACTGGCCATGGTGCCAATGATGGGCAGCTCATGATCTTTTGCCATAAAGAGCTGATGGTTGCGTTTGTATTGTTTACGCACATCAGCCAACGCATCTAATGCACCTGCTTTATCAAATTTATTGATGGCAATTACATCAGCATAATCCAGCATGTTGATCTTTTCCAATTGTGAAGCAGCGCCATATTCCGGAGTCATCACATACATACTTACATCACAGTAGTCAAGAATGCTTGCATCACTTTGACCAACGCCTGCACTTTCTAAAATAATAAAATCAAAAGCTGCTGCCTTGCAAATATCAATGGCTTCCTGCACGGCAGCACTTAATGCTGTATTGTCATCACGTGTGGCGAGCGAACGCATATAAGCACGTGGATGGGAGATGGCATTCATACGAATGCGATCGCCGAGCAATGCACCTCCTGTTTTTTTCTTGGATGGATCAACAGAAATAACCGCAATTGTTTTATCAGAAAAATTATTAAGAAAGCGACGAACAATTTCATCAGTAACGGATGACTTGCCAGCACCGCCTGTACCGGTGATGCCGAGAACAGGAATTGTTGTTGCAGGTTGCAGGTTGCTTATTACAGGTTGACCATTTTCAGCATTTGTAATTTGGCGAGCAATTATCCTTACGTCTTTTACTTCATCCAGTTTCAAAGCAGTTTTATAATCACCTGTTCCGTTGAGTGAAACATCACATTGTTGAATCACATCTTCAATCATCCCTTCAAGCCCCATTTTACGGCCATCATCAGGCGAATAAATACGGGTGATGCCGTATTGCTGCAGTTCATCAATTTCTGTTGGCAAAATGGTACCGCCACCACCTCCAAAGATTTTAATATGACCACAGCCGTTTTCTTCCAGCAAATCTTTCATGTATTTAAAGAACTCTACATGGCCACCCTGGTAGCTGGTGATTGCAATGCCCTGCGCATCTTCTTCTATGGCACATTCTATAATTTCTTTTACACTTCGGTTATGGCCGAGGTGAATAATTTCAGCTCCTTTGCTTTGCATGATGCGACGCATAATGTTGATGGCAGCATCATGGCCATCAAACAGGGCCGCCGCAGTAACAATACGGACTTTATATTTTGGGGAATAACTCATACCGACAATCTAATGTTTTATGGAGTGTGCAAAGGTACAATAAGCAGCACAAAGACGAATGCCTGTTAGTTATGAACTGCAGATGCCCGTTTCAGTTGTTCAACCCGCTTTGGAAGCCTTAATTGGGGTACGGATAGGGTGTAAGCGCCCCAAAATGGGAGTGGGCTTTGCGTGGACCCAGAGTGGGGGCAGCAACGCTTTATAACGGGAGGAGCAACGCTTTATGTGGGGCTGATTCTGGAAGCAACCAGCATTTAGCCTTTGCCTTGAATGGTATGAAAATAGAAGTTTCCTAAATTTTAGATTTGAGTTCGATTCTCCCCGGGACCACCCCCTTCATAAGGTTCCGATTTTCAGAACCTTATTTCTTGTTCTAACTGTTAGTTGGAGTGGTTTTGGGAAGTATGTAGCAGATTTTGATTTTTAGTAGGGACTTTCGGGAATATTCCAAAAAGCCATCTCATTATTTAATATAGAAACAGACACTGAAATAGGGATACTTACAATCGGCAAATATTAAAATACAATGTACTTGAATTATTTTTTGTGATTATATAACTGCAATATCTCCTCTTCATTTAGAACTCTACTCCAAATACCAATATCATCCATAAGCCCCTTAAACCATGCAGGATCACCATTCCATCCCTTACCTATTCTTATATGTGTGTCATCTGATGAACATGGAACGTATTTATTACCTTGAAATTTATTATTGAGCTGACCATTTATATATATACGTACTTCGCCTGATGAAGAAATAGTTTCAACAAATAAATTCCACTGGTTATTTTTTATGCTATTAGGAAGACCCATAAATTGATCTCCACTTATTTGATCACACGAACCTGTACCATAAGCGCCGACGAGAGTATTGGTATTGAGTATAAACATACTGTAAGATAAATTTATTGGTTGACCGTTTGATGCCATTTTTTGAAGTAAACAATAATTCTTATTGTAGTCTGAGGGATTTTCAAGTTTAAACCAAATGCCAATTGAAACATTTGGAGAATTTATGGGATATGAATTTGGGATTGTTAACCAATTACTTATACCATCAAACCTAAGTGCTTGTTTTGCGTTACCGAATCTATCTGTTGCATAAGTCGGTCCTAACAAAGAAGAATGGTTACCGTAACCACTTTCATCATTTGAATTCATATTAAAATCATAAAAAGCACTGAGTCCTGATTTTAGATTTGGTGGAAGTGAAGCATTTACTATAGATGGCGCTTGAACTATTTTTGGTTGAGTTGGTGCTTGAACTATTTTTGATTGAGATAAATTAGCATTATTTGTAGTCTGTATTGTAGAAGATACATTTGGATCTTTAACAAGTCGTATAGGGAGTAGATATGATTCTCCACTTTCTTCACATCCAACAAAAAGCGTATTAGCAAAAAAAATACAATCTCTAAAATAATCTCTACTTTTATCGACACTATTTAGTTTTTTTACACCTGATGTCCAAAATGCTGCACCCCACTGATATTCATCTATATAATAGAATCCTAAATCCTTTAAATTGAACTTAAATTTATCATTCCCGTTTAGATCTTTTACTTGTGGTGGTATATAAGCGCCCTTTACTGACCTAGTATCTTTACAAATGTGACATGCTACTTTCCTTCTATATTCAACATTCCAGCCTTTGCAATTACTGCATGTAACAGTACTATAATATCCGGGAAATTTAAATATATCCCATCCTTTTGTTGACCTTAAATCTTTGACATCTTTGCAAAGATTAATTAACTCTTCACATTCATCAACAGTTGGAAGACGCCATCCAGCAGGTGCAATCCCCCTCTTATCTTTTGCAGCAGCCACAGAATATAAATACTGACCGTTTTTCAATGTTACATATATAGCATCGTTTGTAGAGCGACCACTATTACTATTAAATATAATATCATCACCATTTACATATTTTGTTGTTCTAAGGTTTTCAGCCATCCAAATACGATTTCCGATTTTTACTGTTTTATAAGATATGCCTGATTGATCAGTCATTACTCCGACACTTTGCGAAAACGATAGGGAAGAAACTGATAAAGCCATAAAAAAAGAAATTATCGTGTATGTTTTCTTCATAATTAATGATATATTAAATATGTGAGTGAATAATTTTAGCATATGATAAATGAATAACTTGATTAGAACGGATTTAAGAAATTGGCTAGCAACGGCTGAAAGTCGAGGGATAAAATTAAAAGAAGTGAAAATAGTTTCACAATATAGTTTGGAAATATAATTTAATTTAAAATGTGTGATTTCATACAAATCACAAAGATTGATTGATATCAAAAGGTTGTTTTTGCCTTATAAATTATTGTTTTCGAATAGCTTATGAGATATTTTAGGATTCTTATTGTAATTCAATTTGTAAGTATCGTTGGAGTAGGCCAACAACACAAAGGTTTTCGCTGGATAGACGGAAACCATAACCTATACCAAGTTGATAGGAAGTTGGGGGTGGTTTCAAAACAGACATTGGGAAATGAAACTTTAGCCTTGGCTCAATCCCCAGGTGGTTTGAAATTGCGAAGGAGTTACCCGATGATTTTGATATCAATATTTTTAAGAAAGGGTATGACACACTTGTAACCGTCCCCGGAACAGGCCATCTGTATAAATTGAGTCTTAATCCTGTTTTATTAACCCGCCTTGATCGAACCTATTTCAGAGGTTACAACTTTACTGCTACTCAATTTTTGAGGAAGGACACATTGTTCTCTATAGGTGGCAGAGGATTTTGGTCTAATAATAGTCTTGTAACATACTATAATACAAATGCTGGAGAATGGGATTTCTACATGTCTAATAATGAAAATATACGTTCATCCTTATCTGGATTTACAGGTTATATCTCTTTGGTGTAAAGGGCAAAGCCAAAAGCAGTAAAGTCGGCATTGATAGTATTTGGTTTTTGTTACATATTCGTTATGTCAATTGTTTCAATTTATATCCACCCCTACAAAGGACCAAATGCATTGAAGTCTTCTACGTTATCGATAAAACAAGGCCTTAACTCGTTAGAAATAAAAACCCGCATTAAAATGCGGGTTTTTTATTTAATCATCTCTTCTTGCCATATATATTAAAATGTACTGCACCAGTGTGGCAATGGAGGCTAGCGCCGCAACCACATAGGTCATAGCCGCCCATTTGAGCGCATCTTTTGCACCATCATGCTCCTGCTGGTTTACTACATTGGTGTGGTTGAGCCAGGCAAGTGCCCTGTTACTGGCGTCAAATTCTACCGGCAAAGTAACAACGGTAAAGAGCGTACTGGCCGCAAAAAGCAGGATACCAATCAGCAAAACTGTTGGATTACCGCCTCCAAAACCAAGAATACCAACCCCTATGGCCAAAATCCATTGGGAGAGTGTAGTGCTTACCTGGGCAATGGGAACTAACCTTGAACGGAGCATAAGCCATTGGTATGCAGTGGAGTGTTGAACGGCATGGCCACATTCATGAGCTGCCACAGCTGCGGAAGCTATGGAGTTACCGTTAAATACATCCGGGCTGAGGTTTACTGTTTTGTTCAGGGGATTGTAGTGATCGCTTAAAAATCCATCAACAGAAACGACCTGAACATCGTATATACCGTTCTCTTTCAGCATTTTTTCGGCCACCTGGCGGCCTGTTAGAGCGCTGAAAAGGGGCTGCTGGGCGTATTGTTTAAACTTGCTTTTGAGCCTCATTTGAACTAAAAAGCCGATGCCCATAAAAAGGAGCGAAACAATTAAAATTCCGGGGGTCATTTGATATTATTTTAGATAGCAAAGTAACCATCAAATTCGTTTCCAAACCCTGAAATTGCCAAAAAATACCCCAGTTAATTTATTGCTAAGTCTTTTTGGCAGAAGCGGTTACGTTTATGAGTTGCCGTAAGCAAAAAATATTTTTTTGAGGGATTTTTGCAGATTCTTAACGTATTGATTATCAATTTAAAAGGAAGCTATTTAGCCTGTAAATGAAACCTGTATTTTAGGTGTTTTTCTTCATATAATTTATGCACATCGGCCAAAATTAATTTTGAAATGTGGCCGATAGTTGTAATTTAGCATTAGAATTTAATGGGTTAGTAAGTACAAAGGGCAGG
>JBKCJY010000277.1:0-11225 GCA_046301455.1 Chitinophagaceae bacterium | reverse complement strand
GACGGCAGCACAAGAACAACATCCACAAGAAATCATATTGCAGAGCGGTTCAATAATGCCACTAATGTTTTCTGGTCAATAACTGCATCAACAGGTGCAGCAAGTAATTTGCAGCAGTTTCGTGTGGTAGATAACAACAATAATAACAGTACGATTTGCAGAGGCGCACCAGTCACACTTACAGCACCAACGCTTGGTACAAACTATTCATGGACGGGTGGCTCCACTTCTACAACCAATACTGCTTCCTACACATTAACCAACAGTGGTTCCATTGCATGCAGCTACCGTGATTTTTGCGGCATTGACAGAACCGTCAATTTTAATATCACTGTAAACCCGCTTCCTGTTGTTACCATTCAAAATGTAAATGCATGTGAATTAAACCCGCCGCCATTAACAGCTACACCTGCGGCACCGGGTACTTATAATTATGTTTGGACGGTTCCAACGGGTGTGCCTAATCCCGGCAATACGGCATCGTTTACAACAATTGTAACTGGTACTTATTCGGTAGTTATTACAAATGTTGCCACAGGTTGTTCAAGTGCTGCTGCAACAGGATCTGTAATTACAGCGCCTGCTATTAAGCCTTTGTTTAATCCGATCGTTGATACAATATGCCGAGGCGCTGTTATTCCGCCGCTTCCAACTGTATCAACCAACGGAATTAATGGTACGTGGTCGCCTGCATTAAACAACCAGCAAACAACTACATACACGTTTACACCCGCCGGCGCAGTTTGTGCTTACACTGAAACAAAAACAATTGTGGTAAACCAATCACCAACTGTTGATTTTAGTGCCTACAGCGGTATTTGCAGAGGCGAAACAATTATACTCGATCCATCATCCGCCGGTTATAACCTTACTTATTTATGGCAGAACGGAAGTACAGCTTCTACATTTCCTGCAACACAACCGGGAACATATTCTGTGCTTGTAACAAACGCATGCGGCTCCGATGGTGATGCTGTAACATTAAAAACAACTGAATGTAAAGTTTATCTGCCCAATGTTTTTACACCCAATAACGACGGACTCAACGACCGCTTTGGAATTGTTGGCGCACGGTATGTTAAAAACTTCAGAATGGAAATTTACAACCGCTGGGGTCAAATGATTTATGAATCAACCAATGCGTATGAAGGATGGGATGGTGTGTTTCGTGGATTGATGCAGGATGCAGGTATGTTTGTTTACCGCATCAGGTATACCAACTTAACAGATGAAAAATTTGACTTTAAAGGAACATTTATGTTGATGCGCTAATCAATTGATTTTGGTAATTAGTTTCAACTATGTACTGAAAATTTTGGATACAGTGCGGCAGATTTGAATGGCAACAAGTCATACTGTGGAATAGTTGCGAAAGTAGTTTGCTTATAATGCCATAATAAAAGGACTCCTTAAAAAGAAGTCCTTTTATATTTCAAGCTGCCTTTTTAATTACTGGAAAAACCACCTTCTTCCGCCACTGTTACTTCACTGTAATCTTTCACCACATTATAAACTGTATCACGTTCAACAGGTTTGCGTTTCACCTGTTTAATGAGGGCAACCAATTGTTCTGTGCTCATGGTAGGTGTTTGTTCTTCACTGCCTGCCATGCTGTAAATTCTAGTGGTATCATCAATGGTGCCATCAATATCATTTACACCAAAGCTCAGGGTCATTTGTGCATTATGTCTACCCAGCATGGGCCAGTAAGCTTTGAGGTGCGGAAAATTATCTAAGAACAAACGTGCAATGGCATACATCTTCATGTCTTCCACCACGGTACTTTCTGCAACATTACTCATGTCATTATCCTGGTTACGGAATTTGAGTGGAATAAACGTTTGAAACATATTTGTTTCATCCTGCAAAGTTCTTAAACGGCTCATGTGGTCAATACGGTGCCAGTATTTTTCAATATGCCCGTATAACATGGTTGCATTGCTATGCAATCCTAGTTTATGTGCAGTTTCATGAATCTTAAGCCAACCATCAGCATCCACTTTATCAGCACAAATTTTTTCTCTGATTTCAGGATGAAAAATTTCTGCACCGCCGCCGGGGATAGAATTTAAACCGGCATCAATCAAAAATTTCAATCCTTCTTCCACACTCACTTTTGCTTTGCGGAACATATAATCATATTCAACAGCAGTAAATGCTTTGATGTGTAACTCTGGTCTATGTGTTTTAATCGCCTTCAACAAATCAGCAAAGAATTTTAAATCCATCTTGGGATGCACACCACCAACAATATGCACTTCTGTTACTGGTACGCCATCATACTTCTGTACCATGTGCAGCATCTGATCAATGCTCAGCTCCCAGCCATCTTCACGTTTGGCATACAATCTTGAATAGGAACAGAAGTTGCAACTGAACACACATACATTCGTCGGTTCAATATGAAAGTTGCGGTTGAAATAAGTGGTATCGCCATGCATCCGTTCACGCACATAATTGGCAAGTGCACCAACAAATGGAAGATCTGCTTTTTCAAACAACAGCAAGCCTTCTTCTTCTGTAATGCGTTGGTTGTTGTAAACTTTTTCTGCTATGGATTGAAGCGCTTTATCTTTTGTAGTTGTAAGTATGGATGCTGTCATTTTAATGTATTTGTTTCTCTGAATACCGGTTACAAAAAAGCGTAACTCTTTGCAAAGTTACGCTGATATGGGTAAGTATTTGCAATGATCTAATTCACTTTCACCACTTTTATTGAAACATTAGGCGAACTTCTGTACACAATCTGTAAGGTATAGATCCCGGAATTGAGAATACTTAAATCAAGCTCCAGGTAATTGGGACCAATGTTAGTACCGCTTTGCCCAAGTGCAATTCGTTTTTGCCAAACAAGCCTGCCCATAGCATCATACACATTTATAAATTCCATATTTACCGGTGATGGGTAATGCTGTAATAAAAGGGTATTTCTGAATGGATTTGGTGTAGCCATTACACCTTTACGTTTTAAATTGGGGTTTACATCTTTGGTGTAAATATTTACATTATCAATGTAGACATTGTTTTCAAAATTGGTTGTGTTTCGGAATGCTACCTGCATGTACTCTTTTGCGGCAGTGCTAAAATCACCAAGGAACACTGAATCCAGGCGCCATTGTAATGAAGTGGGTACATAACCGGTATCAACACCAACATTACCGGTGGTTACCAAATCTTTTCCCCATTTTTTATAAACAGAACGATAGGTGAGGCCGCAATCATCTGTTACTAAGATTTCCAGTGTATCTGTTGGGTTGTTTGCCAAGTCGGGTTTATTAAAAGTTGCTGCTGCAATATGAAATCGAACAAAGGTAGAGTCTTGTCCTTTTACAGGTATCAATGGAGAATACATCCAGTCGCTGTTACCATTACGGTCGTAATCAAAATTGTTGATGTACATAGATGCAGTTCCTGATTTGGATGCAAGTGTTGTTCGCTCCCAAGTAAAATAATTATCCGTGTTAATGCGCTGCCATAAAACAGGAGGGAAGGTGGGGCTTTCAAAACCTTCACTATAAGGCAGTGTTACTACTGGATAAACAATGCCTGTAAGTTTGCCTGTATCATTTGCAACTTTTTGATCAGCACTTCCATTGGGGTTTGATGAATAAACAATCAAATTGGAATTTACACCATTGCTCAACGTCATGTTGTTGAGTAAGATGTTGGCTGTGCTTTGAGGTGCAATACTTCCTGTCCATGTGGTAGTTGTTACAGGCCCTGTTCCAAAACGTGCAGAGAGTGTGAGTGATGTAATATTATCAGTACCCACATTTCTTACCGTAATAAATGGTCGGTAACTGCTGCTGCATGTATAAATGTAATTGGGATTGCTACCACATAAATCATAAAATGCATCACGGAAGCGTTCAAACCGCACATCACGTGCACTAGCCGTCACAGGGGTACAGCCATCTGAATTTATAAGATTCATCATCCATGGATTGGCAAGTAATATGGCTTCCATACGTGCATATTGCTGCGGTGTGTACATAACCATTGCACGGTCATCTACATAATCCATATAATTCATCCACATAATACCGGGAGCTGATGAAGTACATGCATCAACAATAACAGAATCAGCACGAGGTGCACCAAAATTACATTTGAATTGCGGAGGCGTATCTCCCACACCATCATCATCCGTGCAAGTTTGTGTGCCATCACAATTGTTAGGTCCCCAAATATGATTAAGGTCAAAGAAATGTCCTATTTCATGTGTGGCTGTTCTTCCTAAATTAAAAGGCGCAACAGCGCTACCACCTTTTCCAAAAGCTCGAAAGCTATTTACAAAACCACGTTCGTTTAATGGATGCTCCGTTAATGGATCAGATGCAAAAAATGAATAGCCGAGAAAACCGGTTGGCATTTGGCAAACCCAAATGTTGAGGTATTTTGTTGGATCCCAAGCATCACTTCCGCCGAGGCAAGTAAACTTTACAGGATCACCATCGCCGGGAGCTGATTGTATAGATGATGTGATACGTACAATTCCATTTGTTGCATCACCACGTGGATCTCTTTTGGCCAAACAAAATCGGATATTGCCTTTGCCGAAACGGGATTTGAAAGCTGCAGGTATGCGTGATGAATCAGCATTCAATCCCGCATAGTCTTCATTCAATACATCTAATTGTGATTGTATTTGTGCATCAGTAACTGTTGATGGCTGGCTCAATACCACATGCACTACAACAGGAATGGTATAGATCGCATTAGATCGTAATGTTGTTTTGATTTGATTGAAACGTTCAAGTGTTTGTTTACGGTTTTCTTCAATCTTTAAACGAAGGTTTGGATTTTTTCGGATTGCTTCATCCAACACAGACTGCGTACCGCAACGGTGAGTGCTTTGTAAAAAAGAAGCTTGTGGAGCCTGTTTTTGTTTTTGTGCTGATGCCGCAATTGCAATAAATATAAAAAAAATAAACGCTATGCTTTTCAATATCTTCATAGAAATGGTTGAAGCTGTGAATGTACGATTTAGCTGTAAAAGTTGAGTGATTTTGGAGTAAAGACATTAGCCTGATGCCTGCACGCTGCCTGTGTTGTAAAAACATTTATCTTCCGTTCTGAAAGGATACTTACAACCAACTAAATCTCTTGCTGATGACTATTAAATTACGGCTCACCTTTATGAGCTTTCTGCAATTCTTTGTATGGGGTGCCTGGTTGATTACAATAGGTACGTATTGCATTAACGGAAAAGGATGGACTTTCCCTCAGTTTGGCGCTATTTTTTCAACCCTTGCTATATCATCCATGATTATGCCCGCTCTGGTAGGTATTATTGCTGATAAATGGTTGAATGCAGAACGCCTTTACGGAATGTTGCATATTTTGTACGGTGTCATTCTCTTTATGGTGCCGAGTGTAGATGACCCGGGTGTATTGTATTATTATATTCTTGCGGCTATGCTTTGTTATATGCCCACTATTTCTTTATCTAATGCGGTGGCCTATACTATTTTAAAAAACAACGATTACAATGTAATAAAAGTATTTCCTCCTATACGTGTATGGGGAACCATTGGTTTTATTGTAGCGATGTGGGTAACTAATCTCACAGGCAGCAAGGCTAACGGTAACCAGTTTTATATTGCTGCTGTACTTGCAATTGTATTGGGTGTTTACTCTTTTACATTACCCAAATGCCCACCGCAAAGAACGATTTCAAAAGACGCTTCTTTTATTGAGCAATTGGGGTTGAATGCCTTTAAATTATTTGGAACTTACAAAATGGCTTTGTTCTTCCTGTTCTCTTTGTTGCTTGGTGCTGCCTTACAATTAACAAATATGTATGGCGATGCTTATTTAGACAGCTTTAAAGAAATTCCTGAATTTGCCAATTCGCTTGTGGTAAAATATTCAACTGTTATTTTATCCATCTCTCAAATTTCCGAAACCTTGTTCATCTTAGCCATTCCGTTTTTCTTAAAGCGTTTTGGAATTAAAAAAGTGATGTTGTTTTCATTGTTTGCTTGGGTGCTTCGTTTCGGTTTGTTTGCTTATGGCAATCCTGCTGATGGATTGTGGATGATTATTGTGTCCTGTATTGTATATGGTATGGCTTTTGACTTTTTTAATATCTCCGGTTCTTTGTTTGTAGAAACAACTACCGATTCCAAAATACGCAGCAGTGCACAGGGATTGTTTATGATGATGAGTAATGGAGTAGGAGCTTACCTGGGAACCATCATCAGTAGTTGGGCTATTGGCAAATATTATATTTTGCCAAACGGACAAACAGATTGGCATGGTGCATGGCTGGCATTTGCTGTTTATGCTTTAGTTGTGGCTTTGTTGTTTGGATTGCTGTTCAGGCATAAGCACAATCCTGCTGATCTTGCTGATATGAAACATTAAGCCACTTCACTCAGCACTGGTTCAGGTTCAAATTCTTTTTCATCGTCACTCTCAAGTTCTACACGGTGGAGAATATCTTTCAAGCCTGCCAATCGCTGAATCATGTAAGGAACTGTATCCAATCCACTTACAAATTTGAGAATGTAAGTATAGATACCAATCAAATCACCAGCCTGCATAGCTGCTCCATTGGTTTTGGATGAGATGATAAGCGATGCTGCTATAATAACCATCACCATCAATTCCATCACACCAAAGTTCCAAGCTTCCTGATTGCTGATTTTAATTTGCCATTTACGCAGTTCGTTATAATGGTGATTAATGCGAATTGTATTTTTAGTAGCAAGTACATTCACTTGCTTTTCTAATTCGTCGTTCTTGTTTTTATTCAGTACACGCATGCGTTTGCCGTAGAAGTAGCTTGCAACCGTAACAGGTACCATCATGCCCAAACACAAGAGCACCACCTGCGCATCATAAAAACAAAGTAAAATGAGTGAGCCGCCAATATTGTAAATTGCTTCAATTACATAATTCAAATCAAACTCCAGAAAATCAATAAACTCTCTTGATAAAGTTGAATGTGCACTGAGTTTGGAAATGTCTTTTGTTTTGTTACGGCTCATAAGCCTTGTAACTAAGGAAGTATAAATTTCTGAATAAGTGCGTGAATCATAGAGGTGGCGGATGGTGCCTGTTACCACCCAAAGCAGATGAGCGCCTACTAAGTAAAACAAACCATGATAAGAACCATTAATTAATCCATTCACTGCTTCGCCCAAAAAGTAAGGGCGCATGAGCAACCCCAGCATTTCAATGGCAAATAAGCTGTAGGTAAGCAGCAGTTTGTATTTGTGCTTTTGCAATATCGTCTGTATAATCCATGTTCCGGGCATAACGGATGTGTCCTTTCTTTTAAAAACTTGTACAATAGACTTTGCAGAATAACCGGGGTTTAGTGCCGTTCAAAAAAATTACGGCCGGGGTTTGATGGGTTTTGTAAGTAACCCGGTTGAGGTAGCAGAGTACAGTGCAAATGTAAGGAGAAGGAGGCAGCGCCTAAGGTTAAGGCTTCCTGAAATTTTGTTCTCGAAAGGTTACGTTGTTGCCCTTAATGCCTGAAATAATTTTTTGGCAATTAGCTGCACCGCATTGGCAATCAAAGGTTTCGGCACTTTCGTTGAGAAGCTGGGCATAATCCATGGTAAGCTCTTCGCCCACAGAAATGGGTCTGAGGGCTTGTAAATTTAGCCCGATATAGGCCGTGTTTGGATTGCAGGAATGGTTCTGAGGCGCCCATTCGGAGGGGTTATTATCCCACAGAACATATACTTCTTCACTCAGCGGAACTGCATAATGTTTGAACAAAAGTTTCTCTTCGGGCAACCAGTTTTGCTCCACATAGCGTTTGGTAACGATACGTTGCGGGCGTTCCTCACCTTTAAAAATTACTTCGCCTTCTGCAATGGGCTCTGTGGCATAAATGCCAAAGCCGGCAATACTGTTGCCCTTCATTTTATATTTCTTCTGCCTGCGTCGGTGGCGGGTAATACCTTCATCAATGATAAGTTTTAAAAAACCAGCCTGACCAATGCCATCCAGTTTTAAGATATAATCAGCACTGCCTTCATAGCCATCTTTATAAAAAACAGAGCAGGTGAAATTGATTTCCAGAAAATAAATCTTTCCGCTTTCGTTCATTCGAAAATCCATGCGTGCATAACCTACACCGCCAAAGCTGCGGAAGATGCGTTGAGCAGCTTCGGTTAATTGTTGTTTGATAGATGGGTCAGTTACTGCGATATTACTTTCCGGATGAAGCTCGGATGTTTTGAGTGCGTACGTTTTATAGGTTCTTCCTTCTGGAAAAATATATTCAATGGGTTGAAATACACGGCACTTTTTTTCATTGTGCGCATCCGCTGCAACCAGTACAGTAAATTCTCTTCCTTTAATATATTGCTCCACCAGCAATTGCGGATATTCTTTCAACAAATGATTACATTGATGCTGCAGTTCAATAAAACTATTCACTTTACTTTTTTCATCAATGCCCAAACTATCCCCTGCCTTTGCAGGTTTGATGAATAAGGGATAGGAGAGATGTTTGGTTTCTTCTGTGAGGTTATCCGTATTTTCAATCAATGCATATTCAGCAGTGGCTACACCTTCTGTATAAGCTACATACTTCATCAATTCTTTTGGAGGGTCGTAGAGTAAAGTGTTAGGTCCAGTAAATGGAAGGTTTAATAACTCCAATGTATAGATTACATCTATGGACGGAACTTCCCATTCCAAATAACCTTCACACAAATTCACAAAACAATCAAAGCCCTGTTTGCTTAATTCTAAAAGCTGTTTGTAAGTAGTAAGCTTGTTGAGGAATACGTGATGAAACTCCACATCAGGCAACAAATGACTGATGTTGCGTGGCGGGTCGTAGTATTGATAATCAACTGCCGAAGTGGAATAGTCTGGTTGCAGAACACAAATCTTCATATACTATGCACGTTCTTGACGCACGGCAACGGGTTTTCTTTGTTTCACAGTATGCCGCTGCAATGCATCCTGCAATATATGGAGAATGAGGTTGGAATAACGTTCATTACCAAGGCGAACAATGGCACCGATTGAAGTATAATTTTCATCTTCACTCAAACCGCATTGGGCATTTACTTCAAGCACATACAGTTTTCCTGTGGTTTTGTCCATCCTTATATCCACACGGCCATAACCTGTACCACCAACAGCACAATAAGCTTTCCAGCTTAAGTCCATAATTTTCTTATGAAGTGATGAAGGCGGCAATGCATACTGATAAAAATCTTCATTTTCAGTTTGGCCTGCTGGTTTTTCAGCTTCATAGGTTTCCCATAAGCGGTCAAAGGAGAGAAACTTTTCAGTATCAGGTAAATCTTTGTGAAAGATGCGTTCAACTGGTACATAAACACGCTTGTTGCGTGGGTGCATATGTGAGCCACTGATGAAAACTGTGTATTCAGGGCCATTAATAAACTGCTCGGCTACCAAGCCACCAAAAGTAAAATCCCAGCCATGATAACCTGTGAAAAGTTCTTTCACCAATGCCTTTAGTTCATCATTAGTATGCACAACATTCTTTACTCCTAACCCCATACTGCCACCACTTACTGCAGGTTTTACAATTAAGGGAGTGCCAACTGTTTCACATATTCCATCCAAATTTTGTTCACTATGATGAATAGGCGCCCATGCTGCATGAGCAATACCTTCTTTATCAAATAACTCCTTCATGATGATTTTAGAAGTAGTGTTGTCATAAAATGCAGGCTCTGAACCTGTATAAATCAACCCTTTTTCTTTTAAGTAGTGGATGACAGATACACCAGGTGTTCCGTTTACTTCATCGCCATCACACAAATTCAGTACAATGGGTGTTTGAAAGTTTTTGGAAAGAGCTATTTCATCTATAATACTTTTGAAATTGTTAATTGTAACGGGTTGCCATTTCCATGGAAGCTGCAACTCTTCAAAAACTTTTGTGTATTCATCAATGCTTTGGGAAAAATCGTAGTAATAATCAATATTTGCATTATTGGTAACGAGATGCGGCGCCAGCACCCAAACAAAAAATGGATGCCTTGTGGAGGGCAATGAATGCAATGGGTTAGAAAGCATAAACTAAAGTAATAATTAATCTTTTAATTGCCTGCGTTTTGACTGAATAAAATCAGTGAGTTTATAGGTATTCAATACATCTGGTGCAATATTCTTTGCTCCTTTAATCACATTAAGACATTTTGTACTTCCGCATAAACAATGAAACGGTTCTGCCATATCCCATTCTGTTGACGGATAAAAGAAGGTAAACTCATCACCAGGTGCAATGGGTTTTAATGCAGTTAACTCCATTGTGGTGGTATTGAAAAACGCATTTGGATCGCAACTGTGGTTGATATATTGCAGAAATTCTGGTGATAAAATAATGTGTTTATTTTCTGCTACCTGTACTGTGTAACGGGAAGCATGATCATGAACTTCTGCAGCACTAAAGGAGCTGATAACATCACCAGTCTGAAAGGCTTTTGTACTGATAAGGAAATGATGATTACTTTCAGTCTGCAGCAGCTTTTCTGCAAAGCCATGATGACTTAATGAAACCGTGGTGAGGGTGGTTGTTTGCATGCAGTGGTATTGATTGTTTGTTAATCGTTATGAAAGTAATAATAGATGTTTAATTATCATCAAAGTTTAATGAGATGTTGAATTAATGTGAATAAATGTTAAGGTTTGTATGTTTAATTAAAAGTTGTGGTGATAGATGTTGTGTTGTTTAATAATATTAAGTTTGTTTGTTATTTGTACGTAATAGAAAGTTTATGATTTTAAAATCAAAATTTCGTTTTTGGGCGTTTTTAATAGTTGGGGTTCTTTGTATATTGAGTTCTATCCTGCTCCTTTTTTTTATGCTTTGGATTGCTGATGTTAAGTCAAACGTTTCAATAATGGTGTTATTTGCAATCGGGCTTCTTTCCTTTATATGGATGTGGCTTTTTTTGGGTGAATTAAGAACAAAGGCCGTGGCAGTCAAGTTTGAAGATGGGTTTGTAAGAATAAAAAGATTTATGGGGCTGGTATCCGCAAGTGTTTTTGAGTTGAAGGAATTTGATGGTTATAAAACCTGCCTCCTGCCATCGAGAAGCGGCTTCTATGAATACCTGTATTTAATGAAAGATGGTAAAAAACAGGTTAAGCTTTCTCAATTTTATCACTCCAATTATTCTGACATTAAAAAGTTTATAATTAAAGAGGTTAAGTTTCTTGGGAAGGAAAACTTCAGCTATAAAAGGGAGTTAAAAGAGATTTTTGAGTTTTAA
>JBKCJY010000276.1:0-8075 GCA_046301455.1 Chitinophagaceae bacterium | reverse complement strand
GTTTGATTGATTTATTCTTTGCAGCCAATCAATCACAAAGCAAACTTTACATTAACAAAGGAAATTTAAATTTTGAAGATGTAACAACTAAAGCTTTTATTCCTAATGATAGTGCATGGAGCACCGGTGTTTCTGTGGTGGACATAAACAATGACGGCCTGCTGGATATTTATGTGTGCCGTGTGGGCAATTATAAAGTATTGAAAGGAACCAATCAATTGCTGGTGTGCAAAGGCATCAGCAAAGAGGGTATTCCGTTTTATAAAGATGAAGCTGCTGCATATGGATTGAATTTTTCCGGTTTCAGTACACAAGCAGCTTTTTTTGATTATGATTTGGATGGTGATTTGGATATGTTTTTACTGAATCATTCTGTAAATCATGATGGCAACTATGCACCACGTATCAACTTTATAAACACATTTGATTCACTGGCCGGGCAAAAGTTTTACAGAAATGATGCTGTATTCGAGAATGGGAAACAACATTCACACTTCACTGATATTACAAAACAAGTGGGTATTAGTGGAAGTAAAATCGGATACGGCCTCGGCGTTGTTGTTAGTGACATTAACATGGATGGCTGGCCCGACTTTTATGTGGGCAATGATTTTCATGAAAACGATTATCTCTACATCAATCAGAAAAACGGAACGTTTAAAGATGAAAGTACAGAGCAGTTGATGCACACAAGTCAATTCAGCATGGGTGTAGATGCGGCTGATGTAACCAATGATGGATTGCCTGATATTATTTCGATGGACATGCTGCCATACGAACCTTACATGATTCGCCGCTCACTGGCAGAAGATGATTACATCTACTTTAATGAAAAACGAAAATATGGCTATCATTATCAATATGCACGAAATAATCTGCAATGGAACCGTGGTAATGGGAAATTTTCAGAAGCGGGTCAATATGCAGGTGTGTATGCAACTGACTGGAGCTGGGCTGCATTGTGGATGGATTTTGATAATGATGGTTTGAAAGATTTGTTTGTGAGCAACGGCATTCCCAAACGAATGAATGATATTGACTATGTAAACTTTGTAACGAATGAAGAGCTTCAGCAAAAACTCCGCAATAATATATTGGAAGAAAAAGACATGAAGCTGGTGGATAAATTTCCGCAGATTAAAATTCCCAATCAATTCTTTTCAAACAAAGGAAATCTTTCTTTCAAAAATTTAACCGACAGCATCAGCAACAATCCACTCACCTTTTCCAACGGAACAGCCTATGCCGATCTGGATAATGATGGTGATTTGGATTTGGTGGTGAATAATATCAACGATGCAGCGCTCATCTATCAAAACAAAAGCAATGATCTAAAAACAAAGGCTTTTGCTTCAGTAAAATTGATTGGCGATTCATCCAACATCAACGCCATTGGAGCAAAACTCATTCTTTTTTCAGGTAATGAAATTAAATCATATGAAAATTATCCTGTGCATGGTTTTCTCAGCAGTATGCAAACACCTCTGCATATAGGCTTGAATAATACAACTGTTGATTCGGCTTTTCTCATCTGGCCCGATAACAGTTTTGAAAGAAGTGATTTGAAAAAAGATAAAAGTTCAACCTTTTCCTATAAAAAAGGATTACCACAGTTTGATTATTCCATCATTCATCAACGGAATAAAATTCAAATTGCTGTTGAAGATATTACTGCACAAACAAAACTAAACTATCAGCACACAGAAAACCAGTTTAATGAATTTGACCGGGAGCCTTTGATACCGCACATGGTTTCAACGGAAGGCCCGGCATTGGCAGTTGCTGATATTAATCATGATGGACTGGAAGATGTATTCATCGGTTCATCAAAAGGATATCATCCTTCTGTAATGTTGCAAGCAACCAATGGAATATTTTATCAGTTGCCGCAACCCGGTATGATGCAGGACAGCATGTGGGAGCATGCAGACGCCGTGTGGGCTGATGTAAACAATGACACTCACCTAGATTTAGTAATTGCAACCGGCGGCAATGAATATTATGGGGCTGATGAACATTTACTTCCGCTTTTATATTTGAATGATGGCAAAGGAAATCTTACACGCAAAACAGATGCATTTGCCGGCATTGATGTAACACAATCTGTAATTCTTGCACACGACTGGAACCGAGATGGCGCAGTTGATTTGTTCATTGGAGGCAGAACAGTTCCCTGGAATTATGGCTCTTCACCACGTTCTTATCTGCTACAAAATGATGGAGCCGGAAAGTTTAAAGATGTTACAAAAACGTATGCTCAGCAATTGCAACAGCCCGGCATGGTTACCGATGCCAAACTCATTGATATGAACAATGATGGAACAGAAGATATATTACTGAGTTATGAATGGGGTGGTATTGATGTATTCCTTCATCAGCAAAATAAATTTATAAAACAAACGATCACCTCACAAAACGGATGGTGGAGCAGTATCTTACCTTTTGATGCAGATGGCGATGGTGATATGGATGTGTTGGCTACCAACTTCGGACTCAATGCCAAACTCAAACCCAATGAACAACAGCCCGTGAAATTATATCACAATGATTTTGATGGTAACGGAAGAAAAGAACAGGTGCTCACTTATTATTTACAGGGCAGGGAAATTCCTTTTGCTACCAAGATGGATTTAGAAAAGCAAATGCCTGCACTCAAAAAGAAATTTTTATATGCTGAAGATTTTGCAAAAGCAACTATAAATGATTTGTTTGGTGCTGATAAAATCAAGCAATCACTGCTCCTTACAGTAACACAGTTTGCACATACACTCTTCATCAACAATAACGGTGCTTTTGAAGCAAAAGTATTACCATGGCAAACACAATTGAACAACTACAGGGCCTCCATCACCATTGATGCAAACAATGATCAACTTCCTGATGTATTACTGCTTGGTAATTATTTTGATAACAATGTACAAATCGGCCGACAGGATGGAGATTTTGGAACTATTCTTATCAATAAAGGCAACGGAAATTTTGAATACAATGCATTCAAAGGTTTTATTGATGTAAAACAGGTTCGAAAAATCAAGCCTATTCAAATCAATAAGCACAACGCATTTATCCTGGCAAGAAATAGCACAACCGTATCAGCCATTTCTTTTTTCAAATAGCTCGGGAACACTTGAATTAATTTCAATAATTCATCACAGAATCAAACTCTTTTAAGGATGTGGGCTATGCATTAATGGATTATCCAAAGAGGGAGTCGTAAGCGGTCTTCAATACATAACCGGATAATACACTTTCGTCTTCCATTTTGTAGTGTCCGATTCCAATCTTCTGTCTGTGAGCAGCATTTGAAAAGGAATGGCGGGGCTTGACTTTTGATGGTCCGTTATATATTGCTGCATTGCTTTCTCAGTTTTTTTAATTGTATAGTTACCGCCTGTAAATTCACTAACTAAAATATACCCGTTTGCCAGCATCCTTTTTTGCAAAAAAGTTTCATTACCCTTCACATAAGTTGTAGTTGGTACTGCCACCATTACTAAGTATTGATTCTCTCCTTCTTCAAATACATTAAGCATGGGGGCACTGGTTTCTTCACCGCCATTTGCTTTTATGTAAGAACGAATGGCATCAATCATTTCATATACTTCCGTTACTGAGGGATAATGATTCATAAGTGTTCTTGTTGAAATCATAGCACTGTCAATAACACGGCTCATCTTTATAGCGATACCATATACCAGTTCTTCACCATCAAAATTTTGTTTTAACAAAGTGAGAAAATCACCAATCTGTTTTTTTGTTTGCCGCAGTGCAAGAAAATCTGTTACACGTTGCAATGGATTTAAGGAAAGCTTTTGAGAAACCAATAATGTAAACCTGCTTGAATCGGGTGTGGTTTCTTCAATGATCAGTTCACCAAGACCCTTTTCAAAATAATTCAGCGAAGTTGTATTGATGAGGGTTTCACCAATGCTGTATCTCAAATTATTCAGTTGATAGGTGCTGTCATTCAGTTTTTCACCCGGCCAGCCGTTTTTGCTATTACGTTCGTTAACCAGCACACGCAAAGCGCCTTCATTGGTACAAGCCACCACAACTGATTTCGAAAACGATTGCGTTGAAGAAATACCGATGTATAAAAACCCTGTCAAAATAATCAGCAATACAATCAAAATAACAGCAACTCTTTTCATGTGATAATGTTTATTTTTTATGATGGGCACATAGTATTCGCCATAAAAATGATTTTTGCATTAAGGTAAAGTTGCTCAATCATTTTTATGTCTCATTTCATAATTCTTTTCTCTATTTCGTTTATATTCACTACCTAAAATACATGCAAATATGCGTCGCTTGCTCCTAATTATCAGCATAACAGTTTCCACAAATTTTTTATTGGCACAAACCGTTAATCCGTGGAAAATTTCTGCTTCTGACATCAATCCTGCGAACTACTACGGTATCACTGTAGCCAATGGTATGATTGGTGTGGTGAGTAGTCCTGAGCCGTTTAAAGTTAAAGATGTGGTGCTGGCAGGTGCTTATGATTTGTATGGTCGTGGACGGGTGAGTAATTTCTTAAAAAGCTTTAACCTCTTAAACGCTTACCTCGAAATTGACGGCAGAAGGATGGATGCTGCATCGGTTACAAATATGAAGCAGGCGCTGGATATGCAAAAAGCAAGCTTCACCACTACATTTGATTACGGCGATAAAGCCACTGTTTCTTACACCTATTATTCGCTTCGTCAATTACCATTCACTGTGTTGATGGATGTGGTTATCACTCCTAAAAAAGAGATCACTATCTCAGGTGCCAGTGTAATGGAAGCGCCGGATGCCCTGCGTGATGTACAGAATTATTACAACGAAATTGACAGACCGCATGTAACTATTAGCTTATTGACTTCTTCAGCTAAAAGCCCCACAGGAAAATTATTAATGTGCGCCAGTAATACATTTTTGTTTAGTGAAAAGCATGGCAACGAGCCAAGAGTGATTCATGAAATGTGGGATAACAATATGCACCTGCTAAAATTCACTAAAAAATTGAAAGCCGGTGAAACGTATCGTTATTCCATTACAGGTTCTTCCATCACCAGTGCACATCATGATGATCCGCTGAACGAAGCAGAACGTTTAACCATTTATGCAAAACTGGAAGGGCGTGAACGTTTGCTGCAATTTCACACCCAGGCTTGGGAAGAATTATGGAAAAGCAGAATTGTAATTGAAGGTAATGACCAGGATCAGCAGGATGTCAATAGCATGCTCTATCATCTCTATTCATTTACAAGAGAAGGAACAGCATTGTCACCATCACCGATGGGTTTGAGTGGTCTAGGTTATAACGGTCATGTGTTTTGGGATACAGAGTTGTGGATGTATCCTGCATTGCTCGTGCTTAAACCGGAACTGGCAAAGAGCATGATGGAGTATCGTTATCAACGTTTGGAAGCAGCCAAGCGAAATGCATTTGGCAAAGGGTATAAAGGTGCTATGTATCCATGGGAAAGTGCAGAAACAGGAGTGGAAGAAACACCCGTATGGGCATTAAGCGGACCGTTTGAACATCATATCACCGCATGCGTGGCCATTGCTGCATGGAATTATTATTGTGTAACACAGGATAAAGTGTGGCTCAGAGAAAAGGGTTATCCTATTCTTTCTGCTACGGCTGATTTCTGGGCAAGTCGTGTAGAACGCAACGGCCCCGGCAAATATGATATTAAAAATGTAGTAGCGTCTGATGAGTGGGCGGAGAATGTAGATAACAACGCCTTTACTAACGCTGCCGCTCGGGCGAACTTAAACTTTGCCACCGAAGCTGCAAAAATACTCGGCATCACTCCCGATGCGGATTGGATGAACGTGGCCAATAACATTCCCATTCTAAAGTTTCCTGATGGTGTTACAAGGGAACATGCAACCTACAATGGTGAAGGTATTAAGCAGGCTGATGTAAACTTATTGGCCTATCCGCTTAAAGAAGTAAAAGACCCTGCACTTATCAAAAAAGATCTGGAGTATTATGAAAAGCGTGTGCCCAACGAAGGTACACCGGCTATGACGCAGGGAGTGTTTGCCCTCCTCTATGCACGTCTTGGGGATGCTGATAAAGCTTACTACTGGTTTAAGGATGCATACATACCCAATCTCAATCCGCCGCTGCGTGTAATTGCAGAGACCAAAGGTGGTACCAATCCATATTTTGCCACCGGTGCCGGCGGTATTTTACAATCTGTGCTCATGGGTTTTGGCGGTTTGGAAATTACACCGCAGGGCATTACGCAAATCAAAACCGTGATTCCCAAAAACTGGAAGAGCTTAATAATTTACGGTGTTGGGAATGAGAAGAAGACGTTTGTGAACAAGAAGTAAATGAAATGAAAAATAAAGCTTTTCTCTTTGATCTCGACGGTACGCTCATCGATACTATGCATTGGCATTTCAAAACATGGGAAGTGGTGGTGACTGAACTGGGTAGTCCGCTGCGTGGTGATGCACTCATGAAAGAATTGTATGGTAATGGTGCAGAACTCATGCATCGCTTAGTGCCGCATAAAACATTTACAGACGAAGGAGCACGCAAAATTGTGGATGAGAAAGAAGCACGTTACAGAAATTTGTACGGGCATAACATTACTGTGCTGGAAGGTGCAAGAGAGTTTTTAGAAGACGCCTTACAAAAAAATATTACCATGGGCATTGGTACTGCCAGTAACCAGGCCAATATTGATTTTGCATTAGACTTTCTGGATTTACGTAAATACCTAAATGCGATTATTGGGGCTGATGATGTGCAAATGAGCAAACCACATCCTGAAACATGGCTCAAACTGGCAAACGAATTAAAAACAGAACCCGCCCATTGTATTGTATTTGAAGATGCGCCCAAGGGCATTGAAGCGGCTCAGAAAGCAGGCATGAAAGCCATTGCCATTACAGGTCACTATTCCGCAAACGATTTCAACGGGTATGAAAATATTTTGAAAATAGTTCCCTCGCTCAATGCTTTGAAAATAAGCGAATTACTTTATCTTTAGTTCTCCAGTCAGCCCACAGTAAGTGGCCAAACCGGAATGAGACTATTGATAATGAGAACTCTTGCCGCCATATTCTTCCTTTCAGTTCTGCTGTTTAACAGCGGCGGTTACCGTTTGGTTTTGGATTATGCAGAAGCAAATCAAAACACACAATTAGAAATTCAGTTGGATGAAAAGCAGTACGATGAAACCGCACTGATTGAAATTCGAGTACCTGTGTCATTGCCTTATCAAACGGATTGGAAAGAATTTGAACGTGTGGATGGCGAAGTGGAATTCAACGGTATGCACTACAAATTTGTAGAACGCAAACTGGAAGGCGGCGAAATGATTTACAAGTGTATTCCTAATGAAGGCAAAACACAATTGGTAAATGCCCGTGAAAACTTTTTTAAACTGGTGAATGATTTGCAAACACAGGAATCCTCTTCAAAAAAATCATCAACAGCAAAACACTCTGTAAAAACATTCAGCTTTGATTTTTGTGACGAAATAAAAGACTGGATTTTGGATGCTTTACAACAATCAAATTCTTCTTACAATAATTTTTCAGCAGCAATCTTCTCTGCTGCATTCATGCTCACACCTGAGCAACCTCCCGAAGCATAATTACAATTTTCAGAACATCCTCTTCAAAGTCTACGGATTTTGAAGCATTATGCATGATCTCTCTGAGATCATCATAAAAACAGTTGCATTCTGTTTTCATAGACTCGCAAAGTATGGAGACTTTGCATAGCCCAACAAATACTTTATTCAACTACAATGAAACGATTATTTAACTCTTTGGCATTTGTGCTGGTGTTTATTAGTTGCAACCAACCTGATAATTCAAAACAATTTACCAATGACCCGCTGCTCTACAGCAAAACCGTTAAGAAGCTCAACAATATTGTGCTGGAAAATAATTTTCCGCCCATGATTGCAAGCCGCAACTATGTGTATGCAAGTATTGCAGGTTATGAATGTATAGCAGCAGGCGATGCCAACTATCAAACATTAAGTGGGCAAATTAAACACATGCCCCCAATGCCCAAACCCGATACTTCAAAAGCAAAGATTGATTTTTCA
>JBKCJY010000275.1:0-2624 GCA_046301455.1 Chitinophagaceae bacterium | reverse complement strand
GATTTTGTTAAGCAATTAAAAGAAGTGCATCCGAATCTTACAGGCAATGAATTAAAGTTATGTACTTACCTGCGCATGAATCTTTCTACCAAAGAAATTGCACAGTTGATGAATATTTCTGTACGTGGTGTGGAAATCAGCAGATACCGTCTTCGTAAAAAACTGGGGCTTGGATCTGAAGTGAGTTTGTTTGATTATTTACTTAAGTTAACAGCAACTGCTTAATAGTTCCATTTTTATTAAATCAAAAAGAAATTCAGTTCATTGTTTGTCAATTGCAAGTTGGCGTAAGAACAGTGAGCCGCTTTTCATAAAAAAAAAGCGGCTCATTGTTCTTAAAGATTTGATACCATTTTTTACACTTTCACTTCCTTCCACTTACCCCGCTTAAAAAAGTAAATGGCTACCAATGCCAGTAAAGTTTCTGCTATAGGCACTGCTGCAAAAGCGCCGGTTGTTTTCCAATCCAATCCATTTGCCAAAAAATAAGCCAATGGAATTTGAAACAGCCAAAAACAAAAGAAGCTGATGTAAGTAGGCGTCTTGGTATCACCCGCACCATTTAATGCGGCCATCATTACCATTCCTATTCCATAAAAAATATAAGCGCTGCCAATAATTTTCAATGCCATTGCTCCGTATTTGATTACAACAGGTTCTTTTGAAAACAAAGAAATAATAGGATGTGAGAAAAACAATAACAACAACATGACAAAACCCATAAAGATGGCATTGTATTTTGCGGTAAGCATTACGCTTTGCTCTGCACGTTTGGAGTGCCCTGCGCCTAAGTTTTGTCCCACCAATGTTGCTGCTGCATTACTCAACCCCCATGCAGGCAATATAAAGAACACCACATTGCGGATAGCAATTTGGTAACCTGCACTTGCATCAGTACCACCTGTTTCAGCAACTAATCTTGCCAGTATAATCCAACTGCCGCTCGCAATAATAAATTGAATGGTAGCTGGTGAAGCAATTTTGATGATTGATGCTATCACTTCTTTATCAAAACTAAAATGATGCTTTTTAAATTGCAAAACACCACTTCCTTTAAACAGATGATAGCATTGATATGCAACCCCTGTACTGCGGCTAATGACTGTTGCAATTGCAGCACCTTTTAAACCCAGCCCGAAATAATAAATTAACAAAGGGCAAAGAACAATATTAATACCACTGGCAATCCACAAACTCTTCATGGCAATAGCTGCATCGCCTGCACCTCTGAAAATACCATTGATGAGAAATAAAAACATGATGGCCGCACTACCGCCAAACATGATTTTTGTAAAGATGGTTCCATCACGCACCACTTCTGCCGATGCACCCATTAAACGCAACACATCGGCAGCAAACACAAATCCAAGAATACTTAACACTACAGTTACCAACCCTGCAATAAGAATGGATTGCGCACCTGCATGTGAAGCCGCTTCCGGATTTTTTTCGCCAATACGTCTTGCCACAACAGCCGTTGCAGCGGTACTTAAGCCAATGGCAACAGAATAAATAAGGGTAATAACCGATTCAGTTAAACCTACAGTAGCTATGGCTGCAGATCCAAGTTTGCCGACAAAGAAAATATCAACTACCGCAAATACACTTTCCAGGCTTAGTTCTAAAATCATGGGTACTGCCAGCAAAAACACCGCTTTGCGCAGGCTGCCCTGTGTATAATCAAACTGCTCTCCACGCAGCGATTGTAAAATTGTTTCAATAAAATATGAAAATCTTGATTGACCAGATTGATTCGTCATGAAATAAGATTAGAGGTTAAAGGAAAAAGAAATAGGTCAGCGAGCGACCGCATCAGGTAATTTTTATGTGTCTTGTAAAAAGACGAATCAGAGCTTCATATGCCTAAAATAAGAGTGGGCAAAGCTAGGGTTTTCAGATGCAACACAAAAATGTGGTTCTGTACGGGCGGTTTCTATCCGTGCAGGACGGTATTTTTTATATCTTTCATTGATTTATGCAAAACAAGTTTGTATTTTTAACCTGTGGTGGCACACAATGAAAAGACTGTGCAACCGTTTATCTTTTTTACCCGACATATTCAGTGAAACAGAAACATTTATGAAACAGTTGATTTTAACCCTTACCTTAACTTGGGCTTTTGGCACAGCCTGGAGCCAGGCACGCATTCCTGTAAATGACCCTGCCCCAACACCAACAACTAACAATAAACCCCCTAACAACAATACTACCACAAACAATACAGTTACTAGTGGTGAACTAACGAAATATTCTGATCCCCAAGGCCGGTTTAGCATTGGCTACCCCACCAACTGGGCGTTTAACAGTGCACCTGAAAGTGCTGTGATAAAAATTACATCGCCTCTTGAAAAGGATGATGATAATTTCAGACAGAGTGTAAACCTGCAAATTGAACCCTACAACTCCACTGTTGATGATTATGTAAATGCAAGCCTGCCGGAATTGAAACGTCTCATGAAAAATTTTCGTGAAGTTTCATCCATGTATTTGAACCGCAATGGCGCCCGTTCATATGACATTGTTTATAAAGGAAAATACAACAACAGTGAAATTGAGTGGCAGGTAAAGCAATTATATGTGGTAACCAATGGCAAAGCATATATTCTTACTTATGTTTCCAAGGC
>JBKCJY010000274.1:0-6796 GCA_046301455.1 Chitinophagaceae bacterium | reverse complement strand
CTGAAGTTTTTTTATGCCCAAAGTTACTTTCAACAATCACAACGCTCTTTTTTTTAATGATGTTAAAGCTGCAGTGAATGATTATTTTAAACAACAAAAAATAAAACCAACAGGTAACGCACATCTTTATACAAAAACAGTTGTGCTCATCACTTCAGCAATAGCTCTCTATGTATCATTAATCACTGTTGCTATATCTGCGTGGGCAGCAATCATTATGTGTGCCACACTTGGTTTTATATTGGCGAGTATTGGGTTTAATGTTATGCATGATGCGTGTCATGGCAGCTACAGCAGCCGCAAATGGGTGAATGAATTGTTGGGTTATTCTTTAAATGCATTAGGCGGCAATGCTTTTATATGGAAATTTAAACACAATATTATTCATCATACTTATACCAATGTAGATGGTGTGGATGATGATATTGCCAAAAGCCCGCTTATGCGACAGTGCGGTTCACAAAAGTGGGTTCCTGCACATAGGTTTCAGCACATATACGTGGTGCTGGTCTATGCCATCTCATCTTTTGCATGGGTAGCCATGATGGATTTTAATAAGTACTTCAAGCAAAAAGTTTATACTACTGATCTGCAGAAAATGAATATCAAAGAACATGTGATCTTTTGGCTGAGCAAAGTATTATATGTTGCATTTTATGTGGTGATACCAATTCTTGCAGTGGGCTCTTTTAAATGGTTTATTGGTTTTACAGTAATGCACCTTGTAATGGGTTTTACATTGGCTATTGTATTTCAACTGGCACATGTGGTGGAAGATATTGAGTTTGTGCATGTAGGTGCTGACGCTGTTCAAATTGAAAATGAATGGGCGGTACATCAGGTAAAAACAACGGCTAATTTTGACCGTGGCAATAAAATTTTGTCCTGGTTTGTGGGAGGATTAAATTTTCAAATAGAACACCATCTGTTCCCGAGAATAAGCCATGTGCATTATCCAGCTATCAGTAAAATTGTTGAAGCCAAGTGCAAAGAACATCAATTGCCTTATCTTGTAAATGAAACGTTTTTTAAAGCAGTTGCTTCCCATTTCAAAATGATGTATCAGCTGGGCAAACCTCCTGTTTTAGCGGGGTCGGTAAGCTGATCTTTCAAAAATTGTTTTAGCAGGAGTTTTCATCAATACATCAGGAGTAACCGCTCCTGTTTTTTTCAAATATGCTTTTATAATTTCCCAACCTACAAATACTCCAATATTACCGGGACTTTGTTCACTCATGCCTTGTGTAAAAGGCCCTTCGTTCACAAAATTTTGTATGAGTGCAGGATCACGTTCATACAAAAGATTGTTTTGTGTAAAAAAGTTGAAAATGCTGCGTTCATTTTCGCTGCACCAGTTAAGTTGCTCTTTGGTGTAACCGGTTAGAATACTGTCCGCTTTATTTGGTAAGAATGTTTGTAATAGATGTATACGTTTCCCTTTTTCAATAAAACGTTCAATTAATGGTAAACGATTGCTACTGTCAGGGTACAAATCATCAATAATCAAAGAAAAAACTTCAGCCGTTATATACTCTTTGCTAAAACGTTTACTGCGGTATTGCGGCGCAACGGATGAAACATAGCCGGGATCATTGTAAATACTGAAACCACTGCCCAGGTAAAATTGCAAACCCACGGCAATAAAATCGGTGCCAATGTAATTGGGTGTAAGTGTTTGATTACTCATAGGTGCCAGTGCATCCATGGGGCCAATCGTTGCTATTACCTGCGGAATTGAATAAGCAGGGTAATAATATTTGAGATGACGGAACCCATCTTCCATTTCTGCTTTGTATTGCTGAAGATTACCGTGCACAATCACAGAAGTATCGTACACTGTTTTATTAAGCTGCAAAAACTTTTTAATACCAGGGTTGATGAGTTGATTTGAATCAACCATAGGCCCAAGCCCTACAACATTGCTCACAAAGAGCGGAAGAAATTGCGGATACTGTGTTTGAAGCTGAGCAAGGCTTTGCTGCAGGTTGTTGGTATCCAGCTTAAAAAATGCTTCATCAAAGCGTTTGATTTCAAGGTTTACCTTAATGTGAGAAACATCAGGTCCGGAATCTGCTCCATTACAGGCAGTTAATAAAATCAGAAATGAAAAAACGATTACATTTTTCATGATGATGAAACGGCAGGGTGTTAAATTTGTTGTATGAAGATTTTTCTGGCCCAGCAAAATTATCACATCGGCAATTTTGAAAGCAATACTTCTAAAATTATTTCAGCCATTGAAGAGGCAAAATCAAAAGGCGGTGATTTAATCCTCTTTAGTGAGTTAAGTGTGTGCGGCTATGCACCAAGGGATTTTTTGGAATTCAATGATTTTATTGAAAAAAGTTATGCTGCTATCGATGTCATTAAACAACATGCAGATGGTATTGCTGTGATTGTGGGCGCACCTGACCGTAACAAACGGAAAGAAGGAAAGGATTTGCACAACGCTGCTTTCTTTTTGTATGAAAAAGAAATTAAAGCTGTAGTTCATAAAACCTGTTTGCCCAATTATGATGTGTTTGATGAGTACCGTTATTTTGAACCGGCTTATGATTGGAACATTATTGAGTTTAAAGGAAAGAAAATTGCACTAACGGTTTGTGAGGATATCTGGAATTTAGGCGATAATCCACTGTATCGCATTTGCCCCATGGATGAACTCATGAAGTACAAACCCGATGTGATGCTCAACATTTCTGCGTCACCCTTTGATTATACACATGTAGAAGACAGAAAAGCTATTGTAAAGCTGAATGTACAGAAATACAAACTACCGATGCTGTATTGCAACAGCGTGGGCAGTCAAACTGAAATTGTGTTTGATGGTGGTTCGCTGGTATTTGATAAAGATGCCAACATGATTGAGCATTTGCCCTTGTTAGAAGAAGCATTGGTGGGTGTTGATTTAAAAGTTGATGGAACGTTTGAACAAGCCATTCAAATCAAAGCAGTTGATGTACCCAATGAAGAATTGAATCCCTTGCACTTGGATGAAACGCTCAGCACTAAAGAAATTCATGATGCTATTGTGCTTGGCATCAGGGATTATTTTTCAAAGATGGGATTTACAAAAGCGATCCTCGGTAGCAGTGGCGGTATTGACAGTGCAGTTACATTGGCGCTTGCATGTACAGCTTTGGGAAAAGAAAATGTAAGAGCTATTCTTATGCCTTCACATTATTCAACGGGGCATAGTGTGAGTGATGCAGAAGAGTTAAGTAAAAATCTCGGTAATCCTTATGATATCGTTCCGATAAAAAATATTTACGACAGTTTTTTATCAGAGCTCAAACCCATTTTTCAGGATTTACCATTTTCATTGGCTGAAGAAAATATTCAAAGTCGTTCGAGGGGTAATTTACTGATGGCGATTGCGAATAAGTTCGGCTACATCTTACTAAATACTTCCAATAAAAGTGAACTGGCCACAGGTTATGGCACTTTGTATGGTGATATGGCCGGTGGGCTTGGTGTATTGGGAGATTGTTACAAACTGCAGGTGTATGAACTGGCAAAGTACATCAACCGCAATTCTGAAATTATTCCCAACAATATCATTACGAAAGAGCCAAGTGCTGAGTTAAGACCCAATCAAAAAGATTCTGATTCACTGCCTGATTATTCCATTTTGGATAAAGTGTTGTATCAATACATTGAGCGCAGGCAAGGTCCCAAAGAAATTAAAGCGATGGGTTATGATGCAGCTTTGGTTGACCGTGTATTGAAACTCGTGAATGTAAACGAATACAAACGCAACCAGTTTTGCCCAATCATTCGTGTAAGCCCTAAGGCATTTGGTGTGGGCAGGAGAGTGCCGATAGTGGGAAAATATTTGAGTTAATGGCAAGCCTTTATCTTTGCCGCAAATTTGAAACATGCTGCAGGTAGCTTATTTAAGACAGAATACAGATTTGGTGAAAGAACGTCTAAGCGTTAAACATTTTGCTGAACTCAATTTAGTTGATGAAGTAATTGCACTGGATGATCAGCGCAAGCAACTCACCTTTCAATATGATGAGACACAATCCCTGGTAAACAAAGCATCTAAAGAGATTGGTATGTTGATGGGTAAAGGAGAGAAAGATGTTGCTGAAGCAAAGAAAACAGAAGTGGCTGAGTTGAAAAGTAAACTACAACCCATCAATGAACAATTAATTGCAGTTGAAAAGCAATTCCATGATACACTCATTAAACTTCCCAATCTTCCTTCATCAATAGTGCCAATTGGCAAAATACCTGAAGATAATCTGAATGTTAAAGAAAGTGGTGATGAGCCGGCACTTCCTGCAAATGCACAACCGCATTGGGAGTTGATTAAAAAATATGACATCATCAATTTTGAATTGGGTGTAAAATTAACTGGCAGCGGTTTTCCGGTGTACAAAGGAAAAGGAGCGAGGCTTCAGCGTGCATTGATTCAGTATTTCCTGGATTACAATACAGCAGCAGGATATACAGAATACATTCCGCCATATATGGTGAATGAAGCAACAGCTTACGGTACTGGTCAGTTGCCCGATAAAGAAGGACAGATGTATTACATGCCGGCTGATAATTTTTACATGATTCCTACTGCAGAGGTTCCTGTCACAAATATTTACCGTGATGAAATATTGAAGGAAGCTGATTTGCCGATTAAGATGACGGCTTATACACCTTGCTTTAGAAGAGAAGCAGGAAGTTTTGGTGCTGATGTGCGTGGCCTCAACCGTGTACACCAGTTTGATAAAATTGAAATTGTGCAACTCGTACATCCTGATAAAAGTTATGAAGTGCTGGATGAAATGGTAGCGCATGTAGAAAAACTGGTGCAATCATTGGGATTGAAATACCGCATCTTAAGATTATGCGGTGGTGATATGAGTTTTGCTTCTGCACTCACCTATGATTTTGAAGTTTGGAGCGCTGCACAAAAGAAATGGCTGGAGTGCAGCAGCGTAAGTAACTTTGAAAATTTTCAAACCAACAGAATGAAAATCCGTTTCAAAGATAAAAAAGGTAAGCCACAATTGATTCATTCATTGAACGGAAGTTCATTAGCATTGCCAAGAATACTGGCTGCAATTCTTGAAAATTATCAAACTGAAAACGGAATTGTTATACCTGAAGTATTAAGGTCTTATACCGGATTTGATATTCTTAATTGAACGCATTCTAAAGTAATAAATAAAAGGTCCCGCCAGTTGACGGGACCTTTTATTTTCATGTTGATTATAAAAATAAATTATCTGAGACCTGCTCTTGGTCCACCTGCTACCCAGGTTGCATTCATACGATTTACCTGGCCAATGCTGAACATATACATACATGCATCATCAGTATAATCCATGTAATTCATAGTCATCATAACTTGTCTTCCGGTGCAGCTGCTCGTAATTCCAGCACGAGGACAGCCATAGTTTGCGCCTGTGTGCGTAGGAGTATCACCCACTCCATCAGTGCCACATCTTTTATCACCCCAAATATGACGGAGGTTGAAATAGTGACCTACTTCGTGTGTTGCAGTACGTCCTTTATTGAAAGGTGCTGTAGCAGTACCTGTTGTTCCAAATGCGTTATCATCACATACTACACCATCAGTTGCTGCTGTTCCACCCGGAAATTGCGCATAGCCTAAAATGCCACCGCTTAAATTACAAACCCACATATTTAAGGTTGTAGTTGGAGATGTAGCATCAATACCACCAGAAGATGAGCGTTTCATAGCATCATTAGTACCCCATGCTGTAGTTGTAGTTGATTTTCTCACAGTATTGGCAAGTACAAATCTAATTTTAGGTAAAGTACTGGTACTTGTAAACTTTACATTGTTATACGTACTGGTAATATTAAGGTCAGAGTTTGTTCCTCCAAAATCAGCATTGAGCACTGCAATTTGTGATGCTATCTGAGCATCACTTACATTTTGTGCGCTGCTGCTATAAAGTACATTAACAACAACAGGTACTTCCAAATCGCCATTGGTAAGTATTCTGAATGCAGCAGGATTGGCTTCATAACGTGCAGTAAATTCTTCAATAGCATCCATTCTTGCCTGCAGGCCCAGATCTTTTTTAAGATTCTCTTGTAACACATCATAAGCTGCACAATATCTTGCGCCAGCAATTGATGCTTCTTCGGGTACGGCAATTTCTTGCTGTTCGTTTGTCTTGCTTTTGTTACACGCTGCAATGATTACAAACAGTGCCACAACCAGCATTGAAATTCTTTTCATTTTGTTGAGTTTAGATTAAAAATGAGATGCTAAAATATAGTAATTTTACGGTGTTGCCAAATTAATATCCTCCTATATCGAAATAAGTAATTTAGAGCTTCTGTATTGATTTTATAAAGCTCTTATTTTATTTTTTATTGATTTTTTTATGCATTACCCAAAACCAAAGTGGAGGGAAATGCGCCAGTATCATCATCCCCGGATATCCGGTAGGCATTTGTGGTGAATGTTCATGATGACGGAGTATTTGATATTTACGACTGGCCATATAATGATGATCACTATGGCGGCTCAGTTCAAATAACATCAGTCTGCCTATAACATGATTGCTGTTCCAGCTATGATGTGGCATGGTTCGTTCATACATACCACTTTCTTTTTTCTGACGGCTTAAAGCGTAATTCTCAATGTAATTAACACATTCAAGCATCAGTATAACTATGAAAGCAGCACTCAAGTAAAATAACATCACTTTTAACCCCAATAAAACGTAAATAGTGGTGATGAAAGCAAGTTGTATCAGTTGCGCCTGCAGCATTTCATTTTGCTGCCAGGAACGGTTTTTATTTTTCATTTCTT
>JBKCJY010000273.1:0-2384 GCA_046301455.1 Chitinophagaceae bacterium | reverse complement strand
TATAATCTCCTTGCAACTACCACCTGGTTTTTAAAACGCTTTACTTTTCCTTCGAGGTTAAAGATTTCTGTAAATATGATATAAGGTCCTAACGGAAGTTTTGCAAACTTATCATCCAGTCCATCCCAGCGAAAACTTCCTTTTTGTCCGCACAGCGCATTGCGTTGCAATGCACGCACCGGTCTTCCGCTTGCATCAAATACCGTTACATTCATTACGTATCCATTCTGCGGAAAACGATAGCTAATGGTGAGAAAATCATCAAAGCCATCATTGTCTGGAGAGAAGACTTCGGGTGTTACGGTAACTTCTCCCTGTACCTGCAGGTCTTGTCTGAACTGCGAGTTTTGAGAAGAAGGTGTGCCATAGCCAATGTCTTTGGCGGCACTCGTCCAGTTGTCTTTATTTTTTGTAGATGCGTTGGGATTGATGCGTTCTAATGCCACACCTTCTCGGTTATCAATCAAAGCAAAATGCCATTTTTCATCATAAGGCAAATCATCCACCATGGCACCTGTATTGTTGAGCAACAACACATTTCCTTTATCATCGCTATAGGAAGGCATCGAAGAAAGATTGATAAATGCAGATGGATTTTTAGCTGTGTATTGACGCTTTACAATCGTTTCATCTTCACTTATTACAATGTACTCCGATGGAAACAGCGCTATATCTACCAAACTTATTTGTTTCAAATTAGCAACGGCACCTGTGCTGCTTCTGTTGGCCAGGAATAAATTTTTAAGATTGATGACTTTAGTGCTGCGGTTGTACAACTCTATATAATCTGTTCCGTCGGTTTTGGGATTGAACAGGATTTCATTAATAACTACATCCAAACTGTCAGCCTGTGAACTTAAGCCCAGCTTTGTTGAATTAAAACCACCAATGGTATTGCCGCTGCAATCACTTACGTTGGTTGCTGTGATAGTATAAGTTGTATTGCGAACAACAGGAGTATTTAATCGCAACTGCACCGTATTAAACAATTGCGGATTGGTAATAGCTGATTGCGGTGTACCGATGCCGTTGCTGATGGAATAATTCGCAGCAGTAGCACCACGCAAACTATCAAGCGGTTCATTAAAGGTTAATACAACCGTAACACTATCAGTAGCAAATGCCCGAATGAGTTGCGGCGGTGTTTGGTCCCTGTTGCTTCCGTCAACAGAATTTTTAATGCCCGGTGTACCACCTTTCACATCCACACTTGCACGCCAGTTGCTTGCACCACTGCAAGGATTTTTTGTGTCAACCATTTCTAAAGTCCAGCCGCCATCACTCTTCACTGCATTGTTAAACCATGATGGTGTGTACTCTACTGCATGAATAGTTACACCAGTTGCATTGCGGATGAAGATGAGTTCACCTTCATTGGCCAATGATGGAAAAGAAGTAACACCAAATGTTCTGCCGAATTGCTGCATGGTTGCTGCAGCTGTAGTACCGCAGATGATGGCGCTGCTATCGGGCTGCAAAATAAAATTGGGCAATGCACCACTCACACCACCTGCATCACCCACACGCCAGTTTTGAATATTAATGGCACTCGCACTTGTATTGCGTATTTCAATCCACTCAAAATTGGGAAGACCCACTTGCGGAGTAGGGTCACTCATAATTTCTGTGATAACGATATCATAACGTGCCTGTGCAGCAGCATTATTAAAACTAAAAAAGAAACAAACGAATGTTGTAATGATTATAAAGCGAAACATGGTTTAAATGTAAAACTATTGTTACAAAAGCTATCAACCGTTATGTAAAATTTATAAAAACAATTTGGTGAACTAAGTATTGAAGTTTAATTTTGAACCGATGATGATAATGAAACATACAAAACGCACAACCAAACAGTTTCCGCAAGGGAAGTGATTTGTACGTTTATGTATCAACATACTTACAGGCCTTCCCGAAACGGAAGGTCTTTTTTTTATTACATTAAAAACAAAGCAAACAATGAAAGTAGCAGTCGTTGGCGCAACTGGCCTGGTAGGAACAAAAATGTTACAGGTGTTGGCCGAAAGAAATTTCCCCGTAACCGAATTATTACCTGTAGCATCTGAAAAATCAGTGGGTAAGGAAGTGGAATTTAAAGGAGCTAAATATAAAGTGGTGAGCATGGCGGATGCCATTGCAGCGAAACCTGCTGTTGCTATTTTTAGTGCTGGTGGCAGCACTTCATTGGAGTGGGCACCCAAGTTTGCTGAAGCGGGCATTACTGTAATTGATAACAGCAGTGCATGGCGTATGGACCCAACAAAAAAATTAGTTGTGCCTGAAGTAAACGCAGAAGTATTAACAGCTGAAGATAAAATCATCGCTAATCCTAATTGTTCTACAATTCAAATGGTGGTAGCATTGCAACCGTTGCATAAAAAATA
>JBKCJY010000272.1:0-3500 GCA_046301455.1 Chitinophagaceae bacterium | reverse complement strand
ACATTTACCGGTTTGAATGAAACAACGGCTGAGCATTTTGCTTCATTGTTTGAAAATCATTACATCAACACTGTTACAAATACTGATGTATACGGAGTACAGTTTGCTGCCATCTTAAAAAATATTTATGCATTAGCCAGTGGTATTGCCAATGGTTTGGATTATGGTGATAATTTTTTAAGTGTGCTTATAGCCAATGCGGCAGATGAAATGGCGGTATTCCTGCGTAAAGTAGGTATACGAAATATTGAAGTGGGTATTCACAAAGAGCCGATACCAGGTGTGCAGTTGCAAAAAAATCCATTGCGCAAAAGTGCCAACTATGCGGCCAGTGTTTATTTGGGCGATTTGCTGGTAACCTGTTACTCACCATACAGCCGTAACCGAAGATTTGGTACCATGATTGGTAAAGGTTACAGCGTGCAAACGGCTCAGTTAGAAATGAATATGGTGGCTGAGGGATATAATGCCAGCCGCAGTCTTTATCTGATCAACCAGGAAGTAAAAGCTGATGTGCCTATTGCTGCCATGGTGTATCACATTCTTTGGGAAGGACTGCCTCCACTTGAAGGTTTCAGGCAAATTGAAGAAACCATGATTTAAAGCGCCTATCTGTTAATATTTTTCCAATCAGAATTTTATGGTAGCAAAGGATTGTAACTTTGCTTAAAATTAAATTATTAAAAATGTCACCTGTTTCTTTTTCTGGCTTTGCCCCGTGGTTGCTGTTGCTCATGCTGGCAGCAGGCATTGTGCATCATTTGCTCAGCAAACAGAAACATGCATAACTGTTGTTTGACAATGCTTGCTTAAATTTTTGATTATGCCCGGAACTCACATTAAAAAAATACGTGAACAGAAAAAAATTACCCAAGACGAAGTGGCTCGCTTTATGGGTATTTCACAAAATGCTTACAGTAAGATTGAAAACAATATTACTCAGCTCACCATTAATCACGTAAAACAAATAAGCACAGCATTAAATGTATCGCCGCTGGAGTTATTGCGAGGCGATTTTGAAGTACACAAACCGCTTTCATTGCATGCACAAAGTATTACCAAAGAAACTATTCTAATGAATTTAGATGCCCTGCGTGAAAAAATAAATCTGATACAGGTTGATCGGCATGAGTTGTATCCCATCCTTATGTATGAAATTCAGGCAGCTGATAATATTCTTTCGCACATTGAATAAAGCATCAGAAAAATAAATCACCTGCAATACGATCGGCAAACAATTTTCCTTCATTTGTAAGTATGAGATGCTTGTTTTCTTCTATTATCCAATGGAGATGAGAAAAACGCTCTGCTTCTCTTTGTAATTGTATCATTTTATCAGCTCCAAATTTTTCAGTTATCAATTCCAGGTTACAACCTTCCATTAATCGGAGTGAAGTCATGATGTATTCATTAAGCTGTTGTGTGGGAGTGAGTAACTCCAGCTCAAACGGAATTTTATTTTGCTTCAGGCTTTGAATGTATTGCTGATTGTTTGCCACATTCCATTGTCTGCTTGTTCCGTTAAAAGAATGCGCCGATGGCCCAAGACCTAAATAGGATACGCCATGCCAATAACTGCTGTTGTGTTTGCTGCGGTGACCGGGTTTTGCAAAATTTGAAATTTCGTAATGTTCAAAGCCGGCACCCTGCATCGTGTTAATTAGTTGTACAAACTGACGGCTTTGCTGTGCTGCATCTACATCCTGTTTTTGTTGTTTGGCAATAAGTTTATACAACGGTGTTTTGGGTTCAACCGTTAATGCATAGCAGGAAAGATGGGTGATGCCTTGCTGTATGACCCAATCCAGATTATACTGCCAGCGTTCATCCGTTAATCCCGGTATGCCATAAATAAGATCAACTGTAAAATTTTCAAATCCAGCGGCACGTGCTTTGTCAATTACCGTTTTTGCCTGTGCGGCATTGTGCACACGGTTCATCCATTGCAGATCTTCATCAAACAACGATTGAATGCCGATGCTGAGGCGGTTGATGCCCAGTTGTTTCCAGGAGGATAATTTTTTATCAGTAACATCATCGGGGTTTGCTTCCAATGTAATTTCTGCAGAAGGATTGATGTTGAATTTTGATTGTAATGCATGGATCATCTGCTGCAGTTCTTCAACTTCAAGTAAGCCTGGGGTGCCTCCTCCAAAATAAACAGTTTCAATAACAGCACCTTTGAGATAATTATTTTGATGCTGCAATTCAATTTCACTCAATAAAGCATTTACAAATTCGTTTTTGTAATGCAGGCTGGTGCTGAAATGAAAATTACAGTAGTTACATGCCTGTCTGCAAAACGGAATATGAATATAAATGCCTGCCAATTTATTAATAGTTGAAAAGATTATACATGTGTTAAGCGGCCAAAACGTAATTTAGAAACTGCAAATGTACTTTTTTGTATTTCAAAGCACTGTTGGTTTTTTGAAGAGCTGTTGTTTTGCAGCAGGCATGTTGCTGTGCTTAAATGTACATGCACAAACAAACTATCAACTGCATTATCATTTTGTTGACACTGTATTGCAACCATCACAGTTGGGTTTGCAGCAATCATTCAGCAATAAAAGCAGTTGTGCTGAGTATATTTTTCAAATTTCCCCGTTGCTGCAAAAAAAGGGATTGATTGCAGCATCAGTTGACAGTGTGGTTGTAGATTCTTCTGCTGCGCATGTGTGGCTGTATGTTGGCAAATTATTTAAATGGAAAAACCTACGTGCAGACTCCATACCACAGGATTGGCTCAATATTTCCGGTTACAGAGAAAAGAATTTTACAAACCAAGTGCTGAACATGCAACCTGTAAACCAGGTGCAGCAGCGATTGCTCAACAAATTGGAAAACTCAGGCTATCCTTTTGCAAAAGTGTATCTGGATAGTTTTATGATGGGTGATGATGGCATCAGTGCAGTTTTAAAAGTAAGCAAAGGGCCTTTGTATAAAATTGACAGCATCCGTGTGTTTGGTGAAGCAAAAGTGAGCAATAAATTTTTACAACGTTATTTGGAAATACCCAACGGAAGCATATATGATAAACAAAAACTCATGGGCATCAGCCGCAAGCTTTTGCAGTTGCCCTACATAACGGAGGAGCGCCCATGGAATGTAAATCTGCTGGGTACAGGTTCAATTTTAAATCTTTATCTCAAGGAAAAAAAGAACAGTCAACTTAATGGCATCATTGGTTTTTTGCCCAGCAATGATCAACTGGGTGGAAATAAATTACTCATAACCGGCGATTTTAATTTGAATCTTAAAAACGGGTTTGGGCTTGGTGAATCGCTCATGATTTTATTTCAGCAGATACAGGTAGAGTCGCCAAGATTGCAATTGTCTTACCAGCAGCCATTTTTATTTGGGTCAGCATTTGGTGCAGATTTTTCATTTGATGGGTTTAAGAAAGACAGCTCCTTCCTCAATATTACATTACAGGCGGGTGTGCAATATTCATTTGGAGGAAATAAAAGTGGTAAAATTTTCTTTCAGCAGTTTTTAAC
>JBKCJY010000271.1:0-2475 GCA_046301455.1 Chitinophagaceae bacterium | reverse complement strand
GTGTAACTGCTCATGCAGGAAACAGTTGATTATTCTTTGAAATCTTCAGGAATATGTTCTTTCCGGTTGTAAATAGAGTAGAGAATAGATCCGCCAATACAGCTTACAATCACCACCAGTGAAATAAGCACCTGTGTATTTTTATCTACAAAAGTTCCAATCAACTCTTCACCCAGCATTTTTAAGCCGATAAACACCAGCACAATGGCAATGCCCTGTTGCAGATAATCAAACTTGCTCACAGCACCTCTTAGTAAAAAGAACAATGAACGTAAACCAAGCACTGCAAATATGTTGGAGGTATAAATCACAAGTATGTTTCGGCTGATGCCCATCACCGCAGGAATACTGTCCAATGCAAAAACAATATCTGTCGTTGCCAGCATCACCACTACCACAAACAAAGATGTATAAAGCGGTTTGTTATGACGGCGTATGCGGTATTTGCCATTTCCATCTTCCAGGGTAATGGGTAAATAACGTTTTAAAAATTTAAGTACGGCACTGTCACTTGGATCAAACTCTTCATCATGATCTGTTGTAAACATTTTAAAACCCGTATAAATGAGAAACGCACCAAAGATGTAAAGCAACCAGTGAAAACGATTCACCAACTCCACACCAACAGTTATAAAAACTACACGGAATAAAATAGCCAGCAAAATACCAATCAGTAATGCTCTTGGTATATACTCTTCTTTTACTTTAAAAAAACTGAAGATGAGTACAAACACAAATATGTTATCAATGCTCAAACTCCATTCCATTAAATAAGCACTCACATATTCAATAGCTGTGTGTTGATCAATTTCAAACCACACAAAAACTCCAAAACCCAAACCAAGTGCTACCCAGAATAAGGTTTGATACAAAGCTTGTTTAATGGTCATGGTTTTGGAGCCTTTGCTCATCAAACCCAAATCAAATACCACTGAAAGCAGCAGTACAACTCCAAAAACCAGATAGGTTATTTGCGTAGTATTCATTTTAATTGATTTTTATATGCAGTCTGTGTTTTATTTAACAGCAGCATATGTTCTTTTGCGCCACCATCCAAAAACAAATGCACCAATCAGTACCAGTAAAACAGGTGCGGCAATATTGATCAATTGCCATTTGAGTTTTTCGGTTTCCACTTTTTCTTTATTAAGCAAACGTACTGCCACATCTTTACTTCTTAACGCTACAATGCCTGCATTGCCTGTAAAATATTCAAGTACGTTTTGTAAAAAAACTTTATTGGCAAACGAATGATCCTGAACGGCGCTGTAACCCATTGGAAAAGCCTGCTGCCTGTTGTAGGTATTCAGCACCACATCACCATCTGCAACAATTAATTGCTGAGAAGGTTCTTTGGAAGCAGTTAAAAAACTTCCGTAATATTTTTCAAAGTAAGCACGCATCTCATCGCTTGCCCTGTTGCCATACAAACTTGTAAATCTTCCTTCAAGCAAAACACCCACGGGTAAAAAACTGCGTTTGTACAGTTTGGGGTTTTCAATGGTTTTTAATTCATCCAGACTGATGATAGCAGGTGTGCTTACTGTTTTAGAATTTTCCGATGAGCTTAATACAATATGTTTACTGATGCCTTCCGCTTTTACGGTGTCAATGGTGTTCACAAACAAACCTAGTACAGCTTCAGAATTTTTGGTAACAGGATGATTGTTGCTTGCCGTAAGTAAGGGATAATAATTAAACGGCACATCACTCAACTGCGGTTGTCCGCCTGCATTGCCCACCACCAGTTTACTCAAATCACAATTGGGTGGAAGGTTCTGCAATAGATCCCTGTTAATGCGGATGCCGTATTTAAACAACAGGTCATCAATATTCAAACCTCTGTCATAAGCAAGTGTGCGTTGTGTATAGGCTAGACTGTCTTTCTCAGCATAAAGTGCATCAATAAACCAAAGCAGTTTGCCCCCGTTCATTACATACTGATCCAGTTTCATTTTTACGGAATCACTAAATGGTACGGAAGGTTTTACAATCAGTACCGCTGCAAATTCTTTCGGAATTACAGATGCAGTATTTGGATTGATCGTATTAAATTGGTAATTGGCTTCAATGGTTTGTACCAGGTCAAATGTTTCAGGGCCCGTGGGTTCTCCATTGCCGATGAGATAAGCAACAACCGGTTTTTGCTTGCGTTGAATTTTTGAAATCGCATTAGCAAACTTAAATTCCAGCAACGCTTCTGCATTACCAATGCTTTTGGCTTCATCCAGTTCCAAGCGCCCCGTAAGCGTACTGCGGCTATATTCAGTTTTACCACTCAATAAATCAACTGCTAAAACTTTACCATCAACTTCTACCAATGCCGTTGGAAAGATCACACGTTGACTGGTTTCATTTTCCTGTTGCTGCACCTGCAATGTATAAGGCAACACACCAAGTGTTTTCAATGAATCAGCAGCCATTTGTTTCATCATCTCCTGCTGCAGATTGGGTTGTGTTTGCAAAATACTGTCC
>JBKCJY010000270.1:0-7394 GCA_046301455.1 Chitinophagaceae bacterium | reverse complement strand
GCGTCAGGAAAATCCAACAGAATATTTAAACCGGAGTTATGAGAGTATGCATCTTCATGTACAACTTATGCTCAAACTTATGGACAATGGAGCCATTACGTTTGATTATGGCAATAACATCCGGGCGAGAGCAAAAGAGCTTGAAGATAAAGCCGTGCAAAACGGTGCCTCATTAAAATCAATTCGTCATACAGCTCGTGATCCATTTGCATTTCCGGGCTTTGTACCTGCTTATATTCGTCCATTGTTTTGCGAAGGCAAGGGTCCTTTCCGCTGGGCGGCATTAAGTGGTGATCCTGCTGATATTGCCGTTACTGATGAGCTGATCATGAATATGTTTCCTCACAATAAGGGCATGATCCGATGGATGCAGATGGCCAAAGAAAAAATCGCATTTCAGGGATTACCTGCACGTATTTGTTGGCTTGGTCAGGGGGAAAGAGAAAAAGCTGGTCTTGCTTTTAATGAATTGGTTTGTACAGGAAAAGTAAAAGCGCCTATTGTAATTGGTCGTGATCATTTGGATACAGGAAGTGTTGCAAGCCCTAACAGGGAAACAGAAGCCATGCTTGATGGAAGTGACGCCGTTGCAGATTGGCCTTTGTTGAATGCATTGGTAAATACAGCAGGTGGCGCTAGCTGGGTTTCTCTCCATCATGGTGGTGGAGTAGGTATGGGGTACAGCATACATGCTGGTATGGTAATTGTTGCTGATGGTACAGTTGATGCAGAACAAAGATTGAAACGTGTTCTACGCAATGATCCCGGCATGGGTGTTATTCGTCATGCTGATGCAGGTTATGAACTGGCAAAAGAAACAGCTGTAAATAATCATTTAAATTTGAATGAACGATTACGATAATTACCAATTATTTTTTATTGCTTTGATCAATTCTTTTTGATTCCTCTGTTTATACTTTAATAGATTAATGAGTTTCTTAAACTTTACCGAAAATGAAAGGATGAATGTTTTAATTGCTTACAGATTTTATTGAACCTGGTATATTCAAGGAGATTGCCTATTAAGCATATTGATAAATGCTACTTTTTTTGATACTTAAATTGCCTTTATCAGACTTTTTTTGATTGCACAGAGTTTTTTAAAAAAATCATTCCCAAAAAGACTTTTTTTTCAAAAGGCACATTATATTTGCCTATAGGTGTTTTTCATAGGTTAGCAACGGCCGACTCTTTCTAGGGACGGCCTATTTTTTGCCCATAACCCCGGCAATATTTTTTTTCAATCTTCTTTTATCAGCAACAATCTCTAAATTACCGTTCTAAAACAGTAAGAATGCGAACTTTTTTTCTATTTCTCCTCATGACAGGATCTCAATTAGCTTCTTTTGCTCAAACAAAAACCGACACTCTAAAGCCGGATTATAACAGTATTTTCAAATCCGTAAAATGGCGCAGCATTGGCCCTTTCAGAGGCGGACGCTCAAATTGCGGTACAGGTGTGCCGTGTGACCCCACAACTTATTATATGGGTACTACCGGTGGCGGTTTGTGGAAAACAGATGATATGGGTTTGAACTGGAATAATATTTCTGACGGCTATTTCAAAACGGGAAGTGTTGGTGCCATTACTGTTGCAGAAAATGATGTAAATGTTGTGTATGTGGGTATGGGAGAACATGCAATTCGTGGTGTTATGACCCATCATGGAGATGGAGTTTATAAAAGTACAGATGCAGGCAAATCATGGAAAAAAATGGGGTTGGATGCTACTCAGCATATTTCAAGGATCGTTGTTCATCCAAATGATGCCAATACGTTGCTGGTTGGAGCGCAGGGAGCATTATACAGCAAAAGCAAAGAAAGAGGGATTTATAAAAGTACAGATGGTGGCACTACATGGAAAAATGTTTTGTACATCAATGATCAAACTGGATGTGCAGAGCTGAGTATGGATATGAATAACCCCCGCATTATTTATGCAGCTATGTGGGAACATGGGCGCAAACCCTGGCAGGTAATAAGCGGTGGTTCAGGCAGTGGGCTTTATAAAAGTGTTGATGGTGGTGAAACATGGCAGCGTTTAACCAATGGTCTTCCTTCTGAAATGGGCAAAATGAGTATTGCTGTGTGCAGAAGTAACAGCGAAAAAGTATACGCACTCATTGAAAGTGACAGTGAAAAAGAAGCAGGCGGTTTGTTTGTGAGCGATAATGCCGGCGCAAGCTGGAGCCGAATTACTAATGATCATCGCCTATTACAAAGAGCATGGTATTATATTGAACTGTTTGTTGATCCTTTAAATGATCAAACCATTTATGTAATGAGTGCGCCTGCGTTAAAATCAAAAGACGGAGGAAAAACATGGGAGCAAATGGGTGGTACACATGGCGATTTTCATGATTTGTGGATCAACCCGAAAAATTCAAAAAACATGATTATCTCCAATGATGGTGGAAGTGCTGTTACGGTAAACGGAGGTGCTACTTGGAGCCCCCAGAACAATATGCCAACAGCACAGTTTTATCGTATAAATGTTGATAATCAGTTTCCTTACCGCATCTATGGCGGGCAACAGGATAATACTTCTGTTTCTATTGCACATAGGGAGTTAGGTGGTGGCGGTATTTCTTCTTCAAGTTGGACATACAGTGCCGGTGGTGAAAGTGCATTTCTTGCATTTGATCCTGATAATCCACGCTATGTAATGGGCGGTAGTTATCAGGGAACGATTGAAGTGCTGGATACAAAAGCATTTGCCTCAACCAGTGTAATGGCTGCACCTATTCAATATTTGGGAAGAGATGCAAAAGATATGAAATACCGCTATAACTGGAATGCACCCATCATCTGGAGCAAACATGAACCCGGCACTTTTTATCACGGCTCTCAACTATTATTGAAAACAACAGATATGGGCAAAACATGGAGAGAAGTTTCGCCTGATCTTACCCGTAATGAAAAAGAAAAACAAGGCAAGCCCGGCGTGCCTTATACCAATGAAGCAGTGGGGGCAGAAAACTACGGCACATTAGCTTACGTTCTTGAGTCACCACATGAAAATGGAGTGATATGGACTGGCAGTGATGATGGCCTTGTATATATCACAAAAGATAATGGCGCTACCTGGCAAAATGTAACACCTGCAGGTTTGCAGGAATGTTTGATTAATGCCATTGATGTATCACCACATGATAAAGCAACAGCTTATATTGCTACTACCCGTTATAAGTTTAATGATCACACACCCGGTTTATACAAAACAACTGATTATGGTAAAACATGGGTGAAGATTAATAACGGCATTCCTGCCAACGCATTTACTCGTGTAGTGCGTGAAGATGAAGTGCGTAAAGATTTATTATTTGCAGGAACTGAACTGGGGGTGTTTATTTCTTTTGATGGTGGTAAAGAATGGAGCGCTTTTCAATCAAACTTACCCGTTACACCCATTACTGATTTGCGAATTCATAAAGGAGATTTAATTGCAGCAACAAGTGGCAGAAGTTTTTGGGTACTGGATGATTTGAGTTTGATTCGTCAATATAAAAAAGATCAAACAGGTCTTTTGTTGTTTCAACCGGAAGATGCAATTATAGCAAATGGCTTTAGCACTATGAACAGCAGCAATCCAAGCGGTGTGAGCAGCAGGGGAGGTGTCAACCCCTCCAATGGGGTTGTAATTTATTATCAACTCCCGGAAACAAACGCAGCAGATATAATTACACTTGAAATCAAAAATGCAAATGGTAATATTATCAGAACTTTTAGTTCAAAGCCAGATAGTTTGTATAAGTATTGGGATGGTGCACCTTCGGCCAATCCGGTTCTGTCCAGGCAAAAAGGATTAAACCGTTTTGTTTGGGATATGCGTTATTCAACTTTACCCGGCGTTCCAAATACTTATATTGAAAGCAGCTATGCCGGACATAAAGCTAGCCCCGGCACATACACACTTGTATTAAAAGCAGGAGATAAATTAGTATCAGCGCAAGCAACAATAAGCCCCAACCCGTTATATTCAACAGATGCTGCAACTTATGCAGCTTATGATGAATTTATGAGTTTACTGGAGCGGAACATTACCATTATGCATCAAACTGTAAATACGCATTATGCAAAACAAAAGCAGCTGCAGCAACTCATCAACAATATGCCTTCAGGTTTAAAATTTGATGCCATTAAAAAGGAAGCAAAAGACTTGCTGGATATAATGATAAAGTGGGATGAGGACATGATTCAGCGGAAATCAAAGGCTTATGATGACGTAGAAAACTTCCCGAATAAGTTTACCGCAAATTATATGTTTCTGAGAGATCAAACAGAAAGCGATTTGCCAAGAGTAAATCAATCATCCATCGATCTCAAAAAACAATTGGATGCAGAGTGGGCAGTTTTGCAAAAAAGAGCGAAGGAAATAGAAAGCCGTATAGAAGCATTAAATAAAATGCTGAGCGATGCAGGAATCGGCCCCATTTGGATAAAGTGATCTTTTAGATGTTTTGTTGAACCATCTGTGCGTAATGTTGTATTGGTATTTCACTGAAACCATCAGAATACCTGTTCAGCAATTTTCATTTTAAAAAGCATTGCTTTTTGGTTAAATTGTTGTGTTCAATGAAATCAAAGACATCTATATTATTCAGGCACTTTATTGCATCTGTTTTAAGCATCGGTGTTTTGTTATTGCAAAGTTTTTTTGCAGTTGCTCAATCCTGCCCGCCCAATATTGATTTTGAAAATGGCACATTCTCCAACTGGCAAACCTATATTGGATCAGTAGCTGCACTTTCCGGGGCCAATGTGATGAATTTATATCCATCAGCGCCTTATCCGGGGCGGCATGAAATGTTCACAAGGGCGCAACACTCAGGCGTGCTGGATCAGTTTGGTGGTTTCCCCGTTGCATGTCCCAACGGAAGCGGTTATTCAGTTAAATTGGGAAATACATCGGGAGGTGCGCAGGCTGAAGGGATTTCTTATGAGTTTACAATACCTGCTAACAGGGATGAATATACGCTCACGTACTACTATGCCGTTGTTTTTGAAGGCCCCAATCATAATGACAATGAACAACCAAGATTGGAACTCGAAATCACCGATATCAGTGCAAATCAGAAAATAGAATGTTCTTCATTTACATTTATTTCTTATGGATCTGGATTGCCGGGTTTTGAAATATCATCTACACAGGTAAGTAATAATGCACCAGTATTATATAAAAGTTGGACGCCCGTAACCATCAATTTGAACAATAAAGCGGGTCGCACTATCAGGCTGTTTTTCAAAACTGCCGATTGTACTTTTGTTCGCCATTTTGGCTACGCATATATTGATGTGAATACAGAATGTAATGGCGAATTTCCTGGTGCTGCTTTTTGCTCCAATGATGCTTTTGTTTCTATTACTGCTCCATATGGTTTTGAATCATACAAATGGTTTACCCAGGATTTTTCAACGATTTTAAGTTATACCAATTCATTAACTCTTATACCAGCACCTTCAAGCGGTACTGTTTTAGCAGTTGAAGTAACGCCTTTCCCCGGCTTTGGATGCAAAGACACACTTTTTACAAAACTGCTTGATACCCTAACCGTTAAAGCTGTTGCCGGAAAAGATGGTTCGTACTGTGGAGTAACTCCTGTAATTCTTGGTGAGCCGCCAAAACCAGGACGGAAATATGAATGGACACCAACAAATGGGTTGAGTGATCCTTTTTCATCTACACCCCTTGCGGCACCTTCTGCTACTACAACATATTATTTAACGGTGAGCAGTAATGGTGGCGGATGTAAAGATTTTGATACGGTGGTTGTAAAGGCATTGTTGCCAGATACAACGCTTCTTTTTTTGGGTAAGAATATGTTTTGCACTACTTCAAAAGACAGTGCTGTTTTATTTACTGCCGATAATCTTTCAGTACAGTGGTATAAAAATGGAACTGCCATTGCAAATGCCAATCAAAAAAGATTTAAGGCCCAATCATCAGGAACTTACTATGCAACAGTAAAAAATGTTGAAGGATGCATATTGCCTACAAGAAGTGAGACGGTTGTTATTGAGTCACCTCAAAAACCTATTACTTATCCAATAAAATACACTTTCCCCGAAAGGTCACTCAACCTTAATGCAAGAACAATAGGCGATACAGTTTTATGGAGACCGGCTTCTTTATTAAGCAATGAAAAAATAACAACACCTGTATTTTTAACATCCAATTTGGGCACTTATCCTTATGCCATCCGTCTTGCAACTAAAGCAGGATGTATAACTGTAGATACACAATTAGTAAAAGTAATCAGTAAAGTAGAAGTGTTTGTACCTAATGCTTTTACACCAAACTTTGATGGGCTCAATGATTTTATTTTACCTGTTACTATAGGTGTTGAACAAATACAATTCTTCAGAATATTTAACCGTGTTGGGCAGAAAGTGTATGCATGGCAACCGGGAAGCCAGGGTTGGGATGGAACATTCAAAAGTATTCGACAGGAACCCGGTATTTATACCTGGCATTTTAATGCAATGGGTATTGATGGACAATTTTATTACCGTAAAGGGATTCTCGTATTGATTAGATGATATTTTTTCTTTCACAGAAACACTGTTAATTTCAATCCGGTAACCATCAGCATCCTGTAAATATATTTGTTTGATTCCATCGGCACGTATGGTTACCGCATTTGCTTTACCCGCCCAATCAGAGAAGGCAATCTTATTTTTTTCAAGATGTTTGATTAGTCCGTCAAAGTTGGGAGTGGTAAGGGCAATATGTACTGCTTTATTAATTTTTACTTCTTCCTTAATAACAGAAACTAAATGAAATTCTTTTCCTTCACCCAATGAAAACCAACTGATACCTGCCATCTGCGTTCTGTTGGTAATTTGCTCCAAATCTAAAACGCTTTTATAAAAGGTAACAGATTTCTCCAGATCTTTTACTGATAATGCCTGGTGGTTAAATGTAAAACCAAACGAATTGCTTTGCGCTGTTCCAGTTGTATAAAAAAGTACAAGAGCTATTAAAACAAAAATTTGTTTCATCTTTAATTTTTTTCGAAAGCTAATTAATTATAATAACTTTCATTTTTAGTTCAATGATTAACTATTAATTGCTGGCCATTAAAAATCGAAATTAAAAACGTCTTTTAGATTATTATCCTGCTGTTTATTGCGTGCAGTAATACTAAGAAGAATTAATTATGATTAAGTGCTCTCCAATGATCCGCTCTTGAACAAGCTGCACAAAACTTCAAATAGAAACAACAGCTTTTAACCTTGCAATTTAAAACATACACGACATTCATAAATGTTTATAAGCGGGAGGAAAAGGATGAATTAGCAACAGGATTCCTGTAATTTCGCCAAATGTTTTTACTGCAGGTAAACAGTCTTTCAAAATTAAACGGCGAACGCAAAGCTGTAAACAATATCAG
>JBKCJY010000269.1:0-3986 GCA_046301455.1 Chitinophagaceae bacterium | reverse complement strand
ATTGGTGCTGCGTTTTAAGAATGGCAGTTTATCCATTGCTTCTTTGCGCCAAAACTCATCCTGACGGCGGAAGAAATAATTTACAAACAGGTCTTCCAGTTTGGCTTTTGTATCTCCATCCAAATATTTAAACGAAGTAGTAGAACTCATGCTAATGCGGAAATGAAACTGCTGAGCCTGACTTCCTTCCACTTCAAAGAAAATGACATTGCTGATTAAATCATACAAGGCATGGCGTATACGGTCATGGTCATCCGTTTTTTCCAACGCATCAAAGAATGCTTCTACTTTTCGTTGCGTGTTAAATTCTTCTTTCAACTCATATCTGCCGTTACCTTGTTTGTTGAGATAAGGATGCAGCCAATTATCTTCACTGCCCATTATGTCTTTCAATACTGCATCGGTAATATAAGGTTTGCAATAGCGTGCATAATCAAACCACAACCCACGCTGTCCAAACTCATTGATGTGTACCGGCAATGCTGGCACAAAATATCCCATGATTCCTTCTACTGCATCCAGCGGAATACTCCAGATGCGGAAGAAACCAAGAATATGGTCAATACGAAATGCATCAAAATAAACACTCATCTGCTCAAAACGCTGACGCCACCATTTAAAACCATCAGCAGCCATACGTTGCCAGTTGTAAGTGGGGAAACCCCAGTTCTGTCCCTTCACTGCAAAATCATCAGGCGGTGCACCAGCCTGTTTGTTCATATTATACAATTCAGGAGCCATCCATGCATCTACACTGTTTCTATAAATTCCAATGGGAATATCACCTTTTAATATCACACTGTTTTCATGTGCATAATCAACTGCTTCTTTTAATTGCAGGTGCAATTCATACTGTACAAAATAATGAATTGCAATTTCATCATAATGTTTTTGTGAAGGGTTCACAAAGTCCTGCAAGGCTTCTTCATTAAACTCACTGTGTGATTTCCATTGTTTGAAATCTGCGGTTTTATATTTATCACGCAAATAACAAAACGCAGCATAAGGCACCAGCCAGTGTCGGTTTAAATCAAAGAACTCAAAGAAATGTACATCATCATGCATTTCTGCTTTTTGCTCCTCATACAATTCTTTAATAGCCTCCCTTTTATATTTCATCACTGCTTCATAATCAATCTCACTCAACGCATTTAGTTCCTTCTGCTTTTTAGCAAGTGATTTAATGACTTTATGCTTGGCATCACCTGCTACCGCTTCCAGATTTAAATATTGCGGATGCAGTGCAAATACTGAGATGGGTGCATATGGATAAGAATCCATCCATGTATGTGTAGCAGTAGTATCATTGATGGGGAGAATTTGCACCAGCTTCATTTTCATCTTCACCGCCCAATCTACCAGTAACTTAATATCAGTAAACTCACCAACACCAAAACTATTTTTAGTGCGTAAACTAAAAATTGGGACACTCAATCCTGCTCCATGCCAAGTTGCATTGGGCAACTGTGCGAAGCCATCATGAGTAATAGTAATTTTCTTTTTTGCTGAACCTTCATACATCATACGGTTGTTACCGTTTTCATATTGCACCAGCTGTTTTGTTTTGGTATTGAGTACCGCATATTTATAAGCAAAGGGAATATTTTCTTTACTCATATTTAATTTCATAGTCCACCAATTGCCATCGTTTTGCATGGCTACTGCTTTACTGCTTTCCCAATTGCCCAATGCTTTGTTGCTGCCGCTTATGCAAAGCACTTCGTCTACTTTGAGCAAAGGTGCTTTTACACGAAATACATGTGTAGCGTTATGATAAGTTTTGATTTTTTCAGGGGCTTCACGTTTTAAAAGTACTTGCTGAAAAGGTTGGGTAAAAAAAGCATTTTCGAAATCACCTGCATGATTCCAGGTATCGTAAACAGTATATTCTTCAGCTTTTATTTCGCTTAGTTGCAGTTTACGGTCGTCACCCCATTCTATCACCTGCTCACCATTATTAGTATGTAGAATATAGTTGTAACGGAGTTCCGTGTCATCTTCATCCATGTCTACGGCAGCCGTCCAATAATCGTTATTAAGATATTGCATCGGCAGCGCCGTATCTGCATTATCATTTCCCAATTTACTGTGATTCCCACAGATGTATAAACTTTCGCCGTAACTGGTGCTAAAACGGAGATAGAATTGAATTTTCATGTTTCTGTAATTCTTTCTTCCACCACTTTAAAATTCAAGTAAAGGAAGTGGGCTGGTCAATAATCAATTGTTAATTTGGAAAGGCAAATTAAAGAAAAAAGCCTTAGGGCTGAATTATTTTAAAAGAAACTACCAACCTCATAATTGTTTAGCCAAAATAAGGGCATTTAAAATAATATAAAGAAATAAGAAATCGACTCGTAAACCTTCATTGTTCTGGAAATATTCAATTAATTCATCATTATGAATAATATTTTATAAGGGCAATATGCTCATATGAATTCAACAAACCATTGTCAACAAATGCCACATCACCACCATTGGTTAAAATCAACTCCATTGCATCATCAACTACGTCATGCATATGTGAAAATTTGTTTTCAGAAGTGGTGGGTTTATAAAAAATAAACCCATCATTCACATGCTCACCACTTGCCATGAAATCCTTTTCTACGATAAGCAAACGCCCTTTTTTATTGTAGATATCATTCCACACCTGTTCTATACCAATAGCTAGTTTTTTTTGATTTGCGGCATCTTCTATTTGTTGCAACAATTTCAATTGCCTGCTGTGCTTCCATTCCAGAATAAAAGGCTGAATAATTTGATGCAATTGATTTAAACTTTTTTCCAAATAATTTCCTTCAATATAGTTTTCAATATTTTTTTCATTATGAGTAATAGATTTGAAAACTCCAAGAATAGATTTAGATCCGGCTACAAAAACACTTAATTTATGCTTAAGTAGTGTATTGCTCAATTCTTTATCTACACTTCGTATTAATTTTTCAACTTGTGCTTCTTTAAACGCATCGGGATCTGAAAAATTAGTAACTCTTTGCGGGGCGTCATTAATATAAGCTTCTAAAGTTGAAGGTATCTGCATTTTAACAGGCAGTAAATGAAAATGATTTCCCAAAAAAAGCTTGCATTCACCACCTCCCAAGATTAGCAAAAGATAGTGTAATTGAGATTCTTTTGCATCGTAAACAAGATCCCGAATTTCAAAAGATTCATCTACTAATATTTTAGGCTCAACCTCAACATTTAAATAAACAAGTTTTTCAAAAATCGGCGATGCAAACAATGCAATTCCTTTTTTACGTTTGTTCACCTCTAATTGATCAGTTAAGTGATGTAACTTGTTCATTATATTTATCGCTTGATCACCCGGGTACTCAGCTTCCAATCTCCTTTCTACCTCATCAAAAGCAAATTTCAAAGAATGCTGAAACTCTGAAGTCAGATTGGTTTTTGAATCAAAAGGAAGAATTACAGAAACGGCGGGTCGATAATGAATTGCATTCATCAGTACCGTTAAATCATCATTTATTATTGGTAACATAGCTTGTTATTTAGATGGTTCAAGCTAACCTATTATACTGAAAACCTTAATGACACCAATCACTTTAAAGATTGATAAGTCTCAAAGTAAAATCAAAAAATAAAGGCTTGTTTGATCAAACAAGCCTTTTAGCGGAGAGAGAGGGATTCGAACCCCCGGAAGCTTTCACTTCAACGGTTTTAAAGACCGCCGCAATAGACCGCTCTGCCATCACTCCGGCGCAAAAGTAAGGGTACGAAGTTTTTACTCCAAAAAAAGCAGCGATTAAAAAGTACAGGCGGCCGGAAAGGCCGCCTGTAAAAGGTTTCAGCAAAATATTTTTTTATTAAGGCGCCTGCACTTTATCAACAACCACCACCAAATCGCTCAAATTGACTGTAATTGGAATGGCGCCTAACTGCACCACTGCATTCTTTCTCTTCAGCTCTTTTACAATTCCAACTTGTCGGTTCTTCATCATCTTTACCTTTACTCCCACTTTAAT
>JBKCJY010000268.1:0-3749 GCA_046301455.1 Chitinophagaceae bacterium | reverse complement strand
ACAGAAGTATATAACATCATGAGTGATGATTATACCAACCTGAAAGGTTATAATCCTGATGCCGATCTTGGATTAGGTTGTGGCTTACCCACACAATTTGCAAAAATTAAACCCGGTAATACAGTAATCGATCTGGGTAGCGGGGCCGGTAATGATTGTTTTATTGCCGTAGCAGAAACAGGACCTGCAGGTAAAGTGATAGGGATTGATTTTACTCCGGCCATGATTGAAAAGGCAAGAGCCAATGCAGAAAAAAGAGGATTGAACAATGTGGAGTTTCGCCAGGGCGATATTGAACACATGCCTGTTAGCGCCAACATCGCTGATGTTATTGTTAGTAACTGCGTATTGAATCTTGTGCCGAATAAGAATGGTGTGTTTAAAGAAATGTTCCGTGTATTGAAACCCGGTGGCCATTTCAGTATTTCAGATATTGTATTAGTGGGCAACTTACCTGAAGCACTCCGTAAAGATGCAGAGATGTATGCCGGTTGTGTATCAGGCGCTGTTCAAAAAGAAGTGTATCTCGAACTCATCCAGCAAAATGGATTTGAACATATCACTATCCAGAAAGAAAAGGCCATTATCATTCCGGATGATATTCTCAAAAATTATTTAAACGAACAGGAACTGGTTGATTTCAAACAGGGTACTACCGGCATATTCTCTATCACGGTATATGCACAAAAACCTTCGGCCTGTGCACCCGGCAGTGGCTGTTGTTAATTCTTTGTTTCACATATAAACCTTAGCATCATGAACACAAATCAAAATGATGCTACTTGCTGCGGAAGCAGTAGCGAATGTTGTGGCGGCATCACTGATTGGGGTTGTTGCTAAAGAAAAGGGACGCTATGCGTCCCTTTTTAAATTTTAAAGTGTCGACTTTACCATTCCTCCATCTGCAATCATCGTTTGTCCGGTAACATACCTGCTGTGCGGACTCAACAACCACAATGCCAGGCTGGCAAAATCTTCTGCTTCACCCAGCTTTCCCACCGGAATTAAAGTCACCGCATTCTTCTTAACCTCTTCAAAAGATAATCCTGTTTGTTCTGCTTTTTTAATATACAGTCTGTCAATAGCCGGTGTATTATGACTGCCCGGACCAATAATGTTCAGCGTAACGCCACTGCGTGCTATTTCCTGGCTTAATGTTTTTACCATTCCCACAACCGCTAAACGAAGTGAATTACTCAGCACTAAATTTTCAATCGGTTGTTTAACGCTTGAACTTTCGATGTACACAATTCTGCCATAACCTGCTTTCATCATCTTGGGTACAAATGTTTGGGTAATGGCTACTTTCCATCTTAGAATTTTTTGATACGCATCATCCCAATCCTGCAGCGTTGTTTCCAACACCATTTTTGCAGGCGGACCTCCTGCATTTACCACCATGCCGTGTAACTGCCGTTCACCTACCATGTATTCTAACTGATCTATAGTTTCGTAATCCGTAATATCGCCGGAAAGTAATTCAGCATTTTCATGACCGCTGTACAACGCTCTGAGTTTTTCTTCACCTCTTGCAACAACAATGACATTAGCACCTTCACTTAAAAGCGCTTCTGCAATTGCTTTTCCAAAACCTGAGGTTGCACCACCTACAATAAAAAGATGATTGTTGATTTCCAGATTCATAGTTACTATTTATTTAGATGATTCTGTTGGCATGTCGTGTTACCAAAAACCAGCCATCTTTTTTACGAACATATACTTCGGTATAAAGTAAATCAAGCACTACAGCTTTGCCATCAACCACCACATCAAATTTTCCTTTTCCAGTAATGATCACCGCTCCTTTATACACTCTTGCTTTTGCTTCGGTTACTGTTACATTATTCATGATGAGCTTACCGCTCTTTAAATCATCCGTAATTTCTTTTCGGTTTTGCTGCCAGCCATTGCTGTGCACATAAATTACTCTCGGATCCAGAATGCTGTTAAGTGAATCTGTTTGCTTTTTTATCATCCACTGAAATTTTCTTTCATGCAGCCGCAGCACATACTGTTCAGTGGCAGATTCATCATTGATTTGTTTTTTCTGTGCAGCAGAAAGAATGGATAGGAGCAAAAAAAAAGCGGAAATGATAAAACGCATGTGCAGGTTCTGTTTAATTATTTTGTAACAACTCAAAAGTAATACATCTGTACTCCTTATCAACACGGGCTATACACTTTCAAAATCCATGTCAGTACCAAAATTTTCATCGAGCTTACTCACAGACCACATCGAAAGCAGGCAAACTGCAAATGCAATAGCAGCAGCTGCTTTCCATTCAACAATATTAAGTGACGATGTCATCCATGTAAACAAAGCACCAAAAGGAATCACCCACCCTCGTACCAAATTTAAACCACTGCCTGTAACGAGTGTTCTGATATTGGTTCCAAAGTTTTCTGCCGCAAGGGTAAACAGCTGTATCACAAACCCAACACTCAATCCAAACCCTGCAAAAGCAATGTAATAAAGTGTTACAGATTTTTGAGCAATCGTAAAGAATAAGACGAGTGATACCAAATGCACACTTAGAAAAAGATAGATTGATTTTTTCCGACTTCTCAACCATTGGCTTACAAATCCACCTAAAACATCGCCCAACGACAAGGCAATAAAAAAGTAAACGATCACTACACCTTTATCCGGCAAAGGATACATACCCATGCTGGCGGCAATATAATTAGAGAACTGCATCATCACTCCGTTAACAAACCATGCCGGTATCCCTGCGAGCAACAGGAAGATGAATGTTGTGAGATATTTTTTATTACGGAGAATAATGAGAAAATTTCCTTTCGCCACTTTACTGTGCTGCGATACTTTAAATAATCCGCTTTCCACTACGCCAATACGTAAGAACAATAACAGGAATCCTAATGTACCTCCTACGATGTACACCGTTTTCCAATCATAGTGTTTACCGATGATCACAGCAACAATAGCTCCTAACACACCAAACCCGGCAAGAATGGCCGGACCTAAGCCTCTTTGTTCTTTCTTCATTTGCTCGCTCACCAATGTAATTCCTGCACCCAGCTCACCGGCCAAGCCCAACCCGGCCAGGAAACGGCAGGCTGCATATTGATTTGCTGTTTCTACAAACGCATTGAGCAAGGTAAACAATGTATACAAAATGATACTGCCAAAGAGCACTTTCAAACGTCCGTACTTATCGCCGATCACACCCCACAAAAAACCACCCAGCAACATACCGAACATTTGCATGCTTTGCAAAAAGTTCAATTCACTTTTCATAGCATCGGCACGTACTCCGATTGATTTTAAACTTGGCTCACCTATGGCCGCCAGCGCCATGATATCATACAAGTCAACAAAAAAGCCTAGTGCAGAAACAACAATTCCCAGTACAATGGCTTTGTTAGAAATGGTTGAAGGTTGTGTCATTAGAATAGTTTAGAAACCGGGGGCAGTTATTGCATTTGATTATTCTTCTTTTCTTTTTACAATCAAAAACCAATCGCCTTCTAAAGGCAGATAACCATAATCATAACAATAAAAATATTGTTTGCCTGCTTTGGTGGTATAGATATGTGTGATGTAGTTGAAATGAAAACCCAGCCGCTGCAGTTTATCACGGTTGGCTTTTGCAGTTTCTTCGGCCGCCGGTAAAACACTTTCCAGGATCTTCCTGTTCTTCAGCAGTGTGTTGTTGATGTTGCGTACATACGCACTGTAATTACCTTTCGATTTCTGCTGGTTGTTGTAATTATTGCGACAGTAATCA
>JBKCJY010000267.1:0-776 GCA_046301455.1 Chitinophagaceae bacterium | reverse complement strand
GATATATGGTGGTGGATGGCGGTGCACCTACAACCGTTTCTTATATCAGCAATGCTTCTCCCCTTCCTTCAGATAAAAATGAAATTGCCATGTGCACGGCTATGGCTGGTGAAATGCTGGGCATGAAAGTAATTTATATGGATGCCGGCAGCGGTGCAAAACGTGCTATTACTGAAAGCATGATTCAAAGTGTGGCGCAGCAAATTACAGTTCCATTAATTGTAGGCGGAGGTATCACCGATCCTGAAAAAGCGTATCTCAATTGCAAAGCAGGCGCTGATGTAATTGTGATTGGTAACGCTATTGAAAAAGATGCCTCATTGATTAAGGAGATGGCAGCAGCCATACATAGTGTGCCGGTAAAGGCATAGCTTAATTTTTCTTTCTTCGAACCAAATGCGCTTTTTTCACTACATCTAATTTTGGAAATTTTTTAAAGAACGCTTCTTTGTTTCTGTACATCTCATCTAACTGATTCATAGTAGTACCACCGTAACCATTGTACAAAGAATCAACCGTGTTCATTCCCTCCACTACTTTGCCAAGCACCGGAAATCCTTTTACTCCGTTGTAGTTAATTGTGTCCAATCTGGGGTTATTAACGAGATTGATAAACAAAACTGTACCTCTTGTTTCTTTACCCCCTCTGGCATAACTGATGGTGCCACGAACATTGCTTGCTTTCACTTCTTCATCAGGCAACTTGTATTTGCTCCATGCTTTTTCTAGTGCAGTATCGCTTGAGCCAAACTGCGCCACAAACTTTGGAACTACCC
>JBKCJY010000266.1:0-1892 GCA_046301455.1 Chitinophagaceae bacterium | reverse complement strand
TTGCCTGTTCTCACCAATCGAATGCTGGTGACAGAATCATTACCGCTCAATATGCGTGGTGAGGGCACAAAGAATTTTACATTCACCAAGTTACTCAACACCAATTCAAATACACTGCAACATCACCAATTCACAGTTGAGTTTACCAGTAATCCTGTTTGGTATGCGGTGCAGGCATTGCCATATATGATGGAGTATCCTTATGAATGTGCAGAGCAAACATGGAACCGTTTTTATGCTAATGCACTCGCACATCATATCGTTTCCAATATGCCAAAAATCAAAGCAGTGTTTGAACAATGGAAAACAAAAGACACTGCGGCATTACTCAGCAATTTGCAGAAGAATGAAGAATTAAAAGCTGTGTTACTTGTAGAAACGCCTTGGGTATTGCAGGCAAAAAATGAAGAGCAACAAAAGAAAAATATTGCATTGCTGTTTGATATGGTGCGTATGAGCAAAGAGTTAGACAAAGCGCTCAATCAATTACAACAGATGCAAAGCAGCAATGGCGGTTTTGTGTGGTTCAAAGGCGGGCCTGATGATCGTTATATCACCCAATACATTATTACAGGTATCGGTCATTTAATGAAGCTGAAAGCAATGCCTGCAGCATCAGAAAAAACAATCAACTCAATGCTGGCGAAAGCCATCCCGTATCTGGATAACAAATTGAAAGCAGATTATGAGTGGCTCAAGAAACAGAAAGTAAAGCTCAATCAAAACAATATCAGCTATACACAAATCCAGTATTTGTATATGCGCAGCATGATGAAGCAGTTTGCACAAACAAAAGGCAATGAAGCTGCATTTACGTATTACAGCACACAAAGCAAACAATACTGGCTGCAGCAAAGTTTGTACATGCAGGCCATGCTTGCGTTAACGCTTCACAGAAACAATGAATTAAAAACCGCAGATGCGATTGTAAAATCATTGCGTGAAAAATCTTTGATGAATGAAGAAATGGGTATGTACTGGAAAGAATTCAACAGCGGTTATTACTGGTACCAGGCACCTATAGAAGCACAGGCTTTGATGATTGAAGTATTTCATGAAGTGGCAAACGATGCAAAAGCCGTAAGTGATCTGCAAACATGGCTGCTCAAACAAAAACAGGTGCAAAATTGGAAAACCACCATCGCTACTGCTGAAGCCTGTTATGCATTGTTGTTGCAGGGCACAAATGTTCTGGAGCAGGAAACATTTGTAGAAGTAAAAGCCGGCAATCAAACATTTTCAACTGCTACTGAAAAAACACAAGCAGGAACAGGTTATTTTAAAAGAAGTATTGATGGAAGTTTGATAACTCCTCAAACTGGAAATATCACGGTAAAAATTACAAATTCCAAAAACCAAATTCCTAATTCCCAAAGCCCGGCATGGGGTGCTGCCTACTGGCAATACTTTGAAAACTTAGATAAGATAAGTTCTGCTGAAACGCCTTTGAAATTGCAGAAGAAATATTTTATAGAGCGAAATACGGCTAAAGGTCCGGTACTTACACCAGTTGAAGAAGGAACAGAATTAAAAGTGGGCGATAAACTCAAAGTGCGTATTGAGTTGCGTGTGGACAGAAACATGGAGTATGTACACATGAAAGATATGCGTGCCAGTTGTATGGAGCCAGTAAATGTTATCAGCACCTATAAATGGCAGGACGGTTTGGGTTATTATGAAAGTACCAAAGATGCCAGCACCAATTTCTTTTTTAACTGGCTGCCCAAAGGAACCTATGTATTTGAATATCCCTTGTTCATTACCCATGCCGGTAATTACAGCGCAGGTATTACAACGATACAATGTATGTATGCGCCGGAGTTTACAAGTCATAGTGAGGGAGTAAGAGTGAAGGTGAAGGAATGAGGAGATACAGGTGCAAACGTTTAGAA
>JBKCJY010000265.1:0-5213 GCA_046301455.1 Chitinophagaceae bacterium | reverse complement strand
GTGGGTAGACGCAGCAATGGGAGATTTGCCATTTTTGTTTGCTTGTGATCCTGTGGCAGGAGAAGAAGCAGCAGAGGAAGATAAAAAGGATGAAGGAGCAGATGTTGTGGCTGATGGATTAACCGGTGAATATGCAGGAGGTTTAGTACAAATAAACACTAAAGACATCCCTGCGAAAAATTATATTACTGTTGGGTTTGGTTTGGGTTTTAACACACAATCCATTGGCAGAGATTTTATAAGTAATGAGCGTGGTAAAACTGATTGGCTAGGTTTTGATGACAGAAGAAATATTCCTGCATCCTATCCCATGAAATATGGTGTATATAATACCTTGCCTGCAGAACAACGCAGAAATATTGCTGCTGATTTTCGTGATGATGTTTGGGGTGAAACACAGAGCACCGCAGGCCCCATTCAAACCCTCAATTTAACATGGGGCAATTCTGTACGTGGAAAAAAAGGCGGAACATTCGGTTCGATAGTTGGTATTACTTACAGAAACTCAAAACTGTTATACACTGCAACAAAAGAATTGTATGAACGTGGGCAAAACAGCCAGGCATTTTTCGATTTTACTGACAATCAAAATAAATACAGCACAACTGTTGGTGGCATCGTAAACCTCGCCTGGACAAAAGGAAAAAATAAAATTGCGTTCAAAAATCTCTTCAATCAATTATTTGAAGACAATTATTACCAGCGCAACGGTATTAATACAGAAAACCTGCAGGATGTACAATTGCGTTCATCAGTATTAAACCAGCGTACTTTATTTTCCTCTCAGTTAGAAGGTACACATACATTGGTTTCAAAAATTAAATTCAACTGGAACCTTAACTATGCATACAATCATAAAGAACAACCTGATTTACGTGTTATAACTTATGGCAGAAGCATTGGTACCAACAACCCGTTCCTGGTGAACCTGCGTGGTAACAACACCAACCGCTTTTTCAGCAATTTAACTGATCATGCATTTGGTGCAAACGGCTCACTTGCCTATGACTTTAAAATTGGCGAACAAAAACAAACTGTAAAAATCGGGGGTAATACCACCATACGTCTTCGTGATTTTAGTGCAACTATTTTTGGCTACTCAGAACCAACTGATCAGTCGTTGTACAGCCAGCCTTTCAATACCATCTTCAGTAAGCAAAACTTTACGAAGAACAATGGCTTTGAAATGATTACTGCCCTGCAAAACCCACAGGATAAATATTATGGCGTTTCTGCCCTTTCTGCCGGTTTTTTAATGTTTGATAATAAAATTGCTGATAACTGGAGAATAATTTGGGGAGCAAGGGTTGAAAACTTTGAACAGTTTCTCAAATCAAACCAGCAGGGAACTGAAAAAGCACAAATCGTTCTTACAAAGAAATTAGACTTTCTTCCATCAGCCAACATTACGTACAACGCAGATAAATCCAATATTCGTGGTGCTGTATCAAGAACTGTTGCAAGACCTGAGTTTAGAGAAATTGCTCCTTTTGCATTCTTTGATTTTGAAACTATTGCTTCAACTGCAGGTAATGCCAATTTAAAACGCAGCAGTATTCTAAATGGTGATTTGCGTTACGAGTGGTATCCAAAGGCTGGTGAAGTTGTTTCAGCAGGTGTGTTTTACAAAAAGTTCACTGACCCTATTGAACTTCGTTTAAACAGTGCAAGTGTTGCCACACGCCGTCAATATGAATTTCAGAATGCAGCAAGCGCTCAATTGTATGGGGCAGAAGTTGAATTCAGAAAAAATCTTTCTTTCTTAAATAAATCTAAACTCTGGCTGGAGCGTTTGTTCTTTACAGGAAATGTATCTGTAATTTATTCAGAAGTATTACTTGCAAATGTGGATGCATCAGGAAATGCATTAGCACCAACTCAGCGTCCTTTACAGGGTCAATCACCTTACCTCATCAATGCAGGTTTTCAGTATGATTCAAAAGCAGGAAGCGGTTTCTCCGTTTTATATAACCGCATAGGTCAACGACTTGCGCTTGTAGGTAATTCTGATTTTGGTGATATCTATGAACGTCCACGTCATCTCTTAGACTTACAGTTTACTCAAAAAATACTCAAACGTAAGGGTGAGTTGCGTTTAACTATCAGCGATTTATTGAACCAACCAATTGAAACTTACGAAAACCGCAATACACAAAAAGTATTTAACACCGGTATTGATAAAACATTCAGCTCATTTAAACCAGGTACAACTTTCACACTTGGATTTACTTACGATTTTGATTTTAAAAAATAAGCAACAACTAAAAAAACAATAAACAGGATATTATGAAACAGGTCCTCACTTCATTAGCAGCCATCAGTCTTTTTGCAGTTACATCATGTATTAAGGTTGATATTGATGATTCTGTAAGCAATACAGGTACAAACAACCCCGTTGGTACAACGCTTCAGGAGCGCATCATTGCTTCAAAAATTTTAACCGGTAATATCAACGAAAATGTTGAATTGCCAAAAGGTAAATACACATTAAAAGGGTATGTGTATGTAAACAACCGTGCCCGTTTAACATTTGCAGCAGGTTCTGTAATTGTGGGCGATACCGTAAACAAAGGTGCATTGATCATTGAGCAAAACTCAAGATTAATTGCTGATGGCACAGCCGCAGAACCCATCGTGTTTACATCAGGTAAACCTGCGGGACAACGCAGGCCCGGTGACTGGGGTGGTATTGCTATTGCCGGTAATGCACCAACAAACCGTTCTACTCCTCCATTGCTTGAAGGTGGTATTAATGCTGTATATGGCGGAAGCCTTGCCAATGATAACAGTGGCATTCTCCGTTATGTGCGTATTGAGTTTGCAGGTATTGCTGCCGATCCTAACTCAGAAATTAATGGTCTTACACTTGGTGGAGTTGGAAGCGGAACAATCATTGAAAATGTACAGGTATCATATGGCAATGATGATGCTTATGAATTCTTTGGAGGTACCGTTAACTGCAGAAACCTGATTGCCTTTGGAACAGCTGATGATGATTTTGATTTTGATTTTGGATATGTTGGACGTATTCAATTTGGCGTTTCACTTCGTGATCCATTGTTTGTTGATGGTGGTGATGCAGGTAACGGTATTGAGTGTGATAATGATGGTGCAGGTACTACAGCATCACCAAGAACACGTCCCGTATTGAGCAACTTTACTTTCTGTGGTCCAAACAATGCTGCAGGTGTATTGGCAAATCATAACTTCAATACCCGCTTCCGCCGTTCAACTCAATTTGTATTGGTGAATTCCATTTTAATGGGCTACCAGGTAGCAGGTTTTCAGTTTGAAAGTGATTCTACTGCAGCCGCATACTTAGATGGTCGTTCATTGTTTCGTAACAATCTTGTACATGCCGTTACAGCCCCTTACCGTGTAAACTCTACCACATTAACTAACGCAACAGCGGTGCGTACCCAAGCAGAAAGTCAAGGTTGTACTACTTATACTGACTGGAATGGTATTCAATTAGAAAATCCATTTAACCTGGCTGCTCCTAACTTTTTGCCAAAAGCAGGAAGCCCTGCTTTGAGTGGTGCAAGCTTTACAGGTTTAACCGGCTTTACAACAACTACCTATGTAGGTGCTTTCGGTACTACCAACTGGATGACTGGCTGGACCAGCTTTACACCTCAAACAAATGTGTATTAATACAACTGAATTATAAACGATTTCCTTAAGCAAGTATCCTTTATTACTGCCCCCTGTTCTCAGGGGGCATTTTATTTGAATAAGAATGCTTAATGTTTCAATAACAGCTGCATAACAATGGCATTACACTGTTATTACAATTTTACACCAGCAAACTTTTCTCATACTCAATCGTTTTAAGAGCAATCACTTTTTTCTCATGAAAACTCACCACCTGTATTTTCATACAGGTGTTTTTATTTTCTACCGGTCATAAGCACTAAAAAACACATAGCAATAAGTATAGTGGCAAAACATTAGTTTCAAGTTTTGAAGCTTCGAACTCGAACAACCCATTATTTTCAATTTAGAATTACCAAAGCAGTTGCCCCTGCTTTACACGGAGTTGAATTTGATAGACGGCCTCAAAGTTCTGCAGCGGATTTTCTTTCAAAACTAAAAAGCTGGCTTCATATCCTTCTTTTAGTGCAGCAATTTTACGTTGGGGAAAAATTGCAAGTGGAGTAATTTCACACCACATACGCACAAGCTCAAGATTTGTATAAATATTCAGCTTGTATAAATAATCTGCTTCTGTTTTAGCAGTGAGGTTGTAACTGTCGCAACCAACAGTTACAGGTATGTTGTACTTTTTTAAGAGCAATAAATTTTTTTTCTGCACTTCCCTTCTCATTTTCCGTTGTGCTGAATCTTTTACAAACAATTCCGTTTCTGCAAGTGAATAGGTAGCATCAGCATGAATTCCTTTCTTCTGCATTTGTTTTGCAATTGCAGGTGTGAGCAAATAATAATTTGGCTGATATCCATCTTTCCAACGCACCTGGTAACCGGGCAAATGATTGATTTCATCTACACCAGCTTTTACTGCATTACGTACATCAGCAGGCGTTTCTGCATGGCAACTCACTTTTAAACCTGCGGCATGAGCTTTCTTTACAATCAACGGGAGTAATAAGGGATCCAATCCTTTTCTTCCGTTGAAGAGTGTATCATTTCTTCTTTGTTCAAACTCTTCGCTGTACAACAAGTATACTTTAATAAAGCCCGGTTTATCAGCCATAATAAACGGCCATTTCTTTTCAATGTTTTCTTTTGAATCAATTACATAAAATGCATGTCCTTCCAGGCTTCTGTTTGTCCAGCCGAGTATTGATTTTTTGTAGATGGTTGAAAGCAGGTAATTGTATAATCCTGTGGGGTGGCCGCCTGTTGCTGTTAAACCGCCATTGGCAAAAACAATATCAACAGCCGTGGGTTTATTAATGCGACCCGCAATTTTTGATGTAGCAAACGGAATGCTGTTGGGATTTTTGATATAAAAAATGCCATCGCTCAAATAACGTTCATTAAAAATATCAAAATCAAGTTCCGTATCGGGTGAATGATTGTGTGCTTCACCAAAAGGAGGAATAATGTATTGCTGTTTTAAATCGATAAACGTATCAACTGTTGACGGTTTAGTCTTTGATAAAACTCCGTTTACACAATAAAAATCTGTTGTACTAAATCCTCCACCGTTGAACCATTGCCCATTGATGAAATGAATATTTTTTTGAGCA
>JBKCJY010000264.1:0-1808 GCA_046301455.1 Chitinophagaceae bacterium | reverse complement strand
TTTTATTTACATGAAGGCTTAAATCCCTGAGCTGAAGTAACATTGCAATTGGGCGCATCACACAAATACTTTTGATTTGAAATCTCCCTGTACCTTGCCTGATTCGCTTCATCATAACTATCATAAGGACCATAACAGGAAGCATCGATATAATCACCCGATCCTTTTGAATACTCAGCTTTATAATAGGCAGCAAACTGCCTGCCTACACTTAATAGATCGGGTCGGTCGCAGTCCAGTGAAAATACATTGCTGGTTGCTTTGTATACTTTTTCCAGTGATGTGTTTTGTCCTGACGCATAATAATAGCGTTCCTTTTTGGATGGAGCGGGTTTTGTTGCTGTAGTAAAGGAAGGTAATAGTGCTGCAGTAAGACACAATAAGAACAGAAAGGCCATTGATTGCAGAACAGATTTTTGATGGATCATTGTTTTTATTTTAAAGTGATGAAATACAATTTCATTCAAATACTGAATAATAAACAGCAGCGAGTAGTGTCTCTTTTTTAGTTCTAATAAAGCTCGTTATCAGTTATCATGTATTTTTTTAAATCATTAATAGCATTTTGCAGTTTTTGCGGCAGGTTTGGGTTGTCTAAAAAATTCATATGTATTTTAAATGTTTTATACTTGGCTTCCTCTCCGGGGTCATTCAAACCATTTTTTTTAACAGCTTCTATTTTATTATTATAAGATTCATGATTGTCATACCACATGAGCTTAAAACTGTTGCGTTTACTTTGTATTGCAACGCTTTTAGTTTCAAAAGAAATATAATCGTAGTCATAAAAACCATTCTTTTCTTTTTTATGAACGTTGATTCCTTTTAATTGTGTAAAGGGTATTGTTACATTATAATTAGACTTTACTCTCAAAATTAAAGCAGCATGTTGTTTAACTCGATTTCCAGCCGAATCGAGTGTATTATCAATATCCGTAATTACTTCATAATTTAATACGACATTTCCTCCCTCATAAGTGCAGGTCATAACAGTAATTGAGTCTTTCATAAAAACCAAGTTTCCCTTTAAGTTGCTACCTACACCATTCGCTATAATTTTTTCACAAAGCCAGCCAAGTATCTGTTCTTTTGTTTTTGGTGCCGTTGCGGGCTTTTGTGCAAACAATTGTTCAGTACAAAATAGAACTGCAATCGGAAGTAATACAGTGAGCAATCTTTTTTTCATCTTGCATTTTAATTTTTATGGGTAGCTTACAATTTTTAATTATAGCTATTTTGTATTACGCAGGTATAACTGTTTAAGCTGGGCGAACGGTTTCACCAATGCCTCTCTTTCTAAACCCCAAAGTGCAAATAAAAAATAGTTTTCTGTACCTGATGCATCCCCATAGAATTGGACAGCACGTGTGCGACAGGATATAACCCAGGGATCACTATTTACCCACTCTCCGCCTATATCCACTGTAATCATCCAGTCCTTCATAAGTTTTTTTTCTTCCTCAATCTCGTAAGCTCCGGTTCCTCTGATAGGGTAAACAGTATCAATAGCCGCCATTGGTATGCTTACCATGGAACGATAGGTTGATTTTTTTAAATTGCTGGTACAGAAAAACACATCACAGCGGCTGATGTGTTCTTTACTTTCAGAATCTCTTCTAGGCATGTAAATGTTTTCAACCTGAAGCCATAATGTATCTCTTATAACCTTGAAGTCATATGCACGCCGTTTGCGCAGCCATGCCGCATGATGTTTATCGCTGCAATTCTGAAAGCAATAATCCCGCACCCTGCTGCTGTGAGTAAGTTTATTTACGATAGCATCCTGCAGTTCTTTTTTTGTTTGGGCC
>JBKCJY010000263.1:0-4350 GCA_046301455.1 Chitinophagaceae bacterium | reverse complement strand
AAATCTTTCTGCAAAAGCAATTAAAGAGTCCATTCAAAACTGGAAAGCAGACACGTACAGGGTGTGAAGGGGAAAATACTTTCTTTTTGCAACAGGGCCGGTAAATACCGGCCCTGTTGCGTTAATGTTTGATTATGCGTTATAAAGAATGCTATTACGCATTATGAACCACAGGTAAATGAAACAGCACTGCATCAGAAAATAAGCTTTACCGTAGTGTTTTTGGTTTTTGATCGAAGCATTAACAGGTACATACCCGGTGCTACAGTTCCCCGAACGTTAATCTGAACGGGCTGGTTTCCGTTTGATTCAAAATTACCCTGCTCCATGATACGGCCCTGCACATCATAAAGCATCCAGTTATGTCTGCCGCCAGATGATGGATCGGTGCGTATCCAAAACCTACGATTCACAACGGGGTTGGGATATACGTGGATGTTTGGTGAACTCAATTCTCTAAGAGAAAGAATTACTGCAGAACGTAGAGAGGCATCACCTACATAGGCATCCTGTTCCCTGTCCTCAGGACGCAGGTTGCTCTGCCTGTTATTAACGTAAGCAGGGGCTGCTTGTGCCAGGTAAGCAAAGCTGATGAGTGAGTCGTTAAACACATCGCAGTCATATATCCGTTCAGCGTAAATACTCTGCAGCCTGAAAACTTTTTTTGCAGTGAGCGTCGTATCAAATTGAATAGTAAGACCGTCCTGTCCCCCACCATACCCTACTTGTATGGTATCGATCTGCATGGGTCCAGATATAAATCCGGAGGCAAAGATTGTATTACCTGCACTTGTTAGCTTATTGATTGAGTAAGGAAAAGAAATACCTCCCGATACAGGAGCTGTAAATTTCTTTTTAGCAAATACCTGACCTGAACTATCAACTCCAATTAAGAACGAGAGATTGTTGCTGGTATCGGCATCTAAGATCTGAGTGTTCTGAAAAAGAGTGTCTGGATTACTGTTCTTTGTAAGAGGAAGGTAGAGCCTTGTTCCGTTCATGACGTAGGGAGGATACGTTGTGCCTGATGAAGGTCCAATGGTAGTTGATCTACGTCCACCTCCTGTTATTCGAATTTTCAGAATATCCAAATAGGTTTTATTAAAAGAAGGTTTGGGATTAGAAATAACAAAACTATCCTGGTACAGTTGCCCGTTTGTCAATACCATGGTACGTGAAGCAAGATTTGCAGAGAAGGTGATGTTACTGATCACCGTTAGTGCTTCGTTTCCGGGATGCAGTAATACATCTACAGGTTGCGTGCCGTAGTTTGAAATTGTAGATTGGTATTTGATTGCGTTAAGAATAGTTCCTGAGCCGTTTAGTCGCAATATGAAAAATCCTGTTTGAGATGGAAAAGTTATACTATTGACCGTTGCCGCTTGTGAGCCTGCAGAAGTAATTACGGCAAGATCACCATTATCATATACGTCGAATGAGGCAATGGCTCTGCCGGGAAGTATGGTTGTAACATCCATCAGCTTATAACTGCCATCTGCTTCAAAAATAAGAAGAATACCAAAGGTGCTTCCCGATACAGTGAAGGCAGAGGTATCAAACTTGAAGTAATTGAAACCGCTTAGGTTGGCCGGATTGCTAAGGGTTGCAAGGACATAGGCTTTGTTGTTTTTCATCACCATTTTAAGCTGTGCCGTATTCCTGAAACTGGTAAAGATGCGCTTATACCAAAGTAACTGGTTGTTTGTACCAAGCTTTGCAAAAAACAGATCCCTTCTGGTAGCTGATTTCACAATGCCGTTAGCACTTGTATCAAAAGCTGTTTTACCATAAGCATCGCCTATAATAAATTTAGAACCATCGCTAAAGAATCGGATATTTCGTGAAACCTCGGCTGCATCTGCTCCGCCAATCATACTTCCGCTTCTGATAGAAAGTGAGGTATCAACAACCCATGGGTTCCAGGATGCATCATAAGAGTTGGCAAAGTACAGCCGGTTACCATAGCTCAAACTTGCTGCATAGAGAATAGGCTGACCATCATAAGCAGTAGCGTCGCCCAGCCACAAAACATCTTTGTTTGCAAAATCGTAAGAGGAGCGTACCAGCATGCTTCTGGAAGGTCCGTTAATGTCAAGGGTTTGATTCAATCCACAAAAAAAATCAACTGTTTGAAAAGAAGTGGAAATGGGTACCAGTGCCGGAGCCTGGTTGGATCCGTTAAAAATTCCCCCGATAAGAAGATGATCACGCATGGGAAAAACAACCTGATGCCTCACTCTTTGTGTGCCGGAATACTGATGAAGTGTTTGCACCCTTGCCGTTTTAAGACTGGAATCCATGACTACCAGGGTGCTTCTGTTGGTTAAAGGCACATTGAATCCGTCAAGTGTGTAACTCAAATTGTTAGACTCAAGTATAAAATAAAGTGAGTCCGCAGCAGCACTGTATGAAATACCCAAATTGGTGCCACCGGCAAACAAAAGCGAATTTTGTGTTTCGTTTAGTGGCCTGTACCGTATACGATTAAACGAAGTGTCTGTTTTAAAAACGGCAACAAAGTTTCGTTGATTAGGAATCACAATTATACTGTCCTGTATAAATATGTTGAGCGACTGCCCGGTATTGTTGGAAGTAGATAGATAGAAAAAAAGCTGCCCTTCCTTGGTAAGCAAGGGACTACCTAACTGTATATTAAGTGTGCTTGCGAAATTACGATAGAGTTGTTTCCGGCCCAGATAGCTGCCTTCTTGATCAAAATACATCAGTCCAACTCTTGAAATACCGCTGGAGTCCTGAAGTAATTGGTTTTCATAAAGCCAGGGACCTCTGGTAGATGTGATGTTACCACTCACCATCAGCAAATTTCCAGCTGCGCTCATGCTGTTAATAAGTAAGGAGGTTCTTCTTGCCCATACAACATTACCTGTAGCTGTATCAATACGAGCAATACAACTGGCCGGCCGGTCTTGACCGTAAGGTTCAATAGTAAAAGCGCCCAGCTGTGTTCTGTAAGCAATTAAATTACTGAAATAAAGAGCGCCATTACTGAATTTCAAAAGATCGGCACGGAGGATCGCTTCATTTCCTTCACCCCCGTATTGTCTGGCCCATACCAGGTTACCGACAGTATCTGTTTTAATAAGAAAGAGATCATCGCCACCGCTTCCGCTTAGCAATGTCTGGTTGTTACGTATGAGCTCTCCTCTAAAAACTCCAAAATAGTAAACATGACGACCGCCGTCGCTCACAATTGCCTGAATTTTTGTAGTGGGCTCCTGAAAACCTAACAGTGCATTGTTGAGCACCTGTGCATGGGAAAACAAAAGCTGCAGCAACATAACTGCAGTGAGGAGTAATTTTTTCATTCTCTATTGCATTTAAAAATTCACAAACCTTAGTTGATATGATTTAAGGTATTGAAAATTCAAAGATTTATGTTTCTGTATGATGACTAACTGAGGCGGATAAAGATATTATATAAGAAAGTTGAGTACAAATTTGATTTTCGCTGCGTATAAGATTAGCTGCACCAAACAAAGAACCATTTTAGGGACTCGGATAGTAGGTATACTTTTGCTATATTCCACTACTATGAGGAGGTAGATGTGAAAACAAGTTATGTGACACCAATTGCCAATTGGCTAAACATTGTTTGCGGTATTTAAACAGTCCTTTGTTACGCTTATAAGCCGTTGATCCCTAACAACTCAACCGTTTGCCACTTTAGAAGTTCTAAACTGTAATAAAGCTCTTTCTTGTTTTAGAGTTACTGATTCTTAATCTTGATTTCACTATCACTTAGAGTAATTTAAGGACTGCTGCATGGCTTAATCGGAATCTTTCTATGTAGAAATAAATAGACCCCTTAAGAGGTGTACTCTTTCTGTCGGCCCGGGGTCTGGCCTTAGCCGACCCAGGGAGTTAGCATATAAGTTTTGTATCTTACCGTATGGCCGTTCGCAATAATATGAAGAGGCCGGAGCGATTGTGATTGATGCATATTGTCGTCCCGGGGTCTGGTGATAACCGACCCCGGGAGTTAGAATAGATAAATCCCGGGGTCCACTGCGTGAGACCCCGGGCGAACAAAAGCTGGCGGCAGAGTACGGGCTCGCCATCTCACGTTATTATGATGAGGTGGATGTGGAAGGAGGTTATGCGGCACCGGTAGCCAACAAACTGGATACCTTACTCATGAAAGTAAAGTTGTTGCAGCCGGGGGGCACCAAACTCTTTGTGGTACACATTGGTTTGGATGTACCTGAAATGCAGGCGATGGAAGATCTCAATCCTTCCGGACCAAAAAACATGAGTGCACACCGCAATGCAGAGTTGAAAGCATTACTGGCACCATCGTTTCAGCAATTGATTCATGATGCACGTTTCAGG
>JBKCJY010000262.1:0-4670 GCA_046301455.1 Chitinophagaceae bacterium | reverse complement strand
TCTACTGTTTATTGCATGCTGCATTACTGCAACTGCTCAATACAACCAACTGCTGCTGCGCAAAGATGGCAGAACTATAATGCGCTATACCGAAGGTTCTTTTATTACCATTCAAACGAAACTGGGGTTAAAATACACTGGCACTATTTACCTCATTCAGAACGATAGCGTTTATTTCCAGGATGAAGGCATGAAAGTGAGTGATATTGAAGTGGTGTACAAGCATCCCAAGCGTAAGGCAAGACTTATACCCATGAGCAACCAGGATTTTTTGCTTTCGAATGCAGGCATTCCATTGTTTGCGTTAATTCTTACATTGGGTGGTCAACCTTTCTGGCCATCATTGGCGTTTGGTGCCTCGCTGGTTTATGGCCCTGTACTCTTGTATAATATCCAACGCATCCTTTTCTCTTCCAACAAAGTTTACCCAATTGGTAACAGGTACAGTTTGCTGGTGCTTGATTTATACAAACCTGAGAAACTGCCTGAGAAAAAATAAAGTTTCCGCTATTGACGCATTGAATCATCAGTCGTCCAAAGTCTTAATTTGGAAATATAATACAGTGCTATGTATTTGAAATGCTTTTCTGAAGTTTCAATAATTTATTTTTAGTATAACTTGCACGCATGGCATCGGCAAAACAATCTTCTTTTTTTAAACGTGTATTTCGCTTTGTAAAACGCTTATTCATCTGGTTGTTTATTTTGCAATTGGGTTATATCATTTTGCTCAAGTGGATCAACCCGCCCATTACAATTACACAACTTGTAAGTTTTGTAAACGGTGATGGATTAAAACGAGATTATGTTGATCTGGATGAAATGAGTGCTACTGCCAAGCTTTCTGTAATGGCTGCAGAAGATCAGGCATTTCCAGATCATAGTGGTTTTGACTGGAAGAGCATTGAAAAAGCAATGCAGTACAATAAGCGAAAGCCCAACCGTGTGCGGGGTGCTTCAACCATTTCTCAACAAACAGCCAAGAATGTTTTTTTATGGCAGGGAAGGAGCTGGTTTCGTAAAGGGTTGGAGCTTTATTTTACACAAATGATTGAATGGATATGGGGCAAGCAACGAATATTGGAAGTCTATCTCAATGTGATTGAAATGGGCAGAGGAATTTATGGAATTGAAGCTGCGGCACAATCGTATTTTAAAAAATCCGCATCAGCATTAAGCAAAGCTGAGGCTGCACAAATTGCTGCCTGCTTACCCAATCCCAAAAAATACACCGTAAAACCATTGAGCAGATATGTAGCTGTTAGAAGCGGATGGGTACAACGTCAAATGAATAATTTAGAAGGCGATGCTGATGTACAGCGTCTAATTTATCCCAAAGAAAAAAGTTTCAACAGAAAATAATTACTGTACAGTTTTGTTTACGGCATCAATCGCTTTTTGTAAACGCTCTTCATAATTACCACTTATTTCCACCCACGGCGTTGATTGATTTGCCAACGCATCCTTATAGTAATGATAAAGTTTGAACCGTCTGGTTTCATCAGGGTATTCACGCAAATCATCGTGCACCCATGGCAAATCAGGTTTGCATAATAAATACAAATCATAACTACGTTGTGTTATACGATCGAGAATCCACTGATGACATTTACCAAATACAAATTCACACCATACTTTCATTACATACATATCCGTATCAATAAATAAAAGCGGATTATTCTGTTTGCTTTCAGCATTCAAAGTGTATTCATCTTCCAACTGCAATTGACCTTTGGCAATAGTGAGCAAATCCTCATACGAATAATCTTTGCCATGTTGAGTTAAATATGTTCTTGCAAACTCCGGGCACCACGCTGAATTAAAATGAGCGGAGAGTTTTTCGCACAGGGTGGATTTGCCTGTACTTTCCGGACCGATGATAACAATTTTCTTAAGCAATGAAGATCGTTTAATTATTCAAAATTAACTGAATGTAAGAGAACATCCGCTATACAAATCATTCAATTAAGACCAAATGCAGGCTGTTGAAGTTTTGAGTTTAGTGTAAACAACATAATTTGAAAAATATTCAACCGTTTAAAGTAAATTCAAACAGACGGCGTCTTATTTTATATAGCCGCAATAAGGCTTATAAAAAGGAGACAATTTTTATTTATAACAAAAAACAAAGACGATTTACAATCAAAGTCACGCAGCAAAAGGCACACACGGAAGCAGGCACCTGCTTTACCGCTCGCAGCAAAGAGCTGCTGTAAGTATTTACAAAACAGAAGCCAGTTATGAAATGCTGGTATTTGCCCCCGGCCGCATGAAAGAAAACTTTGCGGTGAATGTAAAGGGCAATGAACTTTCAGTTACGTACACACCGCCGCAGGGCTTTCCCAAATTTGACTGGGTGCTGCGGGAGTACAGCCATGGAGGTTTTATAAGAACCTTTACACTGGATGACACCATTGATGCAACAGCCATTACAGCAAAGTATGATGATGGCGTATTGCATGTGAGTTTACCTGTAATTGCAGGCAAGCAAACAACACAAAAGAACATACAGATTTCTTAAGTTGCTTTTGATTCAGTATATGTTCAAAGCCGGCAATCAGTTTTGATTGCTGCTTTTTTATTGCACACTGTGAGGCGGTAAAGAATTATTTTTGCGAAGAATGAACAGGATACTTACGGGAAAACTTATTAGATGGTCATTGCTCACGGGCTTATGTTTTTTATTGCTCATGAGTTTGTTGCGTGTGGCGTTTGCTTATCATTTTAAAGCACCGGGCACAAGCCTCATTGATTTTTTACCGGCTTATGGGTTGGGAATACGGTTTGATTTAAGAATCGTTTGTATCCTCATGCTTGTAATGTGGCTGCTGGGTTCGCTTCGTTTTTTTAATCCTTACAAATCAGTTGCTGCAAAAAAAATATGGAATGTTGTGTTGCTGATTGCAGCATTGGTCCTTGTGTTTTTTTATGTGGCTGATTTTGCACATTATGCTTATCTCAAACAACGGCTCAATGCATCAGCCATTAATTATTTGCAAGATGCTGCTATATCCGGGCAAATGGTTTGGCAAACTTATCCGGTGCTCCGCATATTGCTGGCTATGATCGTTACCATACTGTTGCTTGCAATGTTGTTCAATAAAATTTACAAGGTGGCAGATGGAACTGCTGTTGCAATTTCAAAAACACGGAAAGTTATAACAGGTATAGTTGTGTTTTTATTGATGGCGTTTGGCATATTCGGTAAATTCAGTCAATTTCCTTTGCGTTGGAGTGATGCATTTACACTGGGCGATGGTTTCAGTAATAATCTTGCATTAAATCCTTTTCAGAGTTTTTTTAGCACCTTAAAAATGCGCAACAGTACGGTGGTGGATCTGGCAGCAACGAAAAAAGCATTTCCTGTTGTTGCAAAATACCTGGGCATTGAAAACAATCAGCCGCTCAATTATGAACGCAATGTGGCAGCTGTTGATTCCCTGCATCATTTACAAACGAATGTGGTTCTGGTGATTTGTGAAAGCTTCAGCGGTTATAAAAGTTCGATGTGGGGCAATCCGTTAAACACTACGCCTTATTTTAATCAGCTTTGTAAAGAAGGTGCCTTTTTTAATTATTGTTTTACACCGGAGTATGGAACAGCCAAGGGTGTGTGGGCAACCATTACCGGTGTGCCTGATGTTACATCATCCAAAACTGCAAGCCGTAATATGGCAATGGTGGATCAGCACACCATTATGAATGATTTTAAAGATCATCAAAAATTTTATTTTCTTGGTGGGAGCGCAAGCTGGGCCAACATACGTGGCTTTTTGCTCAACAACATCAATGGACTGGATTTGTATGAAGAAGGCCGTTTTAAATCACCAGCAGCAGATGTATGGGGCATCAGTGATAAAAATTTGTTTTTAGAAGCGCATGAGGTTTTAAAAAAACAAACAAAACCTTTTTTTGCTGTTATTCAAACATCAGGCAATCATAGGCCATATACTATTCCGGAAGAAGATTTGAAAGAGTTTAAGAAAATAGAATTCCCGGTTGACAGTTTGCGTCATAATGGTTTTGATAATAATGATGAGTTGAATGCATTCCGTTACAGCGATTATTGTTTTCAGAAGTTTATTGAAGCAGCCAAAAAAGAAAAATATTTCAACAACACCTTATTTGTGTTTGTGGGCGATCACGGTATACTGGGCAATCCCGGTAATTTATTTAACAAAACATGGGTTGAAGGCGATCTTACAAGAGAGCATGTTCCCTTGTTGTTTTATGCACCGTCAATGATCAAACCACAATTATACTCAGGCCCCTGCTCACAGCTGGATGTGTTGCCTTCCATTGGAGGTGTACTCGGTTTGCCATATACCAACACAGCAATGGGCAGAAATTTATTTCAACCATCTTTACGTAATGACTCAAGTATGATTAGCCAGAGTGCATTCCGATACAATGCCGAGAAAAATGAAGTGAGCTTGATACTCAACAATTATTATTATGAGTTGAAGATGGCCACGAATACTGATAAACTAATGTACCTCCACTCCAATGATAAAGTTCCGGTTACTGCAGAAACCAATCAAATAAAAGCACAGGCAAGAGAACTTACAAAAGCTATTTTTGAAACTTCAAAGTATATGCTGCTGAATAATAAGAAGAAGTGATTTTAGCGGGCTGCTTGCTTCGCTTTCTGCATCCATGTTATCAAACCA
>JBKCJY010000261.1:0-4719 GCA_046301455.1 Chitinophagaceae bacterium | reverse complement strand
CCCAGCGCTAATGAAGAAAGACTGATGCTGGAAAACCAGCGCATGCAGGAAAAAGTGGATTTGGTACAACAGCAAGTGCAGCAAATGAGCAAGCAATTGCGTGATATTGAAAAAAGAGATAATGAAGTGTACCGCTCTATTTTTGAAGCCAGTCCCATACCCGACAGTGCACGGGCAAAGATGATTGAAAACCAGCAGGAACAACGTTTAATTGCAACACTTACTGACAAAGAGCTTAATATTTCAATTATTGAGCAAATCAAAAACCTTAGAAGCCGTTTGTTTACGCAAAACAAATCCTTTGATGCCATTGAAAATATGGTTAAGAATAAAGAGGCTTTACTTGCTGCAACACCAGCCATTCAACCTGTGAGTAACAAAGATCTTAACCGCCTGGCCAGCGGTTTTGGTTACCGCATTGATCCTGTTTATAAAACAACAAAATTTCATGCGGGGCTTGATTTTGCAGCACCGCAAGGATCACCTGTATATGCAACGGCTGATGGTGTTGTGGAAGTAGCCGGTAATTTGGGTAATGGGTTTGGCAATCATGTGGTTATCAATCATGGTTTTAGTTATGAAACATTGTACGGACACATGGTGCGTGTAAAAGCAAGAGTGGGTCAAAAAGTGCGCCGTGGTGAAGTGATTGGATGGGTAGGAAGTACAGGCAAAAGCACAGGGCCGCATCTGCATTATGAAGTACATAAAAACGGAAGAGAAATCAACCCGGTTTACTTTTTCTATAATGATTTAACTCCTGAGCAGTTTGACCGTTTGCTTAAAATTGCAGCAGCAGGGAATCAGAGTTTTGATTGATGAACGCTGCCCTTTCGTGGATTTCTAAAGGCTTTCATTACATTTGTATAACACATGCCAAGCAACACCCAAATAGCATTTGAGTTTGATGAAACCAGCCCTGTAAAGCCGTCAACTTCTGCGCCTAAAGAAGTGGTACAGTTTGTTGCTCCAAAAACAAAAAGCAAAAGAGGGCGTAAAAGTCTGAAAGAAATGGTGGGCGATGCGGAGATGATTCAACTTCCGCCTGATGAGGAACTCAATAAGAAATTATATTATAGCATTGGCGAAGTGGGTACCATGTTCAACCTCAATCCTTCATCACTCCGTTATTGGGAAAGCGAGTTTAAAAACATCACCCCCCGAAAAAACAAAAAAGGCGACCGCTTTTATACCGTTGCCGAAATTAAAAAGCTGCAACTGATTTACTTTTTATTGCGTCAACGTAAGTACACCATTGAAGGTGCCAAAGATTATATAAAAAAATACAAGGATGATTCACTGCTGCGGTATGACTTAATCAAGAGCCTGCAGGAAATCAAATCATTCTTACTCAACATTAAAGCAGATTTATGATGCAGAAGTTTTTTGCTACCCTGATTTTTACATTCACCTTTCTTCAAATTACATCAGCACAGGTTCAATATGAAGTGAGCAAAGACCAACAGAACGGTTTAAAAACACTCAAAGGCATTTTGAGTATTGATGTGTTAAAAAATGATTCAGCATTTGCATGGATGCGTAACGACATCAGTTGGTACAAACCGAATGCCGCAGCCGTTACCAATTTAAAAGTAGTAAAAGATACAGTACAACTGATTGTTGTTGTAGGTACCTGGTGCGAAGATTCGCATATTGTATTTCCGCAATTGCTAAAGTTATGTACAGAAGCAGGTTTTGATTTCAAACGCATCACCATCGTTGGCGTTGACCGTAAAAAAACAACACTCGGTTCTTTATGTGAAGCATTGGGTGTTACCAAAGCTCCCACCATTCTGGTGATGAAAGCAGGAAAAGAAATCGGCCGTGTAGAAGAGTATGGAACAAGCGGACTGTATGATAAGGATTTGAGTGAGGTGTTATTGAAGGCGAAATAATCATTTTTTATTAGACCAATCTTCTTTCTTCAATTCATATTCAAAATTGTGTCTGTCTGGTTCGCCGTGGTAAGCTACAACCACTTCCTTCACTTTTACAGCACCAACTCTGCCAATAGCAATTTGTGAACGGGTATTGGTTGCGCCAATATGAAACCTCACTGTGTTTAAAAACTGAAATGCATAATCGAGCATCAATTGCTTGCTCGCAGGATTGTACTGCCTGCCCCAAAAATTTCTTCCGAAAAAAGTATAACCAATAAACACAGAAGCATCGGCTTCATTGTAATCATAAAAGCGGCTGCAACCTGCTACTTCACCTGTGGCTTTATCCAAAATAAGCATGGCACCTTGTGATTGCATGGCTCCTTCAAAAAAATTCTGAAACACATCACGCTGGTAACGATTTTTGTTTGGATGTTGTTCCCAAACCAGAGGATCTGATGCTACGGCGTACAATCGTTCAAAATCATGCGGCGCCAATGGCTGCATGATGATGAGGTTGTTTTGAAGTGTGGGTTGAAAGTGGATAGCCATTGTATTTATTCTTTGTTGCCTGCCAGTTCTATTTGTAATGTTTCCATACTTCGGAGTAAATGCAAATTGATTTCCTGTTTCAACTGAAGAAACCTTGCATAATCATTATGTGCTGTAAAGTATTCAATAAGTACAGTAATAGATTTCAAACCAATATCATTTAATACTGCTGTATAGCTTTCAATTTCTTCCTGCTGTTGTAATAGCATTTCGGCTTTTGCAAGTAGTTCATCAATTTTTTTTGGTGAAGTTTGTACATTCAGTTCTAATTTAATTTCCGCCTTTCGCTGTGTGCGGAGTGAAAGATTATCCAGGATGCTGTCCACCATTTTTTTATTGGGCATGGTGAGGTAAGTTTTCTGGTCGGTGCGAATGCGTGTGCTGCGTAAACCAATTTTTTCTACTGTGCCCGTTACATTTTCTACTTTCACTAAATCTCCTATTGTGAATGGCTTATCAAAAAAGATGATGAAAGATGCAATCAGGTTTTCCAAACTTTCCCTTGTTGCTAAAGCAATGGCAGCAGTAACAATACTTAAACCGGTGATAAAGTTGGCCACATTAAAATGAAACACAAATCGTAACACCATAAGCACACCAAGTATGACGGCAACTGTTTTAAAAAAGTCTTTAAAGAATACTACAAGCTGGTTATCACTCTGATCTGGCGTAAGGTTGGCCTTGGCTTCAAAAATGAGTGCAATAAAATCAATAATGCGTGTGAGCAGGCGAATGAAGAAAATAATTAAAACAGTTTTGCCTAAAGCATCTGTAATATCCTGCGTGCTTATTTTGTAGAGTTCAAACTTCAGTAATTCAGGAAATTTCAGTTTATCAACAGAGAACACCACTACAGTACAAACAACAAACCATTCCATTGGAATGAGCACCAGTTCAATAAAACGATCACGACTGATGAGTTTTTTGGCCTGCGGAAACCAGCGGTACAGTATACCACAAAGAAAACGGGAAATAATTCCCTTAAAAAGCAGCATTACAAGAATAACAGCTGCAATCCATAAATAACTGCTAATGGGGTTGTCTAAGAAAATGCGGTTAAAAAATTGAGGCATCTGCAAAAATAACGGCTAAAAAGTAAAATGATACATATGCCCTTGCTGTAAAAAATACAAATGCCCGGGTTGAATGATGGCTTTTTGATATTGCTCAAACCCTTTGGGTAAAGGCATCCGTTTTTCAGTAAGTGTGCCGGTAGTATAAGCAATGATAAAGTTGTTTTCAATACCAAGAATGGTTTTGCCGATAACTGCTACATCTTTCAATGCTTTGTAAGAAATCTTGGTTTTGAAACTGCCGTAAATATCAAATACATAAAATCCTTTTTCGGGGTCGTAGAGATACACAAATCCATCATGATCAAAAATATGAGTAGGCGATGGTACTTCATCAAAGATGATACGAAGATCAACTGATTGAAAAATTACATCTCCTTTTTCACCAATGCGTTTGAGTTTGTTGTTTTGCTCATCATAAATCCAGATGTTATTCTCATAACTCTGTGCAATGGCTTTCACCTGAAAGATATTGGCTTTGCGAAGGTCAATGGTGTTGACGATGTTTAAAAATCTATCCAGCACCACAATGGTTGAAAAATTTTTGTAGTAGAGCAATACTTTCAACGGATTGGTTACATCAATGGAATACAGTTTGCCATAACGCCGCACATCGTTAAACACACCCATGCTGTCGCCACGGTTGTTGAGCTTTTTTAATTGATTGTCTTTAGATACTAGGTAATAGTTGCCCAGATTATCAACTGTAAAATCAACATACTCTCCTTCAATGGTTTTAGCAGGTGTAAAAAAGGAGCTATCCTGCGCCTGTGTATTACACAACGTAAAGAAGAAGATGATGGTGATGAGTTGTTTCAATTGGTATATGTTTTTAATTCTAGCTTAGCTCCATCAAACTCTGCGTATGTGAAATAACGAATCCAATCACCGAGGTTGATGTAAGTTGATTTTTCAGTAAGACGATGATTGATGGGCAAATGGCGGTGTCCGAATACAAAAAAATTATAAAAACTTTTTTGCAGCACTTCCTTGCAATAAATGATGAGCCATTCCTTGTCTTCGCCTAAAAATTGTTCTTCTGTTGCGCCAGTTTGTGCACGGCTGCGGCGGCTCATATAATTGGCAATTCCCATGCCGATATAAGGAGGCAAAATACCAAACAGCCATTGGCAAAAAGGATTGCGGAAAACTTTTTTGAGCATTTTGTAACCATGATCACCGGGGCCTAAACCATCGCCATGGCCTATATGAAA
>JBKCJY010000260.1:0-1748 GCA_046301455.1 Chitinophagaceae bacterium | reverse complement strand
GCTTGCACGCATACCTGATTTTGAAAACAAAGAAAACTATGTGATGCAAACTTTATTTCTGAAAGTATTACTTAAAGGCGATAAACTCAGCCTGTATACATATAAAGACGCATCACGTAAACACTACTTTATTCAAAAACCAAACAGTGAAATAGAAACTCTGCGTTACCTGCGTTCATTGGATCCTGTAACAAAAAGCTCGCTCAAAGAATACCGATACTATCAGCAGCAATTACTGCCTTACGTCAGCGGAAATAAAAAACTGGAGAACAGGCTTGAATCTGTTGGCTGGAATGATAACAGCATGATACGAATTTGTAAAGACATTAATGCCAATACAACAGCTTATGCACTTTATGAAGGCGGAACAGCTGAAAGAACAGCCTTTTTTGTTGGAGTTGGTGCAAACATGAGCAACTTTAGTGCAGTTGATGTAAACGATCAACAATCTTTTTATAAAAACATGACGATTAACTCGAGTACATTACCTGTTTTATTTATTGGCTCTGAAATCAGCTTTAATAATAAAGACAGTAAAGGTTTTCGTTTTCAACTTTCATTAGCTGCTTTTCCATTTTCAACGACAGGCAGCAGTGCGTATAATATTAATAATTCACAGGTTAATGCAGATATATCAGTGCAGGGACTGAATGTTATGTTTGGGCCAGCTTTAAAATACAAGTTTGGCAAATCATTTACATTAGGTACCGGAGCCAATTTCAACATTACATCATTCTCAGAATTACGAGGAAGGAATATGCCTTCCTGGGCAGTATTGGAAGGGGTATTTGCAACATTTGCCCGCCCTAAGCCAGGAACTCCCATTACTATTTCACCATATGTTATGGCTGAGTATATGTTTACTCAAAAACATGGTGTATTATTACTATTTGCCCCTGAGCAAAAAAATGTAAAATTTTATGAAGGAGCAAGGCTTAAGCTGGGATATGCATCACTATCCTATATTTTTAAATTAAATGCCGGCAAAAATTAAGTTTAGAAAAGCGCTTCGAAATGAAGCGCTTTTTTTTTTGATGCTATTTCTTACTTCCGTTTTGTTCAAATAACCAGGCAAATGGTTTTGGCTGCTCATGCCGCAAATTAAACCGGTGAATACTTTTTTCTTTCAAAATTCGCATAGCTTCTTCAATTGAGTCAGTAACATGAAAGAGGTGTTCATCTTCCGGCGAAATTGTTCCCCGTTCTTTCATCAACCGGACATGTTCAATAATTTCTTTATGAAATGCTTTGTCAAAAACAATAATGGGAAAGTTTTGAATTTTTTTTGTTTGAATAAGTGTAATGCTTTCAAACAACTCATCAAGCGTACCAAAACCGCCGGGCATGCAAATGAATGCATAAGAATATTTGATGAGCAATGTTTTGCGGACAAAAAAGTAACGAATGTTTACCCATTTATCAAGATAAGGATTGGGCTCCTGTTCATGCGGCAATACAATATTGCAGCCAACACTTCTACCATTCACTTGTTTTGCTCCACGGTTGGCAGCTTCCATTAAACCGGGCCCTCCACCTGTCATTACAGTAAATCCCAGCTTTGCAACTTCGGCACCCACTTTTTGCGTGAGTTCATAATATTCATGCGTTTCATCATAACGGGCGCTTCCAAAAATCGTGACGCATGGGCCAACAAATGCTAGTGCACGATAGCCTCTTATGAATTCAATTAATACTTTCCATGCAAATTTGAATTCTTTCCAACGGCTTTGCGGGCCTTCAAGGAATTT